>JAFBIU010000029.1 GCA_021531775.1 Parabacteroides distasonis | reverse complement strand
CGGTGGTGCTGCTACTCAACTGTTGTAGGCGATGAGAACCATTTCACTGATTGTGGTACACTGCTCGGCCAACTCGGCGGGCAGTGCCTTTCGGATGGCGGACATCGACCGCCTTCATCGCTCCTGGGGTTGGGAGGGCTGTGGTTACCATTATGTCATTCCCACCGACGGAACGATCGAAGCAGGCAGGCCGGAAGCGAAAAAGGGGGCTCACAGTGGTCCCCGCTATAACCCCCATTCCATTGGGGTCTGCTACATCGGCGGCTTGGCTGCTGACGGTGTGACGCCTCAAGACACGCGTACGGAGGCTCAGAAACGTTCGTTACGAAAACTGTTGGAAGAGCTCCATGCCCGTTATCCGAAAGCCTTGATTCTCGGCCATCGTGACTTGAGTCTGGAGAAGCCCCATTGCCCGGGGTTCAACGTGGTCAACGAATATTGGGATCTGGAGCCGTAGTGTTCCGTAACAAAACGTGCCTTCCCTGTCATCACGACAGAGAAGGCATGTTGATAAAAAGAAATAATTATTAAATGATTTCGTAATGAATCGATCAGCAGGCCTTGAAGCTCATGTCCAAGCCCTTGACTGAATGGGTCAATGCACCCACAGAGATGTAATCGACACCACATTCAGCATACTGACGCAAGGTATCAAACGTGATACCACCCGAAGATTCCAGTTCAAAACGACCGTTCACCAGCTCGACTGCTTTCTTGGTGTTCTCCGGTGTAAAGTTGTCCAACATGATCCGATCGATACCGCCTACACGCATCGCCTCTTCCAGTTCGTCGAAGTTGCGCACCTCGATCTCGATCTTCAAGTCTTTGTTCTTCTCCTTCAAGTACTGATGGCAACGGGTGATGGCCGCTTCGATACCGCCGGCAAAATCGACATGATTGTCCTTCAGCAGGATCATATCGAACAAGCCGATCCGATGGTTCACACCCCCACCGATCTTCACAGCCTCCTTCTCGATCATGCGCAGACCCGGCGTGGTCTTACGGGTATCCAACACCCGTGTCTTCGTACCCTCCAGTGCCTTCACATACTTGCGAGTCTGGGTAGCGATACCACTCATGCGCTGCATCACGTTCAGCATCAGACGCTCGGTCTGCAACAACGACTGAACCTTGCCCTCGACCACAAAGGCGATGTCGCCCTTCTTCACTTCGGCTCCATCCTGGATGAATGTGGTCATCTTCAGTTCCGGATCGAATGTATGGAAAATGCGTTCTGCCATGGCAACACCTGCCAACACGCCATCTTCCTTCACGATCAACTGGCTCTTGCCCATCTCCGTAGCGGGGATGCAACAGAGCGTTGTATGGTCGCCGTCGCCAATGTCTTCCGCGAAGGCCAACCGAATCAACTCAGCAATCAATTGCTCTTTTGTCTCCTGTAAATTCATACTGTTGAATGATTTTTGGGCAAAGATACGAATTTTCTTGTATCTTCGCTCGCTGAAACATTCAAACTTATATTCATGAAGATTGCATTAGTCGTCATCGGCAAAACCGATGCCTCCTACATCGTGGAGGCTATCCGCACCTACCAGGAGCGGCTGGTCCATTACATACCCTTCGAGATGGAGGTGATTCCGGACATCAAGAACGTGAAAAACCTGTCGGAATCGCAACAGAAGGAGAAAGAGGGAGAACAGATCCTGAAGCTGCTGCAGGCAGGCGATTATCCCGTCCTGCTGGATGAAAAGGGGAAAGAGTTTACCTCCATGCAGTTTGCGGCCTACATCGAGAAAAAAATGCACAGTGTGCCAAAACGGTTGGTGTTCATTGTCGGAGGCCCCTATGGCTTCAGTGAGGCGGTCTATAAAGCGGCAGCGGAGAAGATCGCCTTGAGCAAGATGACCTTCTCCCACCAAATGGTCCGCCTTATCTTTGTCGAACAGATCTATCGGGCGATGACGATTCTGCACAACGAACCCTATCACCACGAATGAGTTCCGTCCGTTATTGTCTTGTTTTCTGCAACAGCAGATAGTCCAGCAGGGTCATGGCAGCCATGGCCTCCACAATGGGTACTGCCCGGGGCAAGACACAGGGGTCATGCCGTCCGCGTGCCTTCAAGATGGTGTCGTTGCCGTCGCTATCGACCGTCTCCTGCTCCATCAACAGGGTGGCTACCGGCTTGAAGGCCACCCGGAAGTAGATGTCCTGTCCGTTGGAGATGCCGCCCTGGATGCCACCGGAGTGATTCGTACGGGTACTGATCCGGCCGTTGTCGTTGAAGAAACGGTCGTTCCGGTCCGAGCCGATGTAGTTGGCCGAGGCAAAGCCGTCGCCATATTCAAAGCCCTTGACCGCATTGATCGAAAGCATCGCATGGCCCAGTGCTGCATGCAACTTGTTGAATACCGGTTCGCCCAAGCCGACCGGTGTGCCCTGGATGACACAGGTGATCACGCCACCGACCGTATCGCCTTTGGATTTCACCTCGGCAATGAACTGTTCCATCTCGGCCGCCTTGACCGGGTCGGGACAACGTACCGGATTGGTTTCGGTGACAGCCAAATCATAATCCTGATAGCTGCCCTCCAAACGGATTGGTCCCACCTGGGAGGTGTAGGCCTGTATCCGGATCTGATGTTGACGCAACACCAATTTGGCGATCGCACCGGCCACACACCGGGAGATGGTCTCCCGGGCCGATGAACGTCCCCCACCCCGCGGATCGCGGATGCCATACTTCATCTGATAGGTGTAATCGGCATGGGAAGGACGATAGACCTGCTTCATGTTGTCATAGTCTGCTGAGTGCTGGTTCTTGTTCCAGACCACAAATCCAATCGGTGTACCCGTGGTCTTCCCCTCGTAGATACCCGACAGGAATTGCACCTCATCATCCTCTTTCCGAGGTGTCGTGATGCGCGACTGTCCCGGTTTCCGCCGGTTCAGCTCCTGCTGGATGAAGGCTGTGTCCAGCTCGATACCTGCCGGACACCCGTCAATCACCCCTCCGATCGCCGGACCGTGGGACTCGCCGAAAGAGGTCAGTCGAAATAGGTTACCCCAACTGTTCATCAATGACATCCTCCACAACTGTCGCCACAGCTGTCACCACAGCCACCGCAACTGCCGCAACCACCGCCGCAGCCACCAGCCGGCTGGCACAACTGGGCAATCTCATCGGCTGTTGCCTCATGTACCTCCAACACAGTACCCTTGAAGTGCAAGGTTTCGCCTGCCAACGGATGGTTGAAATCCATCACCACCACATCGGGTTTCACCTCCAAGACCGAACCCATGAGCCGATTGCCATTGGAATCCATCATAGGCAGGGTGTTACCCTCCTTGACCATTTCCGCATCGAACTTACCATCTACCTCAAATATATTCTTAGGCAATTCGAGCACGTTGTCCTCACTGTATTCGCCATACGCATTTTCCGGTGTAATGGAAAAATCGAACGTGGATCCGATCTCCAGTCCATCCAACGCTGTCTCAAAGGCCGGAATCATCATACCGGTTCCAAAGACAAACTTCAGCGGTCTGTCTGCCGTTGCCTTTTCCATCAGTTCACGTTCATCCCCATCACCTACATGCAGGTCGTAAGTGACCGCGACGTACTTGTTTGCTGTAATTTTCATTGTTATCCTGTTTTTAATATTGAATTTGATAAATGAGCCACAAAGATACGACTTATTTCGAATCAATCGCCTTTTTCAAGGCTTTCAACGCATCCACCAAGATACTCCGCGGACATCCGACATTCAACCGCATGTGTCCCTCGCCACCGGGACCGAACATGGCACCGTCGTTCAACGCCAATCCGGCCTTCTCCTGGAAGAGACGTACCAGTTCGGGCTGCGGCAAGCCTAATTCCCGACAATCGAGCCAGACCAAGAAGGAGGCCTGCGGCTGATAGACCCGGATCTGCGGCAGGTTCTCCTGCACATATTCGGTCACATAGCGGACATTCTCCATGACATACATCCGCATCTGCTGCAGCCATTCCGCCCCATAGGTGTAGGCAGCGATCGTGGCCGTAAAGGCAAAGATGGTCCCCATGTTAAACTCACCGGCCTCCAAGAAATCAAAGAACTGCTGACGTATCCGCTCGTCCGGAATGATCGTATAGGAGGTGACAATACCGGCAATGTTGAAGGTCTTGCTGGGAGCCATGAAGGTCAAACTGCACGATGCGGCGGTCTCCGAAACCGTCGCAAAGGGATGGTGGGTATATTGCGGATAGGCCATCTCGGCATGGATCTCATCGGAGATGACCAGAATCTGATGCTTGGCACAGATCTCGGCCAACTGCACGAGGGTCTCTTTCCGCCAGACAATACCTCCCGGATTGTGCGGGTTGCAGAGGATAAGCACCTTACAACGCTCATCAATCAGCTGCTCCAACTGTTCGAAATCCATCTCGTATTCCCCGTTGACCAGCTTCAAGGGATTATAGACTACCTCCCGTTTCATACGCTCCGGCACGATCCGGAACGGATGATAGACGGGCGGCTGGATGATCACCTTGTCGCCCGGCTGCGTAAAGCATTGCAAGGCAAAGGCGATGCCCTTGACAATGCCCGGAATGTAGGTTACCCACTCTCGCTGGATCCGCCAGTTGTGTTTGTAATGGACCCATTCGAGGATACATTGATAATACTCGTCCGTACTGAAAGGATAACCGAAGATTTCATGCTCGCACCGTTTCTTCAGTGCCTCCACGATGAAATCGGGTGTGCGGAAATCCATGTCAGCCACCCACAGCGGAATGAGGTTTTCGTTGCCAAAGACCTGCTTCAGTTCGTCGTACTTCACGCAACCCGTACCCCGACGTTCAATCAGTTCATCAAAATTATACTGTTTCATGTTATACATTACATAGATTCTATCAGCTTAACTCCGTATCACAAAACGACACTCTCCTGCAAGGGCAACGACTCCGACGAACCGCCCACCATGAAGCGGAATTCGCCCGGTTCAAACTTCCAGACACCTTGACCTTGGTACAGCATCAGCTCCTCCTTCGGCACGACGATGCGCACCGTCTCACTTTCGCCTGCCCGAATGAACTGCCGTTTGAAGCCTTTCAACTGTTTGAAGGGGGTGGTATGGGAAGAGACCACATCCTGCACGTAGAGCTGGATCACCTCTTCGCCGGCCCGCTCGCCCCGGTTGGTCAAGGTCACACGTACCTCCACCTGATCAGCCGAGGGAACTACCTCCATCCGGTCATAACTGAACGAAGTATAGCTCAAACCATACCCGAAGGGATAGAGCGGTTTGGCGTCTCCCTCGACATAGTTGCTCCGGTTCTGACTCCGTTTATGGTTGTAGAAGACTGGCAACTGGCCCACATTCTTCGGTACGGAAATGGTCAAACGTCCAGCCGGATTGTAGTCGCCAAACAGCACATCGGCAATGGCGTTGCCTCCTTCAAAACCGGGATACCAGGCATCGATCAGTGCATCGGCTTGCGCCACACATTGATTGACGGCCAACGGACGACCCTTGATCAGCACAACGACTACCGGTTTGCCGGTCGATTTCATCAGGTCGAGCAACTCGTTCTGACGGCCCAGCAGATCCAACGTACAGCGGTCATTGCCTTCACCACTTTCCATATCACTCAGTTGATTCTGGCTGGCCTTGGCCGCACCGGTCTCCAAAAACTCGGCCGAGAAGTCGCGTGCACTGGATCCACCCAACGCCAAGACGATCACATCGCTCTGACGGGCCACCTCCAAAGCCTCGGCAAAACCAGCCGAAGAGGTATCCCGTACGGCACATCCCTTCGCATAGCGAACCGTTGTCTGGGGTGAGACAGCCCGCTTGATACCCTCCAGGACAGTAATCACAGCCCCCTCCGCTTGCGGAGCGGTATAGTCGCCCAACATATTATACGGCGTATCGGCATTGGGACCGATCACGGCTATGGAACGGATCTCCTTGCTCAACGGCAGGGTCTGCTGCTCATTCTTCAACAGGATGATCGACTGGCGGGCCACCTCTCGCGCCAATTCGCGATGTTGCGTCAGCTCCTCCTGCGTAAGTCCGGCCTTCTCAGCGAGGAAAGGCTGGTCGAACAGCTTCCACTGGAATTTCAGCCGGAGAATCTTGCGAACCGCATTGTCCAACACATCTTGCGACAATTCACCTTTGCGTACCCAGTCGGGCAAGGAACGGAAACAGACGCCTCCCAAATCGGAGTCCACACCGGCCCAGGCTGCCAATCGACCTGCCTCTGCCCGGTTGGCAACAACGCCATGACCGGTCATGCCATCAATCGAGTACAAGTCGCTCACGACAAACCCCTTGAATCCCCATTGCTCCTTCAATACCTCGGTGAGCAGATGGCGGTTACCCGTACAGGGAATGCCGTCGATCTCGTTGTAGGAGGTCATCATGGAGAGCAGACCCGCCTTGGTCACCTCCTTGAAGGGTGGCAGAATCAACTCGTTCATCTCATATTCACCGATGTGGGCCGATCCGCCATTGTGTCCACCTTCGGTCCAACCGTAGGCGGTAAAGTGCTTGACCGTCGAAATGGCCGGATAGTTTTCATTGTCCTGCATGCCTCGCACAACGGCTGCACCCATCTTGCCTGCCAGGAAAGGATCTTCACCAAACCCCTCTTCCACACGCGACCAACGCGGGTCACGTGCCAGGTCGATGACGGGACCATAGCCGATATGGGCTCCCTGCTTACGGATCTCCATGGCCTGAGCCTCTCCCATCTGCTGGAGCAATTCCGGATTCCAGGTAGAGGCCTGTCCGATGGCTGTCGGGAAGGCAGTCGTACCGATGGCCATGTGACCATGCGGACACTCTTCCGCCAAGAACATGGGAATACCCAAACGAGTCTGCTCGATGCAGTAGTGTTGCAACAGATTGCTGGCTTCGATGGCATAGTGCGGGTTCAGACCATTCTTCAGTGTCTTCTGTGTCCAAGGATCGGCACGCATGAATCCCCACAGCGTACCTGTGCCATGTTCGACCACCACCTTCTGCGCCTCATCGGTCAGCGAGACCTTGTCGCCTTCGCGCGTATAGAGTGGCCAGCCAAATTCGGCCAGCAGCTGACCTGCCTTCTCCTCCAACGTCATCTGCTGCAAGAGATCCTCCACCCGATCGTCCAGAGGGGCAGCCGGATCCTCGTAAATATCCTTGGTTTGATTCTTGTTGAAATCAATCCATCCTTTTTGATAAATCTTGTTCTTTTTGCCGGCACTGAAGGCCAAGGCAGGCATCAAGAGAAATGCCCCGATTACAAGTGTGTTTCGCATAGATTCTAACTATATAATTAATACAAGTAATTAATACAAGCATGACAGGACTACCCTGCGGCGACAAATATAGGGATTTCTTTGCAAAAAAACAGCCTCTATCCCCTGCAAACCGATGCAGAGATAGAGGCTGTCGGAATTTTTAAGAATAGAATAGGTTGGATTAGAATGTATAGTCGATACCTACACCAAACACCTTGTTGGTTCGGCTGTAGATGTTCGTACCTTGGATGGACAGACCCGGACCCAACTGCGTCTTATACGGTTTGTCGAAATCGGTATAGGTGGTCCAGAAGTAGGCCACGTTCATGCTCAGATGATCGTTCAAATTGAGCTTCGCACCGAAACCGACCGAGTATGAGTCACACGAGAAACTGGTGTCGCTCTGGAAATCACCTGTCAAACCGTAGTCGGTACGCTGGTAACCACCACTCAGGGTCACATACTTGTGGGCATCCCATTCGATACCGGCCAAGTATTCGTGGGTACCCCGATCCAACAACTTCTGCTTGTCGTTCGCCATACCGGCCTGCTTGTCGAAGTAATGGTGGTATTCAACTGTTGCCCGCAACGTCGGCAAGAACTCATAACCCACGGCAGCCGTCAACAGTGCCGGAATATCACTGGGTGTATTCACACCATCCTTGAAGGCATCCAACGATTTGCCGGTCGGGTCGATCAACTCTTTCGTCTTGTTCTCCAGGTTGAGACTGGTCTGGAACTCATATTTCAAACCGACTGTCAAGCCTTTGTAATGCACATCGGCACCCAAAATCGGTGTCAGACCCCATCCGGTCTGGTCGCAATCCAACGCCAACTTGAACTGTCCGGCCAACAACTCCTGCGGAATCAGGCCGCCAATGGCACCAGCCAACTCCGGATTCATAGTCTGTACCAGTGTCAGAGCCGTCTGGATACCCTGCTGATAAGCATTCAGATATTCACCATGCACACTGGCATCCAGGAAACCCTGATAACCACCTGAGAAATAGTTCATACGACCCCCTGCAAAGACCGAGAACCAGTCGTTGACCTTATAGGTGGCACCCAACTGCAAACCGTAGATGAACTGACGACCCTCCATGGCCGAATTCACGGTGTACATATCGGATACCGACTTACCGGCCATCGGGCTTTGCGGATTGATCATGCCGTTCGCCAATTGAGCTGCACCCAAGGCGATGTCAAAGAGCGAACGTACGGAAGAGTCGAACATGGGCAGACCATCGTCGAATGAACATTTACCGCCACCACCTACAACGGCAAAAGAGCCTGAGAAGACCCAATCGCCCTTTTTGTAGGCAGCAAACAGACTGGGAAGAACCGGTGCAGAGGCATTTCCTTCATAATACTTCTGATAGGAATTGCCCCCTAACTGCATCGTACCCATGCCCAACTTGGAGAGATCCAAGCCGAGTGCGACTCCCCGATAGCTAGCATCGATATTACGTTTCTGTGCTGCATTCTGAATGTTGAGCGAAAGCGTCAGACCCTCCTTCTTCATGAAAGCCAAACCTGCCGGGTTGGAGTAGATCGCATCAATATCTGTCGATGCGCCACGTGCCAACATGCGCAAGAAAGCCACATGCTGATTGGTGTTTGTCAAATAACCGCCTGCAAACGCCATGTGGGAAGCCATCAACAGGGCTGCTCCCACCAAGTACTTTTTCTTCATATTTGAATCCTTTTGAATATAACAGATCGTCCTCACGTCGGTGAAAACGGCGGCAAAGATAGTTATTTTTCTATATATTGCACAATATTCAAAAGAATGTGCAGCACAAAAACTTAATTTTTGTGCAAAATCAAGCCAATCCTTCCAGAATCTTCTTCAAAACAGTCTGAGCGGAGATCTCCCGATTGGCCGCTTCCGGTATCACGATGCTCTGCGGGCTCTCGATGACATCGTCGGTAACAATCATGTTGCGACGTACCGGCAGACAGTGCATGAAATAGGCATTGTTGGTCAATGCCATCTTCTCGCTATCGACGGTCCAGCTGCGGTCCATATTGATCACCTGACCATAGTTGGGATCGGCATAGGCGGCCCAGTTCTTCGCATAGATGAAATCGGCCCCTTCGAATGCCTTCTTCTGATCATATTCGACCCGTGCATGACCCACAAATTTCGGATCCAGTTCATACCCTTCCGGATGGGTAATGACGAACTCATAATCGGTTGCATTCATCCATTCGGCAAAACTGTTGGGTACAGCCTGTGGCAGTGCCCGGGGATGAGGAGCCCAGGTCATCACCACCTTCGGACGAGCTGTCTTCTTGTACTCCTCGATCGTGATCAGGTCGGCAAAACTCTGCAACGGATGGCGAGTGGCAGCCTCCATGCTGAACACAGGTCGTCCGGAATATTGAATGAACTGATTCAAGATCTTCTCGTTGTAGTCATCAGCCTTGCTTTCAAAGCGGGCGAATGAACGGACACCGATCACGTCACAATAGCAACCCATGACCGGCACAGCCTCCAAGAGGTGTTCGGGCTTGTCGCCATCCATGATCACACCCCGCTCGGTCTCTAATTTCCAGGCTCCCTGGTTGACATCCAACACAATGGTGTTCATCCCCAAATTCATGGCCGCCTTCTGGGTAGAAAGGCGGGTACGCAAACTGGAGTTGAAGAAGATCATCAGCAGGGTCTTGTGCTTACCCAATTCTGCAAACTGAAAACGATCCTTCTTGATCTCAAAGGCCTCCTGCAACGCCTGGTGCAGATCGCCCAAATCTTGTACGCACGTGAAATTTCTCATCGTCTTACGTCTCTATATTATGTAATGTATTATTGATTATCTTTATCTCGAATCTCTACCCGGCGGATCTTGCCACTGATGGTCTTCGGCAACTCCTCCACAAACTCCACGACACGGGGGTATTTGTAGGGAGCCGTCACCCGCTTGACATGATCCTGCAGCTCCTTCACCAAGGCGTCACCCGCCTGATCCTTGTACTCCTTGGCCAAGACAATGGTTGCCTTCACGACCTGACCACGGATTTCATCGGGCACACCGGTGATGGCACATTCCACAACGGCCGGATGGGTCATCAAAGCACTCTCCACCTCAAACGGGCCGATCCGATAGCCGGAACTCTTGATCACATCGTCGGCACGTCCTACGAACCACAAATAGCCATCCTCGTCTCGCCAAGCCACGTCACCCGTGTAATAGACATCATCGTGCCAAGCCTCGTGGGTCCGCTCCGGATCGCGGTAATACTCTTTGAAGAGTCCGAGCGGTTTGCCATGCGATGTACGCACCACAATCTGTCCCTGTTCACCATCCTCCGCCGGTGTGCCGTCCGAACGCAAGAGATCGACCTCATACTGTGGATTGGGAACACCCATCGATCCCGGTTTCGGTTCCATCCACGGGAAGGTGGCAATGGTCAGGGTAGTCTCCGTCTGTCCGAAGCCCTCCATCAGCTTAATGCCTGTCAGTTTGTAGAAGGTCTCATAGACGGCGGGGTTCAACGCCTCGCCCGCAATGGTGCAATACTGCAGGGAAGAGAGATCGTACCGGCTCAAATCTTCACGAATCAGGAAACGGAAAATGGTTGGCGGCGCACAGAGCGACGTGATGCGGTAATCCTGAATCATCTGCAGCATATCCGCCGGGGTGAACTTCTCGTGATCATACACGAAGACTGTTGCCCCAGCAATCCACTGACCGTAGAGCTTACCCCAGACAGCTTTGCCCCAACCGGTATCTGCAATAGTCAGATGCAGGCTGTCCCGATGCAGGTTGTGCCAGAAGCTACCCGTCGCGATGTGTCCCAACGGATAGGTAAAATCGTGTGCCACCATCTTGGGATTGCCGGTCGTACCAGAGGTGAAGTACATGAGGGAGATGTCGTCATTCGCATTGGCAGGAACCGGACGCACAAAGGGAGCCGCCTCAGCAATCCCCTTCGTGAAGTCTTCATACCCTTCCGGTACCAACGGACCCACCGAGACGACCGTCTCCACCGTCGGTGACTCAGGCAGGGCATCCGACACGTGCTTCAGGATCACCTCCTCTCCGGCACAGACAATCATCTTGATGCTGGCGGCATTGTTGCGATAGACAATGTCCTTCTTCGTCAGCAGGTGCGTAGCCGGAATCACCACCGCACCCAACTTATGCAGTGCAATAATGGAAAACCAAAACTCATAGCGTCTTTTCAGGATCAACATCACCATGTCGCCATGCCCGATTCCCAACGACTGGAAATAGGAGGCGGTCTGATCCGTGTATCGTTTCATGTCGGCAAATGTAAAATCGACATGTTGGCCTTGGTCGTTCGTCCAGACCATAGCTACCTTCTCCGGTTCTTCGGTAGCCCACGCATCGACCACATCATAGCCAAAGTTGAAGTTGTCCGGAACCTTTATCTGGAAGTTTTGCTTGAAATCTTCTTGCGACTCGAAAGTCGTCTGATTTAAAAATCGTTCTAACACAATAATCTATATTTAGAGAATAACCGCTAAGAATATTACCTTTTTACCATCGAGTGCCTTCATGCCATGTGGTTGATTGGCATTGAAGTATATGCTGTCACCTTCGCCCAATGTCAACTGTTTGTTGCCGATCTGCAGCAACATCCGTCCCTCCAGCACCATGTTGAACTCCTCACCCGGATGGGTATTGAGACTCACGGCCTCCTCGTTGGGATGGACCGTCACGACAAACGGATCAGCCCGACGTCCGACAAAACCGGCCGCCAACGACTGGTATCGATATGCTTTGGAACGTTCCACCGTCACCCCTTTCCCACGACGGGTTACGAAGTAGGTACTCATTCTCGGTTCGTCGCCGAACATCAAGGTCGCCAGATCCACCCCATAGGTCTGTGAAATCTGGTGCAAGATGCTCACCGGAATATCCTGGCTGCCGCTTTCCAAGGCCAGATAGGCATCGGGGGTCAGTTGACACACAGCAGCCACCTCTTCCGGTGAAAGGTCCAAGGCATCCCGTAGTCCTTTCAAGCGTTCGGCTATTTGAAGAATTTGTTCATCCATATTGTCTTTATTAATGTATGATGTTTCTGTTAATCGTTCAATGTCTGATCTGAGATCATGTAATGATCGTCGTGCAACAGGGTCTCCATCTCCTGGCGCATATCCGACGGGACGGGCGTCACACTGCCCTCCGTGATGGCCTGTATGAAGGCCGGATATTCGTTCCGATAGACCGCCAACATGCGATTGGTCAAGTAGAACAGGGTCGTGTAGCGAATGTTCGCCAACCGATCGCACATCTTCACAAACGAAGCAAAGCGGACCGATCGGATCCCTGCATAATAACGTTCGTTCGCCCGTTCATCCCGATTACGCCCCTTCTCATTGGTCAAGGCATAGACAATCTCCGGGACCTCCGTCGTCAAGCGGAGCTGTTCCGCTTCCGACAGCAAGGGATCAGCGGCCATCCGTCGCATCAACTTCTCCACATCATGATAGGTCATGCGGGCATCCTCGATGGAGTCATGCAGGTAGGCTGACGCATAGAGCACCCCGATGTCGACAGGATCGCTCGCCACCTCGTGTCCATATTTCGACACATAGGAGGCTGTCAGTTTCAAGTGAAAACCGTAGGGCAAGATGCCGTCATAACGTTGATTGACCTGCTCATGTAGAGCAAAAGCCTCCCGTTCCATCTGTTTGATCCAGGGATAGATGCGGGTTACCGCCTGCATAAAGGCTTGTCGTTCCATATTCGATGGTGCTTAGTTGTGTATCTTTATTTTCTATTATATGTATGTATCAACGTATGTGTACCCGGCTTCACGCTCTTCTGATGACCATCGGGCCATACCAGATCAGCGGTTGTCCCTTCGGGTACCGTAACGGTCATTTGCAACCGTTTGCCGATCCGTTTCAGTTGCACGCGAATCAACCCATAATGGGTATCCACGGTAGCCGATGCCTCTTTCAAGAAGCCCATTTGCGGAGCAACCCGGAAATGGCGAAACCCAGGTTCTACCGGCTGGATGCCACACACCTCCTGACTTAGCATAGTCAGCGGTCCACCGCTCCAGGCATGGTTGATCGTGCCGCCACCGAACCCTTCATCACCCACGCCCCATCCTTCGAACAGGGTGGTGAATTGGGTGTAATTCATCATCTTCTGATACAATTGTTTCATCCGTGTCAAGGCGAAGTCTGCCTCTCCCATGTGGAAGAGTGCCTCCAGTACATACTTCTCCATGTAGGGACTGGCATGATATTCCTGCCGGAATACCTGACCCAAGGCGGGATATTTGTCTGCAGTTGCCAGTCCGGAAACGACCGCCATTGCCTGTGCCCGGTCGTCGGTCTCTCCCGTATAGCTGGGTGTCCGGAAGGCCTTGCCTGTCCAATACCGTTTGTCAAAGCCCTGCGCGATGCGTTGCATCTGTTCCTGAATGGTCGAAGCATCCGCCTCCTTACCTAACTGTCGGGCAAAATCCAGTTCACCCTTCAAGGCCAAGTAATACCAGCAGGTGGTCAGGAGGTCCATGTCGATATGCTCGCCCCAATCGCCCCAAGGCCAACCGCCATGTCGCGGAATGGGCATACCCTCCGCATCCAGCTGCCACACCTCATGCAGATAACGATGGAGAGCCGGATAGACATCGGCCACGAAGCGATTGTCACCACTGTAGAAGGCAAACAGCCGGAAACCATACCAGCCCACCGATGCCAACATCTGCAAAGGCAACTCCGAACCATAGTTACCGGTCGGTACCGGAGCAAAGAGGGTTCCGTCGGCCCGCTGCCAGTTGACCAGTTCATAAATGCCCTTCAAGGCCAAGCGATGACTGGAAGGGGACAGGGCATAGAAGGCCTCACCCAATTCATTCACCTCATCCCCCCACCATTGCGCACGCTCCCGATCGGGACAGTCCATATAGGTATCACGCATGGTCACATACAGGGTACGGGCAGCCCGTTTCCACAACTCCGTATAGAAGGGATCGTCGCACGTGAACGAACCGGTAAACTCGGTCTGATAACCTGTCTCCCGGTACTTCACCTCCAACACCTTCACGCTATCGGGCAGAATGTAGATCATCTCATGACCATTCATCCAGCCCAAACTCTCATAACTTTGAACACCTGCTTTGGTGATATATTCGGCACGTACACTCTCGGTACCGCCAGCTATGTAATTATCGGTCCGCATCTCGATGCGTTTGCCGGCCGGAGCCTCTACCTTGAGATAGGGTGTTACGTGCGCATTATAGGGTAAACGGCAGAAGAGGGTGTCTCCCCGTTCCGACGAACGCACCTCCACGTAGGATTGCAACCCGTAGTCTTTCCAGAAGGGAATGGGTCGCTCCACCAGTTCGCCCAACGGAGAAGCCGTCGCTGCATACCGCACAGCTGCACTGCTCAATTGTCCCTTGAAATCCCGTCGGTTCCACCCCTCCACCTCCCGGCGGGCATCGAAGCGGATGTTGCTCTCGGGTAACCGGTAGTTGGGATAAGGGGCCTCCGTCTGCTGGTAGGCATCATAGACTTCACATTGCCAGGTCTGATCCGAAACGATCTCGACCCCCTCCCCGATGGCTTCAAACAGCAGGAGGGCCTTGCCACTGTTGATATGGCTGAAACCATCCTTGCCGAAATGCCACAACAGAATGGCAATGGTATTCTCCCCCGGCTGCAGATAGGGCGCAATATCCACCGGATCGTAGTAGGTGCCCGTCGGAGAGGGTCCTCGCTTCAGGCCACCTTCAAAGACAACCAACTGGTCGTTGATCCACAGCCAATACTTCGAATCGACAGCGATGCGGGCGATCAACTGCTTCGGAACCTGTTCCAACTGGGCTGTCTTCCGATAAATATGCCAGGTATTGGAGGCACTCTGGGCTGTCTCCACATTGATCCACTGAGCCTTCCAGGCTCTATCGGGGAGTTCTTCCGCTGTCAACGTGGCCATCGATGTCACGGACATCCATAGACCCAACCCCCATGTAGCGTATGCGTTCTTCATTCTGATGATTCTATATATCTGCAATTCCATGACACCATTGTCATACCTCGCAAAAGTAGAAAAAAATATCAGAATGGATATAGCACTCGATTATTATTTCCTGTTTCAGCTGTTTTTTGTACGCTTGTCCTATCGTTATATGAATTTTTATTCGTAACCTTGCACCCCAAATCTATGAACTTATAAGTATTCAGAAAACAACGTATGATTAGGAATTTTTTGCGGATACTTGTGCTCGCCTCATTGCTATGTATGAGCATGATGGCTTTTGCCCAACAACGTATCTCAGGTAAAGTAAAGGACAGCGGGGGAGAACCGCTGATTGGTGTCAACATTGTAGAGATCGGTACAACCAACGGAACCGTTACGGACATCGACGGGAACTATACGATCCGTATCGGAAAGAATGCCAAACTACAATTCTCTTTTATCGGTTATGTCACGCAAGAACTGAAGGCAAAACCCAATATGATGGTCATTCTTGAAGAAGACAGTGAAAAACTGGACGAGGTGGTCGTGGTCGGTTACGGAAGCATGCAACGGAAAGATGTAACCAGCTCCATCACGACTCTGAAATCGGATGACCTGAATAGTGGTGTCATGACCTCTCCCGGACAGATGCTGCAAGGAAAAGTGCCTGGATTGGTGGTCACCACCAGTGGCAATCCCAATGCCGCCCCTTCGATTACGCTTCGAGGCGCCTCTACACTCCGTACAGGCGAAGCCCAGTCCCCCTACTACATCGTGGATGGCATACCGGGAGTTGATCTATCGTTGGTATCGGCAGATGATATCGAGAGCATTGATGTGTTGCGCGATGCGACCGCCACAGCCATCTATGGATCCAAGGCAGCCAACGGTGTCATCATCATCACGACCAAAAAGGGGAAGAGAGGTGTTGCCCACGTGACCTACAATGGGTACGTAGCGATTGATCAGGTCAGCAAGAACCTCGATCTCGCCACCGCGTCCGATCTGCGCAACTACGCCCAAACCAACAATTTTGAACTGAGTTCCGATGCGGGAGCCAATACGGATTGGCAGAAAGAGGTGGTACGGACCGGTATCGCACACAACCACAATGTCGGAGTCAGTGGTGGCAATGAGAAATCCAACTACAATGTCAGCTTGAATTACCTCAATCAGGAGGGTATCATCCGGGGTACCGATATGACCCGCTTCACGGCACGTGCCATGGCGCAGTCAACGGTCTTGAAGGATCATCTGACCCTTTCCCTGGGTGTGAATGCCAGTCAAACAACCGGCAATGAGGTTCCCACAGGAGGATCTGGCGAGAGCGTGACGGATGCGATGATCTATTACTCGCCGACCCAGCCGATCCGGAATGCCGACAACAGCTGGTTCCGTTCCAGCAGTGTGTCACAATACTACAATCCGCTGTCCATGATCAACGAGGACACGTACAAGAACATCTACAAGCGGATGCAGGTGACCGGTAAGGTGGATTTGAAACTGATCGAAGGACTGACGTGGAGCTCCAATTTCTCCTACATGACGGATCAGCAGACCTCCAACAGCTATCATTCCACCCAATCACAGATCGTCAACAGCCATGGAGAGGCGACCCGCAACACTTTGATGGGCAATAAACTGGTGTTCGAGACCTATGGCAACTATCAGGTAACCTTGGCCGACAAACACAAATTAGGGGTGATGGCAGGTTACTCGTGGGAAGAATCCAACAACAACGATGGCTTTGGCGTGACCGTCAAGAACTTTTATAATGACGAGGTGAAATATCACAACCTCAGCTACGCCAACACCATTGATGGTATGGACGGTGTGGCCAGCAGTGCCGAATCCACGCTTCGCATGATCTCCTTCTACGGTCGTGCCAACTACTCGTTCAACAGCAAATACAATCTGCAAGCAACAATCCGTCGGGACGGTTCCTCTGCCTTCGGTAAGAATAACCGCTGGGCCACCTTCCCCTCTTTCTCGGCAGCCTGGAGAGCCAGCGAAGAGCCCTTTATCCAGCAGTTAGGTATCTTCGATGACCTGAAACTGCGGGTCGGTTATGGTGTAAGCGGTAACTCACTCGGTTTCGATGCCTACACGGCACTGCCCACCTATGGTGTAACCGGCTGGTTCCAATATACCGATGCCAGTGGCGTGACCTCCAATATGCACACATTGGGTGCCAACAACAACTCCAATCCCGACCTCAAATGGGAACGGACCGGCATGTTCAATGTCGGCTTGGACTTCGGATTCTTCGAGAACCGCTTGAGCGGTACTGTCGAATATTACGACAAGCGCACGTCAGACCTGATCTACTATTATCCGGTTTCGACGAACCGCTATCCGTTCGGCACCATGACCGCCAACGTAGGCGATATCAGCAACAAAGGTATAGAGGTGACAATCAATGCTGTTCCCGTTGAGACCCAGGATTTCTCTTGGGACATGACCGTGAATCTTTCCCACAACAAGAACATGGTGAAGAAGCTGTCGAACCAGACCTATTCGGTCAACTACATTCCGCAAGCCGATGCTGGCATTGCCGGCAATTCAGGTGTCTATCTGCAACGCATCATGGAAGGTTGCCCCATCGGTCAGTTCTACACCTACGAATGGGCCGGTTATAACGAACAGGGTGTCTCTCAGTTCTATGTACATGATCCGGAAACGGGTGAACGCACCGGTGAAACAACCACCTCTCCCAAAGAGACAGACCAAACGAAGACGGGAAGTGCACAACCCAAACTGACCTACGGCTGGAACAACACGCTGAACTGGAAAAAATGGTCGCTCAACCTGTTCTTCCAAGGAACCGTCGGCAACAAGATCTTCAACGCACTCCGTGCACAATACAACTCGGTCAACCTGATCTCACAAGGAAAGAATGTCCTGAAGGAGGCCTTGACCGACCAGAAGTATGGCGATGTGAATGCCCAATACCCCTCCGACCGTTATTTGGAAAATGGCAGTTACCTGCGGCTTGCCACGCTCACCCTCTCCTACAATTTGGGACAGATTGGAGATTGGGTTTCCAATCTCTCGCTCTATGCGACCTGCAACAATCTCTTCACGATTACGGGTTACAAAGGTACAGACCCAGAGGTGGAACTGGGCGGCTTGACACCCGGTATTGAGGTTCGTGACAACTATTATCCGCATACCCGTACCTTCCTGTTGGGTATGAAATTGAACTTCTAACACATGAACATCAAAAAGAAAATGAAACGCTACATTACCTATATAATAATGGCTGCAGCTGCAGTCGTGACAACCTCCAGCTGTACCGGCCTGGATGTTGATGTCAAATCGAAATACACCTACTATCCCACCGAGTCAGAGGTGGCCTTGGAGGCCAAGATGGCTGATGTCTATTATGCCTTCCGGAGTGCCTTAGGTGGCTCTTACAACCGGTATCAGACCTTTGCCTCCGACGAAGCGACCGGACTGAGTTTTGACGGAGACTATTACGACGGGGCGGAGAATGTGAATCCGACCTTGCACAATTTCAAGGCGGAAGATGGTCCGCTGAATTATTGGCCCGACTTGGCCAGTGGGATCACCAAATGCAACAAGGCCATTGCGGAATTTGGCGATCCGGCAGATGGACTGGCCCTCACCTATATCGCCAATGCACGGGTGATGAGAGCCTTCTATCACTTCATCCTGATGGACAGTTATGGTGATGTGCCCATTCTGGACCAGTTGTACGACGAAGGGGATGTGATCGAACGGATGCCTCGCAAGGAGGTGGCCCAGTTCATCGAAAAGGAGTTGTTAGAGAGCATTCCCAATCTGTCCGATAAGAACGATGCCGCCACCTATGGGAAACCCAACCGATGGATGGCAGAGGCCCTATTGGTGAAGCTCTATATCAATTGGGCCGTCTATACCTGCGGGGATGTAACCCAGTATGATCCATCGACAACGGCCAATCCGAAATTGAACGAGTGCGTGAAATACTGTGATGACATCATCAACAGCCAACTGTTCAATCTGAAGGATAGCTACCGAAGCAAGTTCATGTATGATAATGGTGCACACATTGCAGACTTTATCTATGCCATGCCCTATGACTGTGTCAGTGCACAAGGACTGGTCTATGGACGCTACCGCACGTTCCGCAAGATTGACGATGGCGAACCCATCGGATATTACGGAGCAGCCATGAAAAAGTCCTGTGCAGGTATCGTGGCGATGAATCCGGAATTTGCAGCACTCTTTAGCCTGGAGGGTGATGACAGAAACAGTGCCGTATTGGGCGGCAAGGTGTTTGTGCATGACCCGCTGAGCGGTGAAGCAACCGACGAGCCCTACCTGTATAAAGGGGAACAGCTGGAATTTACCCAAGAGATCACACTCAAGGCTGGCGGAGAGGAGCAGTTGAATGCCGGGGCTGATGCAAACGGTTGGCGGCAGGGCTGGCGCTCGATCAAGTTCTACCCGAACCCCTACGAATATTCAGCCTATAGTCGCAACCAAAGCAATGATGTGCCTATCTTCCGGTATGCCGACATTCTGTTGAGCAAAGCGGAGGCGATCCTGCGCGGAGCCAATGCCACGAATGGCGACACCCCTGAATCGCTCTTCAACCAGATCAGAGAGTATGTGCATGCACCTTTGCTGGACCATACCCCCTCCTTGCAGGAGTTGTTGGACGAACGCGGACGAGAACTGTTTGATGAGAACTGGCGACGGAATGATATGATCCGGTTCGGTACCTTCGAGAACGAATATGGTTTCCACAAGAAGGATTTCCCGAATGCCCAGTTTGACAAGCGTCGTCGTATTTTCCCGGTACCACAAAACGTGATGAACGAGAATACGAATTGGCAGCAGAATCTGGGTTATTAAAATAAATAAGCATCATGAAACGATTGTATCTCTCTTTGATGGGCTGTTTGTCCGTTTGTCTCTCGGCCATTGCCCAATACCAGCCCGATATACTGGGCGATGGCTATCAGTGTCGCACCTTGCAGTTGGCCAACGATTACGAAGGCGAGGTGGTAACCACCTTAGTGCGGAAACCCCCTTTGCCCGAAACGGATCGAGCCTTGCTCTATGTACATGGCTACAACGACTACTTCTTCCAAAAGGAATTGGGTGACAGCCTGAATGCCCATGGCTACAACTTCTATGCCTTGGATCTGCGGAAGTATGGACGTTCACTCCGGCCGCATCAAGATGCCTTTTTCTGCAAGGACCTGAGCGAATATTTTGCTGATTTGGACACGGCACTCACCCTCATCCGTCAAGAGGGCAATCGTGAAATCTTCCTGATGGGTCACTCAACGGGTGGACTCATCACCTCCTATTATCTCTATCACCGGAAGGGGCTTCCCGGGGTTCAAGGATTGATCCTCAACAGCCCCTTCCTCGACTGGAATGCCGGCGAGGGATGGATGGAGAATTATGCATTTCCCTTGGTATCACTTATCGGATATTGTTTCCCCACCTGGACGGTCCAAGAGGCCGGCCAGCAGTTCTCGCCCTACGCAGCCAGTCTGCTCCGCTCCCATCGGGGAGAATGGGTATTCAACGAGGAATGGAAACGCCCCTACGGCCATCCCATTCGGGCTGGGTGGATCCATGCCATTCATTCGGCCCAACAAACCCTGCAGGAGGGAGCCGGCCTGACCTGCCCCATTCTGCTGCTCTCGTCCGACCACTCCGTGATGGAGGAACAGGCATGGGACGACCGCTATTTGGCGGGTGATTTGGTGTTGGATGTAAACGACATCCAGCAATATGGCCGCCGATTGGGAGACCGAGTGACGGCTGCCACCATTCCAAACGGACTGCACGACCTGATACTCTCGACCTTGGCCGCTCGTCAAGAGGCCTATCGGGTCATCTTCGATTGGTTGGGTCAGAGGTAGCCTGCACAAAAAATCGCGGGAAAATAGGACATCTCCCAATTATAATGTCTATATTTGAACGCGAAAAATGGAATGAGCAGCAGGCAATGGCAACAGAAACGATATACACACTATCCGCACCCCGAGACGAAGAGATCTTTAACCAGCTCTCTTGGTTCCAGCGTTCCCGCGTCAAGGCAGCCCGTGTCTTGGTGGTCGGATGTGGCGCTTTGGGCAATGAGGTGCTCAAGAATCTGGTGCTTTTTGGGGTGGAACAGCTGGTTTTGGTCGATTTCGATCAGGTAGAGCCCAGCAATCTGACCCGTTCCCTGTTGTTTACGCCCGAAGATGCCGAACACCATACACCCAAGGTGGAAGCGGCCGCCCGCTCGCTCCGACGCCTGAATCCCGCCTTGCAACTCCAACTGATTCGTGGCGACATCACGCACGATGTCGGATTGGGACTCCTTCGCCAGGTGGATGTAGCCATCGGCTGTGTGGATAACCGCTGGGCCCGTTTCTACCTGAACCGGCTCTGTATGCGGGCCGGTATTCCGTGGGTAGATGGAGGTATTCATGGATTGGAGGGTACTGTTCGGGTCTTTCAGCCGGGGCAGAATTGCTATGCCTGCAATTTAGGTCCCGAAGGGCAGCAGGAATTGGCAAGACGCTTCTCCTGCGCCAATCTGATCCGACGCAACGAAACAGCCGGTCGGGCTGCCACGACGCCCGTGGTTGCCGCACTCATTGCAGCCGTCCAGGTGCAGGAGGCCATGAAGCTGATTCATCGGGAAGAGATAGCTACGGGACGGCTCACCTCCCTCTGCGGAAAAATGTTTTACTACGAAGGGGAACATTTAACCTCGCGTCTCGTCCAGTTTGCGGGCTATGATGCGGAGTGTCCGGAGCATGACCGGTGGGAGCCGGTTCAGCCAACCCCCCTGACCCATCAGGCAACGGTAGCGGAGGCATTGGCCCAGCTACGCCAGCAATTAAACTGGCCGGAGGCGACCCTGTTGTTGATGGATCATACGTTCGTCGATTACCTGATTGACCGGACGACAGACCAACGGATCGATGTAGGTCTGCCCGATTATGCCGTAGAAGCCTTCATCACCACCCATCCGCGGGGGAGCCAATTGCCGTTGCAGGCCTTCTATCAGCATGAGATCAGTCGCGTGGATGATCAGTTTCCTTGTCCGGACCTCACCCTGCAGGCGTTGGGTATTCCGGATCGGGAGGTGTTGGTCGTGGAGCAGGCCCACGAACAGTGTTATATAGAGCTAACAGGTTGTCAATCGATTAATCACTGATGCACATGGAACAGCAACGAGACCTATTCGAAATCAATGCAGAGATGTACCTGCATTACCTGTATCCCGAACTGGAGAACCAGTGGCGTGTCGAATCGAAGGGCACTTTCTACCGCAACTACAACCAAGATGTGCTGACCGTCGAGACGGAGGAGCAACGGGTGGAGTTGGCGCGTGACGGTTTCCTGAAGCTGCTTCCCCAAGGCCTCTATTCGAAAAATGACGACCTGAAAGGAAAGAACTTTCGCGAGAAGTACGAAGCCATGCGAAAGAAACAGGAATTGCTGGAGAATCTCTTCCAACCCTTCGACACCTTCTTCTTCCGGAAAATGCTCCGGATCGAAGAGCACATCTCCCACCTGTTGACCGAGCAACTGGACTACCTGCTCCGTACCTATTTCCATTGTGACCGGGAGAAGGAGAGTAATCGTTTTGTACGTCCGCTCCTGCCCCTGTTGCCCTACGTCAGCCGGATGCGGGCCGACTTCAATCAGATCGGACAACTGCTGCACTTGGTGACCGGCTACGAGGTGGAGATGCGCAAAGGTCGTTATACGCGCGATGAATGGACCGAACACTCCTTGCCCCACCTGCGGTATCTGCTGTTGGCCCCTGCCTTGGACAACGAGAGCTTTCGAGCGATCGACCGGGAACTGGATCCGTTGCGCGACTTCCTGCGTGAATGGTTCTTCCCCTTCGACCTGCATTGCACCATCGAACTGAAACAACACTCCGATCTGTTTCCGCTGGGACCATCGCTTACCTTGGGATACAACACGGAGTTGGTTGAGAACAACAAGTCATGAATATATGAACCGACAAAAATAGGGAAAACAAGATATGAATGTAAATGCAAGAATAGATTGGCACACCGGGATGGAGATCACCGCCCAGACCTTCATCGAATTTGACGAGAACATTGCGCGCCGGCAACAGGTGGCGCTCCGTATCGCCAATGGTAATCTGTTCGGACTCATTCCCGACACGCCATTTCAATGTAAAGGCAGGTTCGTGAAGAATAAGTTGGAGATCGATCCGCTGACCTGTATGGCCCTGTTACCTTCGGGACGCATCCTGCACGTCGATGAGCCGATCAGCATCGCCATCCCCATGCTGTATGGCGATTACTATTATTTGGCGGGTAGCGTCACCGACAATCGGAAGGAGTTCGACAAGGAGACGGTTCCTTTTGTACGACCGGAATCCGCTTTCGCTATTTACACCCTATCCGAACTGGAGCAGAACGATCTCTTCCCACTCATGAAATTCCAGGTAAAGAATGGGGTCTTCTCCATCGACGAGAACTACCTGCCTCCCTACTTGATTCTGGCCGACAACGATCGGTTCACCGGCTACATCGAGCACTTCATCCAACAGATCCGGATCTTGGCCGAACATGCCAACTTAGAGTCGGGCGAAGGGAAACGTTGCCTGATCCGCTATACCTTCCTGCTGAAGAACTATAGCCGCCAGAACCGGGTGAAGGACTTCGTGCAACTGCTTGAAGAGATCATGCAGGCGGTCGATTATTACGTCATCACCCCCAATACCGACCATCCGACACCGACCCAAACGGGATCGTTGCTGGATTTGGCAAGCTGGTTCCAGTGGCTGCAGGAGTATCTGCATGGGGCAGAGACCCTGCTCGACAAGGTGGTGCTGGAGGATCATACGATCGACTTCGAGGCTCTCAAAGAGCAGGTGCGTATCGAGCTCTATAACAAGCTCTATCCGGAACTGCATGAGAACCTGAAAAAGGAGCTCAGCGAGAGCCTGCGGAAAGAGATCTACGAAGAGCTCTTCCAGTCGCTGACGACCTACGTCAACGAACATCTCAAGGACAAGCTGAAGGAGTCGTTGCGTGACGAGCTCTCCGATGCACTCTACGACAAGCTGTTCCAAGAGCTGTATGATGGCCTGTTCCAAGCGCTGTATGTACCGAACGAAGCCGAGGAAGAGGAGAAAGAGTTTATCCCATTAATCTGATCGCATCATGAGCATAGCCATTCCATTATCGATCCAACAGGGCGCGTTGACCCGCGACCAGAATCTGAAGCAGTCCATCGACAACTTCATCGAACTGTTGATGACGACCTCTTGCCACAGTTGTGTCTCGGATCCGCATTTAGGATTCGTCTTCAACAACCTGAAATTTGAGATTTTCAACGAGAATGATGGAGTCGTCTATTCATCAGGGGGCGAGAATGGTACTATCGAAGACACCATCTACGACAAGAAGATTTCCGGTTCGTCGAAGAACATCAACACCTTCGCGACCGAACTGAAACGGGTCATCAACCAATATGAAAAGCGCATTAAGGATGTGATGGTCACGATGTCCTACATCCGTGAACAGCGAAAAATATACATCAACATTAAAGGTGTCATTGTCGAAACAGAGGCCGATTATCGCTATCAGAGCGAGATCCGGGTCTGGAACTAAAGGCTGACACCTGGACAGAATAACTGACAGACGATGAAACAAACACTATTTGCAACACGGCAACGTGCCGAAGAGCTGCTCCGCGAAGTGGTCTCGATCTGGAGACAAAGCAACCAGAGCGAACAGTTGGAGGGGATGGAAAACGATCCCGTCTTCTCGTTGCTGATCAATGCGCTGGCCTACAAAGCCAATGAAATTGAGAATGAGATCGAACGGTTGCAAGAGGAGGTGCTGGAGTCTTTCACCCAGATGCTGGTACCCTACGAGCTCTGCCATGCTGTACCTGCCACGACCGTTGTCGAAACTTTTTTGCAGAAAGATATACCAGAGGTATGGGTCGATTCGGACTCCACCTTCACATTGGCCAATAGCAGCTTCCATTTCATGCCGATGTTGCGAAGCAAGGTTGTCAACCTCTCCGTGGCATCGGTGATCCGCATGGATGCCCGACGCTGGAAGGTATCGCTCACCTTTCCACACCCCTTGGCTGACCTGTCCGGCATGACCTTTCTGATCAGCAATCCCAACTTCCACGATCTGCGGGTGACCATCAAGGGACAAGCGGTCCCGCTCACCAAACCGTGGGATTATGCCAACCTGCCCTTGTCGAAAGATTTCTCGCTCGACACGATGCTCTATAATCAGGCACAGACCTTCAACGGTTCCACGGCCTGGTTCGACCTGTTTGCCTGTCAGAATGTTCGCCTGTTCTGCGTCACTCCCCATCAAGGAGATCGGCTGATTCCCTTTCCGACAGAGAAGCTGGATCTGGTGTTCGAGTTTTTCGATATTCAGGACAACTTCTCGTTCAGCAAGAACGACATCCATTTCAACTGTATCTTCTTGGCCAATGTGGAAAAGCAATCGGTCCAGCTCTCTTCGGCCATGCCGATCCTGCGGGTGGCCGATATGCCCGACAGCGAGGAGAAAACGGAAAGGCAATTTCTCTACCTGTTGCGTCCCTCCGACGATCAGCTCTTTGCCAAGGAGCAGATCCAGGTCCGACGCATCGCGGCCGACCGTTTCAACGCCAGTAGCCTGATCCGGCTGATCCATTGCCTCATCGACAAGTTCTCATCCGACTTTTATGCCTTCCAGCAATTCACGGGTCTTCGGGATGGAAAAACAGTCTATGAGCTGTACGAGCAGATCTATTCGATCATCGAAGAGACCGGCAAACTGGCCTCTACACCGGTTCCGGGCATCTACCTCATGCTCAAAAAACAGCCCAAACGGGGCGGTAACGATGCCGTCAGCCTCAACCTCTCCTATCTCATGAGCGGTGGCGCGACCGTCAATGCCTCCCTGAACCGGAACAGTCTGCTGGTAGCACCCCCGGAATTCCAGACCACCGAGACCAAACAGGTGGTCGATCCGCAACCGGGCAAGAACGAGATCCAAGGGGCCGATGCCCAAAGCAGCCTCAGCCGCTACTACATGATCACCAACGACCGACTGGTGACGCCTGCTGACATCAAGATATTCTGCTACAACGAGCTGCTGACCCGCTATGCCGTTGTGTCGGACATGATCCAGCAAATCCGGGTGCAACAGCGCCCCTCGCCCGACCGGTATCATTGCGGCTACGAGATCATGGTGGACATCCAACTGCACAACAATCCCTTCATCAAACGTAGCTTTGCGGACAAGATTCCGGCAGTAGAGAGTCTGTTGGAGAAAAAGATCGAGGTGCGTAGCACACACATCTACCCCATCCACGTGACAATGACAATCGTATAACGTATAACTGACAAACGAGATATGGAAGACTTTTTTTTAGACATCGTATATAAAGACAAGAAGGTCCGCTTCCGGATCGTCAACCCAGAGGCCCCCTTGAGTACCTTGATGAACAACCTGCGCCATGCCATCGGCAAAGACGGACGGTTGATTTTCGACTTCCCCTCGGTCGATCCGACCGGGGCTCCGCTGGACTATTTCTTCGGAAAAGAGGATCCGGTGGTCAACGAAGTGCGTATATTGCGTCCCCGCATCGGACGGACAGAACAGACCTTGGCGGACTATCAAATCCACAATGGTGATACGATTTTTTTAATTCCCGATCCATTTCCGGGATAATCCAAAAAAATAGTTGTACATTCGTGCATGAAAACGAGTTCTGATTGGAATGGAAAGGCGTTGAGCGGACGGGACCGTCGGTTGCTCTATGAATGGCAGCAGTTGGACAAGCGATTGCAAGGGCATCCGGAGATCAGCTATACCGTGGAGCAATGCAATGCCCAGGGGTTGCCTACCGACTACCGTATCAGCTACCGGTTGCGCTCCATCTGTGGGGTGGAGGCGGTCGAACAGTTAGAGGATCCGGAGGTGGACAATCCGCCCCTATTTGCCGATTGTTTCCGTTTGCAGCTGCTGTTGCCCGCAGGCTATCCCCGTGTGGATGCACCCGCCCGTTTCCAGTTTCAGACACACAATCCGGCCGGAGAAGCCATCGCACACCCTTGGCATCCCAACATCCGCTATTTCGGACCCTTTGCCGGACGTGTCTGCCTGAACATGCCGGACAGCTACACCGATCTGGCTTGGGGGATCGAACGCATTGCCCACTATCTGCGATACGACTGCTATCATGCGATCGCCGAACCTCCCTATCCGGAAGATCCGCGGGTAGCGGCCTGGGTCCGAGAGCAGGGCGAGCCCAACGGCTGGATCTATTTCGATCAGACGACAGGACAAGGAAAGAACAATGAATGGTACAAACAACGATATGAGTAAACGTTTCTTAGCTGGCATCATCGGCTGCTGGTTCCTTTGGATCGGTTCCCTGTTGGGCACACAAGCCCAGACAGTCAAGGAGATCACGCTCTCGCAGGAGCACTCCTTTACGGACCACATCGCGCTGGCCAACGACTCCCGGGATCTGGACCTGATGGTGAAGCTGGTTTTCAACGAGTCGGAGAACACCCTGACCGTCAGTCTCGTCTCGTATCGAGACCTGTTTGTCTTCCAAGACGATGTACCCTTCCAACAGGCCATCAAAGGCGATCGGCTCCGTCCGGATCGCCTGCCCTATGTCGTCCAGTCCGACCCGAAGGCACAGTTCGTGCTGGACAAATCCCTGAAAGCCTCGCTCGAGAAGCCCCACAAGAAACTGCTCTTCCATCGCTGGATCACCTATCAGGGACTCCAGCCGCAACCCATCGAATACAAGATGGTCAACGAGTTCATCGAGCAGACCTTCGATATCCAGAGCAAGAACAATCGGGTACAGGTGACGTTGCGCGACCTCTTCGTCATGGAGCCCCACTTGCACAAACCGATCTACCGGCTGGTTTGTCAGAAAGATGTGAATACCGTCTATGAGATCTATATCCAACGCAACCCCTGCTTCCAAAAGGAGGAGGAGATCAACGAGTTGGTGGCCAAGGTAGAGGCCATTGCAGCCGGTTACCACACCTTGACCGGTAAATTCGGCATCGATGCGGTCACCGATTCCGAAGAGACGGTCAACCTGTTTCAGGAGAACAAGCAACTGCTGTTGCAGCAATTCCCTGTGTTGGAGAACAAGAGCCGTTGTGAACAGATCCAGGAGCAGGTGACGGCCTATCAGAATTATCGCGATTCGATCCAAGCCCTGACCTGTACCTACCTGCCACCGGAGGCTCCCGAGGCAGCCCCCCGACATGAATTGATTCTGTTGGAGGTATCGCCGGAACAGATCCTAAGCATGGCCCGCCAAATCGACAATTGTGTCGGTCGCTGGATGCTCACCGACGATCAGGCGGAAAAGCAGGACCTGGAAAACTATTGCATCCAGACGATCTCCCGGCTCAACGAGATGATCCAGGAGGCCGATACCGTCAGTCCGGAACAGGAGGCGGCCATCGTCATCTTCCGTCGGGCTGAGAAACATTTTGAGGATAGTTGTCAGTATTAAAAGCATCAACGTATGAATCGATCCAATCTTCTATTCCGCAAGCTATACACGCTGTTCCTGGGGTTCCTCCTGCTGGGACTGGCCTGTCCGGCTATGGCACAGGTGGTACCGTTGGAGCCCTTGTCGGATGATCCGTTCCCGGAAGAGCCGTACGTGCTGGAGCCAGCCAAGGTGCAGGAGATCCATGATCGGTTGATGGGATTCGTCAACGAACTGAACCGGGTCAAACGGGAGGCCGACCGGAGCATCAACGAGATGCAGATCACCAAAGCGGAACGAAAACTGTCGGCCATTGACATCCGCTGGAATGTCTATTATCAGGTCATGCAGAAGACCATTGCCGGCGAGAACCGGCTTGTCGCCATCGTGACCGGCTATCAGCAACGCAAAGAGGAGATCAACACACTGATTCAGAGCAAACGGCACTACATCGAATCGTTGAAGCAATTCAATGAAGCGGAGAAGTTCATCCTCGCGCAAGATACCGTCTATGAACGTCTCTACCAGCAGGCCATGGAATACTCCTTAGTCAGCCAGTTAGGACCGCAATTAGAGCAACTGAAGGGACAAGAGCAACTCCTGTTTACCGACATACAGAACTTTTACAATGCGGCCAAAACGGTGTCCGACGAGTTCAACGGCTTGCAGTTCAAGATGAAACGGATCGACGATCATTTCGTGCAGCTGAAGAACCGATCCGAACAGATCCAGGCCTGCGAATACAAGCCGCTGTTCGAACGCATCAAAGAATACCTCTTCGGATTGGCAGCTGTGGCACTCATCCTGATGTTTGCCAACATGATCCAGTCGAAGATCCAAATGGCCAAACAGGCCAAGGAGGCACTGAAAAAGCAACAGGAGATGATGAACATGCAAAACAACGATTATCCCAGTATTTAATGAACCCGTATGAAAACAGATAGAGACACGATGAGATACGCAATACAACTTTTACTCAGCTGTATGCTCCTGCTGCAGGTGGGCTGTGATGCCTTACCTACACTGGACAAGTCCTCAGCGAACACTGCGGAAGGACTCCAACTCTCCAACATCGAATTTTCGCCCGATCACAAACAGTTTCAGGTAAAGGTACGTATAAACGACGAGTTGATGCCCCGTTCGTGGGAAGACAACAACTTCACCATCAAGACGACGGAATGGGTCAACGAGACCCAGAAATGTGAGGCCAGCACGCAACCGGTCCTCTCCGGTTTCACCAACATCCGGGCACAGGAGATCGATGACATGAACCTCAATGCCATGGTGCTGGTGGATCTGACGCTCAGTGAAGAACAGATCGAGGCCCAAAAGAATGCCATCCGCAACCTGAAGACACTCTTCTCGCACGACAACCTCTTCGTGGCCTTTATGGACAGCAACCAGGTGACCGAATCAATGCCGGCCACCATCTATGTGGTGAACACCCGCCTCAAACCTGCCGGTGGCGAGAAGGCGATGTATCGCTCCATCCTCTCCAAGATTGATGAGATGAACGGTGGCTCGCCCCTCTATTTCCCGCGGGTCAAGCAGGATCCGAGGTGGCGCGATTTGAACAGCCAGGAGAAGATCCTCATTGTCTTTTCAGACGGACAGGTCTATCACGACAACAACCTGCCGATCGATTCGGCCCACTACGACCTGCAGGAACGGCTGACCAAGATCGGCGTGACCAGTCCCAACTTCCCCATCTATTACGTCAACTTCGGCCGGGAGGAGCAACCGGTCAGCAAGCCGGCTTTGGCCGAGGGAGAGGAGGCACTCGATGGCGTGATGGAGGGTACCGACCAGGATGCGTCGGAAACGCTCATGCGGCTGTTGTGCCAGCACACCAGCGGCACCTACCTGCCCCACTTCGACTGGCGGCAACTCTCCAACGAGATCCTGAATGTCTTCAACAAAGAGTATGCCGACTTTCAGCTGAGCTACACCAATCCCGACGGGAAGATCTATCGCGGCAACCGGCGGCTGCTGAAAATCGAATGTTTCCACAACGACAGTCTGGTCGCTACCGGCTGTACGCACTATGCTTTGGGCAACATCTACAACCCCATCATCGTGAACGGTCCCTCCACCCTGCAGGCCATCCTGCAAGGCTGTTTCTTCACACTGCTCATCATCTTCCTGCTCTGCCTCGTCTTTCAGTTCGTCGAGCCCTTTATCCGTTACCGGTGGTTCGTATATAAATATGTAAAGCGTTACAACTCGCAAAACATGAGTGTAGATGGTGTGTTGGTGCAACAGTCCTGCTACTTCTGCAAGGCCCCCTTTGTCGAAGGGGACGAGATTGTGGTCAAGTGCCAGCATGTCGTCCACAAATCCTGTTGGGACGAGAACGAGTATAAATGTCCGGAGTATGGCATCGGGTGCAAGACCGGCAGCCATTACTACAACGCCAAGAACCTGCTGGATCGGCAGAACCTCTCCTACCAGTTCATCTGGGTGCTCTTCGGCAGCATTGCCGGACTGGTGGCCTGGATCATCTTCACGCTCAATGCCCACCTGGGCGGCCAGCAGCAACTGATGTACGACCTGCTGCTCGACATCTACAAGTTGGCCCCGGAGACCCCCGAAGCGACCCGGTTGATTCAGGATCATGGCAACAACCTCTTCTACCTGCCCCTTTATGGACTCAACATCAGCCTCTTCCTGACGCTCTTCCTGTGCATCCTCTCCAGCCACGGACGCTGGTGGTGGAGACGGTTGGGACTGGTCATCGGCAAGGCCCTGCTGGCCGGATTGGGAGGCTATGTCTTCTTCCTGTTGGGCACCCTCGTCTCCATCTCGTTCGACCTCATCGACAACTCCTTCTGGATGGATTGGGTACCCTGGGCACTGACTGGTCTGGTGATTGCCGCTGTCGTCTCGTTCGGTACGGAGATCAACCTGCGCAACTCCCTGATCGGGGCCGGCATCTCCATGCTGTTGGGCGTCGGTTCGATGTATCTCTGGAGTTTCGCTATCCTGACGGAGATCGACTCACGCGTCTTTCTGCTCATCAGCTACATGATCTACAGCATCGGTCTGTCGCTCAGCCTGGCCATCACCTTCCCCCATTCGCGACGCTATTTCCTGCGTATCGAAGGACCGGTGAAGACCACCGACATCGCCCTGTTCAAATGGATGAATGCCAGCTCGCTGCAGAAATGTGTCTCCATCGGCAAGTCGGTCGATTGCAACCTGCAGATGACCTGGGATCTGAACAGCCCCATCGCGCCCCGACAGGCGGAGATTCAAATGAATGAATCGGGCCGCATCCAGCTCGTGGCCATCGAAGAGGGGGTGCTGATCGACGGCAAGCCGCTCGACATCCAAGCCAAACGACGCTTGCACCATGGCGAGAGCTTCACCATCGGACAGACGAAATTTACCTATATCGAAAAAGATTTGTAACACGTATGAACAGTCAAGAACTCCGAAAGGCTGCCCCGGAAATCGACTCCCTCCGATTGGGCAGTGGTTGGACACCCGCCGACCTCGACCGCACACAGGTCATCGTGGAGAGCAGCTACGGCCATAGCCATCCCGGCAGTGCCCACCTCCTGCAGTTGGTAGAGGTTGCCAGCGAAGGGATCCGACAAGCACAGGGCCATGCGGCCCACTATTTCTGTACCGACATTTGCGATGGCGAGGCACAGGGACACGACGGCATGAACTATTCCCTGGTATCGCGCGACATCATGACCGCCCTGATGGAGATCCATGTCCGCGCCACCCCCTTCGATAGCGGTCTCTTCATCGCCAGTTGCGATAAATCCGTGCCGGCCCACCTCATGGCCATAGCCCGCCTCAACATGCCGGCCCTCTTCCTGCCGGGAGGCATCATGCAAGCAGGCCCCAACCTGCTCACCCTGGAACAGATCGGTACCTACAGTGCCCAATGGCAACGCCACGAGATCACGGGCGAGCAATACCGCTATTACCAGACCCATGCCTGTCCCAGCTGTGGAGCCTGCTCCTTCATGGGCACCGCCTCCACCATGCAGGTGATGGCCGAAGCCTTGGGACTGGCCCTGCCTGGTTCCGCCCTGATTCCAACGCACCTGCCGGAGCTGCCGGCCATGGCCCGTGAAGCCGGTCGGCGTGCCGTTGCTTTGGCACACGAAGGGTTGCATCCGCGACAGATCCTCTCCCGGGAGGCCTTCGAGAATGCCATCATGGTGCATGCCGCCATTGCCGGATCGAGCAACAGTCTGCTGCACCTGCCCGCCATTGCCCACGAACTGGGGTGGAAACTGGAGCCGGAGCTCTTCGACACCCTCCACCGACGCATCCCCTTCCTGCTCAACATACGCCCTTCTGGCTACTGGCCTGGCGAATATTTCTGGTATGCAGGCGGTGTGCCGGCCATCATGCGAGCCATCCGTCCCTATCTGCACGTCGATGCATTGACGGTCACCGGCCACAGTGTCGGTGAGAATCTCGACCGGTTAGAGGCCGAGGGATTCTTTGAAAAGTGCTATCAACATTTGGCCGACAAAGGGGTGAAGCCGGAAGAGATCATCCGTCCCTTGGAGCAACCCATCCGTCCGCAAGGAGCCATTGCCATCCTCCGCGGCAACCTCGCACCCGACGGAGCCGTCGTGAAACATGCCGCCATCTCGCCCAAGCTGATGCATGTCACCCTCCGTGCCCGCGTCTTCGACAGTGAGGAGGAGGCGATCCAGGCGGTACTGACCCATCAGATCCACCCGGGCGAAGCGGTCATCATCCGCTACGAGGGACCGAAAGGCAGCGGTATGCCGGAGATGTTCTACACCACCGAAGCCATCGCCTCCGACCCGCAACTCTCCGAGTCCATTGCCCTGATCACCGACGGACGCTTCTCCGGAGCCACCCGCGGACCAGCCATCGGCCATGTCTCGCCCGAAGCCTACGAAGGAGGACCCATTGCGCTGGTGGAAGAGAACGACCTGATCCGCATCGACATTCCGGCACGCCGGCTCGATTTGGTCGGTTTCCAAGGAACGGCCTGTTCGCCCGAAACGATGGAAACGATCCTGACCGAACGGGCCCAGCGTTGGCAACAGCCCCAGCCCCGGTATGACCAAGGCATCTTGCGGCTTTTCACCCGACAGAGTGCCTCTCCCATGGAGGGCGGTTATTTGTAGCATATATTTTTACTGAAAAGTAGAACATATACATAAAATTAATACATTTGTATGCCTAATCTATCCATGCCGCCCGTTGGAATCCCCGCAGCACCCGACGTAGCGGATGGCAGATCAGGCAGGTTGTGTAGAGAACCAGTTTCAGAAGTTCAATTGTTAAGCTGCGGACAAACAGATCATGAAAAAACTAATTTTACTTTTCATCGCCATGCTTTGCTCCTGGAGCATCTATGCATGGGAACGAGAGACCATTTGGCCGAAGGGGAAGATGCCCCATCGCCAGGATCATCAAATTGCTGCCATGACTGACGAGGCCGGCCAACCTGATTTCAAGGCAGACAAACACCGGGTGGCCTATCTGGAGTGGTTCGACCAACCGGACGAAAAGGTGCGCAACGGTGCCTGCATGATCCTCATCTCCGGAGGCAGCTACGAAGTCTGCTGTGATGTCGATCTGATCAAGCGATGGCGCGAAGAGCTGACCAAACAGGGCATTCAGTGCGTCAACTTCGTCTATCGTACCCCCCGCCCCGTCGGACTGCCCATCTATCAGACCGCTTGGGAAGATGCACAACGGGCTGTCCGCATGGTACGCAGTCAAGCCAAGAAGCGCGGGTTCGACCCCGAAAAGATCGGTACCATCTCCATGTCAGCCGGTTCACACCTCGCCCTGCTGATGGCCACCAGTTCGCAAACAGCCGCCTACGAGGCCATCGATGCCTTAGACACCATCCCCTGCCACATCAACTGGGCCATCGTCAATGCGCCGGCCTACCTCACGACCGATGCCGAGACCGGAACACCGGCCACACGCGACGGCTACGGAGTCGATGTGAAACTGTCGGATGTCTTCAAGTTCGATGCAAAGACCTGCCCGATGTCGCTCCATCACGGTGGCCAGGACATCTATACGCCCAATGGTTCAACCCTCATCTACCGTGAGTTGCGTCGCCGCCACATTCCCGCAGAGCTGCACCTCTACCCCAACGAAGGCCACGGAGCATTCGGTTTGGAACGGGGCATTGAGTTCCTGAACCAGATGGAGTTCTACAAGAAATTAGAGCCGGAAGTGGATCTCATGCAACGCTATGCCAGCGACGAGGCCCGCAAGGAACGGATCCAGGAGGATGTCTGGCCCGAAGGCAAGATGCCGGATGCACAGGAGCATCAGTGCAAGCCCTACCTCGAATGGCATTTCCCGAAGGTGAAGAAGACCAATGCCATCCAGATCATCTACAGCGGCGGCTCCTACGAAGGCAACGATCCGGACGGCTTCGAAGTGGCTCCGACCCGACGCTACCTCAACGAATTGGGTATGACCGTCGTCACGATGAAATACCGCACGCCGCGTCCGAAGGGACTGGCTAAGCATACGACCGCTTGGCAAGACCTGCAACGGGCCATCCGCATCGTCCGCAGCAAGGCAGCCTCCTACGGCCTCAATCCCGACCAGATCGGTATCATGGGTAGTTCAGCCGGCGGCCACCTGACCTTGATGGGTGTCACCTCGTCGTTGCACAGGTCCTACTGGCCCATCGACGACATCGACAAGTTGCCCTGCAACGTCCAGTGGGGTATCGGCATCTATCCGGCCTACGCCCTCACCGATGGCGACAATGCCCCCAACAGCGGTGGCGGCAACGACGACAGTGCCGTGATCGTGCCCGATTTCAGTTTCGACCTGCAGACCGCCCCAATGCTCTTCATCCATGGCGATGCCGACGGTTGGGCAGCCATGAACTCGGTCAAGATCTGGGAGAAGATGCGTAGCATGGGGGTTCAGAGCGAACTGCATACCCTCTGCCTCCGCAACCACTGCTTCCAGCGGACAGCCGCTCCGGGAACAGGCAGCTACACCTGGATGGAACGCATCGTCGAGTATCTCAAGAAAAACAACATACTCTGACGGTTCCACCCCTATACAGTTGGAAATAGTTGTGTGAAAAAGGGTCCCTCCTTTCGACCGACAGCCAATCGCGGCAGCTGCCAGGCCAAAAGAGGGATCCATCTGAATCAATATCTATCAATCTGCTGCGAATAACAGGCAAACAACATGAGAAAGTATTTTCTGACCGTAACGACCTGCCTCGCCCTCATGGCGATGGTAAGTTGTGGCTCCCCCACATCCCAGCCTAAGGATGTGCGTATTGACGCGTTGGACAACGCTGCTTGGGACGCATCTGAATGGATTTCAGCAGCCAATGCCCCCGTGGTAACAGGGGCTATCACAGGCACCAACGAACGGGCTGCCGACGGAGCCAGCTGGTTCGTCTCAACGCTCAAGAACGAGAAAAAGGTGACCGCTGCCCGTTGGATGACAACCGGCTTGGGTGTGTATGAACTCTACGTCAACGGCAAGTTGATCGGCGACGAGATTCTGAAACCGGGTTTCACCCATTATGCCAAGACCAAACGCTCCTTCACCTACGACATCACGCAGGCCATCTCCACACAGGCTGGGGCCGAGAACCTGCTCGCCGTGCAGGTGACACCGGGCTGGTGGGCTGACAAGATCATCACACCGGGTGGACACGATGGCATGATCGGCAAGAAGGTGGCCTTCCGCGGCGTAGTGGAACTGACCTTTGACGACGGCAGCAAGCAATATTACGGATCGAACACGACCGACTGGAAAGCGGGTATCGCCGGTCCGGTCAAGCATGCGGCCATTTTTGATGGTGAAGAGTACGACGCACGCGAAGTGCCGGGTTATGAAAACCTGCAGGCACTTGCTACCCCGGAAAAGAATACGGAATTCAATGGAGAAATCCTGCCGTCAGACGGTGCGGAGATCTATCTGCGCCACGACTTGGCCCTGAATCCGCAGAAAGCCTACAACTGGAAGGGGGTAACGGGTGAAAGCGAAACGGACTTCGGCAAGGTAGTGGTCACGAAAGAATACCAGCCGGGCGAAGAGATGGTGATCCTTCCGGGCGAGACCCTCGTGGTCGATTTCGGTCAGAACTGTGCCGGTGTCCCCTCATTCCTCTTCAGTGCCAAGGCCGGCACGAAGCTGACCTGTCTGCCGGCTGAATTGCTCAACGACGGCAACGGTTCGAAAGAGCGCGGCATGGATGGTCCGGAAGGCAGCTGCCACCGCACCAACCTGCGTACGCCTGACTACGGTATGCAACTCTTCTATACCTTTGCGGACAAGGCCGGCTATGTAGCGTTCCATCCACAGAGCACCTTCTACGGCTACCGCTTTGTCTCCATCACCGCCACCGATGAGGTACGCATCAAGCAGTTGCAGTCCATTCCGGTGACATCCATCACGAAAGAGATGGAGATCGGTACGATCACGACGGGTAACGACCTCATCAACCGGTTGATCGCCAACACCGTTTGGGGCCAACGCTCCAACTACCTCTCCGTGCCGACCGACTGTCCGCAACGTAACGAACGGTTGGGCTGGACCGCTGACACACAGGTATTCTCCGAAACAGGTACCTTCTTTGCCAACACCAAGAAGTTCTTCCACAAGTGGATGCGCGATATGCGCGACACCCAGCACGAGTTAGGTGGATTCCCCGGTGTGGCTCCCGAAGCACAATATGGCTGTCTGCACGACAACTCCATGTCCCGTCTGGGCTGGTCCGATGCCGGTGTCATCGTTCCTTGGGTAGTCTGGAAGCAGTTCAACGACAAACAGATCGTGGATGAGAACTGGGCAGCGATGGAGAAACTCCTCAACCACCTGACCGAGACCAAGTATAACCACCAGGCCATGGCTGCCGAGAACGGCAACTACCAGTGGGCCGACTGGCTGAGCTACGAACCGCTGGAATCGTGCGGTGGAGGTATCAACATGACCGATGCCAACGGCAAGACGGTACGTAATCCGGACACAGAACCCTATTGGAACTACCTGTGCGCCAGCTACTGGGCTATGGACGCAGGCATGATGCGCGACATGGCACAGGCCACGGGACGCGATGCGGCCAAATATGCAGCCATCGAACAGGAGGCCAAGCAGTATCTGCGCGACGAGTTCCTGAATGCCGACGGTACCTTCAAGACGGCCATCCTGAACACGATGCAGACACCGGCACTCTTCGCCCTGAAGAATGGGTTGGTAGAGGGCAAGGCCAAGGAGGATATGATCGCCCGCCTGCGCCAGAACTTTGCCGATCATGGCAACTGCCTGCAGACCGGTTTCTTGGGAACCTCCATCCTGATGGCTACCCTGACGGACAACGGTATGGTGGATATTGCCTACGAACTGCTCTTCCAGCGGAAGAACCCGAGCTGGCTCTACTCCGTGGATAACGGTGCCACCACCATCTGGGAGCGTTGGAACAGCTACATGTTGGACAAGGGTATGGGTCCGAAGGGCATGAACAGCTTCAACCACTATGCCTACGGTTGTGTCTGCGAATGGATCTGGGAGACCGCTGCCGGCATCGCCACAGCGTTGGACAAGCCGGGCTTCCAGCACATCATCATGAAGCCGGTACCCGACAAACGTTTGGGTTATCTGAAGGCCTCTTACCAGTCCGCTGCCGGACTCATCAAGAGCGAATGGAAGTATGAGGGTGACCAATGGATTTGGGACTTCACCATTCCGGAGGGTGCCACCGCTTCTGTAACGCTGCCGGGTGAGACCGAAGCACGGGAGTACATGGCTGGTACGTATCAGATTGTCAAGTAAAATAGAGCACAGCAAACAAGAATAATATCGGCGTAAGCGTTGGCTTGCAATAAGTCCGGGTGGATCCTCTCCTCCAAAAAGGCGGATCCTATCCGGACTTATCTTTTATCATACGTTTACCATACGAGGATATAGAGGGCACAAAGGATCAGAGCCAAAGCCGAAACGGTATCGACCTGCCGCTGATGGTGCTCAAAGAAACGACGCAAATAAGCTCCGGCCAAGAGCCACAACAGATTACCGCCCGGACCGGCAATAAGCAGCCAGGCCGACACCTCCAGCAGGCTCTTCAGATCGTCGGTATAGGGCAAGACGAAGGTACTGAAAACGGTCAGATCGAACAGGAGCATCTTGGCGTTGGTCAGCTGCACCACCATCCCGCTCAGGAAATTGCAATCCTGTTCCTTCCCCTTGCCGGCGTTTCCGAAACGGGCAATCTTGTAGGCGAGGTAGCAGATATAGGCGGCTCCGAAATATTTGAGGTAAGAGACATAGGTTCCGAAAGCCACACCGATGTAGTGGGTCAGCACGGCCAGCAGGCAGACGGCCAGGGTGAATCCGGTGAGCAGGCCGAACCACATCCGCATCGAGGCCCGACGTCCATGCTTGAGAGACATGGTGAGGGCATAGATATTGGCAGGACCTGGCGTGTAGCCTACCACAACGATCTGTAACAATAATGTAGCAAATAAACTTGTTGGCATATTTCAGTAATCTATCGTTTCAGACCACAAAAGTACGTATTATTCGCTTCATTTTGACATTTGACATTTGACATTTGACATCGGACCAAAGGTTTTTTTACTGGAAAACCTTCGATATGCAAATTAATCCTTACCTTTGGATCCATCGAATCCATAAAATATGAATATGCATAATCGTTTACTGAAAGTCCTCCTACTTGCATTGCTGATGCTTGGAGGCAAGGAGATATCGAGAGCCGCCCAGTATGACGTAGCCGCCTTCCTCTATCCCGCTTATTGTGCCGACGACCCACGATTGCGTCCCTTCTGGCCAATGGGTATAGGAGAGTGGGAAACCGTCATGACCATGCAACAACGTCATCCGGGTCATCCCTGGAACCGAGTTCCCCTGTGGGGTTATATCAACGAAGCCGATCCTGCGGTCATGGAGATGGAGATTGACCAGGCGGCCGACCACGGCATCAATGTATTCATCTTTGACTGGTACTGGTATGACGGCCGACCCTTCATGGAGACCACCCTTCGCAACGGATTCCTGAAGGCCAGGAACCGAAACCGTATGAAGTTCTACCTCATGTGGGCCAATCATGATGTGCTCAACCTGTGGGATACACGCCTGGCCAGATTCGAGGAGAACAACGTCATCTGGCAAGGGAAGGTGGACCGCGAGGAGTTTGAACGGATATGCAAGCGCAATATTGATCTGTACTTCCACCTGCCCGAATACTACAAGATAGCGGGCAAACCGGTGTTTATGATCTATGATGTGCACAATCTGATAGAGGGTTTGGGAGGCGTAGAGAAGACCCGAGAGGCACTCCGGTGGTTCCGTCAGGAGGTCAAGAAGGCCGGATTCCCCGATCTGGAACTGATGCTCACCATGTGGGCTCCCAACCTGAACTACAGCGGGCTGGATGGCAACAAGACCGAAATTCCGGCCGATGAGTTTATTACAAAACTGGGATTCACCAGCAGTACCCATTACCAATTTGCCCATTATCTGAAGATGGACGAAGACTACGAGAAGATCACCGAAGGGGCCGTACAGGAGTGGGCACGTCTGGATTCTACCTTCTCCATTCCCTATTATCCCCACGTGAGCATCGGCTGGGACAACAGCCCACGCACCAACAAGAGTGCCGTCACCCGCAACAATACGCCCGAGAACTTCCGAAAGGCACTTGTGCAGGCTCGCGACTATGCCGACCAGCATCCCAATCAGGTGCCGCTCATCACCATCAACAGCTGGAACGAGTGGACGGAGACAAGCTATCTACAACCCGACAACGTAAACGGCTATGGGTATCTGGAGGCTGTCAAGAGCGTGTTTGTGGACTCGTTGGGGACGAAGGGGTTTGAATGATCAGACCCCTTTCGCCATCAGATAATCACCCCGGACAAACTGTTCGCTGACGCCCGGTATCTGGACAAAGCCGAACGCCTCATAGAGGTGGATTGCACTTCCATTACAGATTAGCAAAATCCAAGTGCTTGTATTCAAAGTCCTTTTCCGGATCAAAATACTCCTGGCTGCCACCCTTGCCTTCATAGACCAGTCGTCCCTCTCGAAAGACCAGCAGCTGCAAGAAGGGTACGGCCTCCCACGGGCCGTCATCGAGCGGCTTGGTGGCGATCCACACCGTCTCCGCATCCTTCCGGAGCGGGTGCAGCGTCCCCCGGTAGTTGGTGTGGACATACATATACTCCCCATCCCACAGCAGCAGGTTGAGTTTGTTATCCACCGACAAACGGGTGATCAGATCATCCAACAAGCGGAACCGTTCCTCCGGCGTCAGCGGCCAGCCCAGTTCATCCTGCAACTTGTTCACCTCATCCACCAGGTAATAGAGGATCCGCTCGCTGTCGGTCTGCCCCTCCTGCACCGATTGAAACAGATCGAGATGCGGAGCCTTGAAAAGGGTACCGTTGTGCGCCAACGTCCAGGAGCGACCCCGGTTGTCATGCTTCACAAACGGATGGCAGTTCTCGTAAAACATACGTCCCACACTCGCCAGACGGATGTGGGCGATCATGTTGTCGATCATGATGGGGTGGGCGATGCGCTGATGCAGATACTGGCTCTGATTGGCAGCAATCGCCTCTTTTTCCAGCGACACCGCCTGCTGATAGAACAGGGCAAGGCCCCACCCATGACAATGAATCTCACTGTGGGAGAAAAACTCCCGAAGGTAACTGTTGATCGTTATCTTTTTACGGCTGCTCAAGCCGAGTAATTCGCACATAATGTTAATCCTTTGGTGACAAAACCTCCGCTGAACTGGCGGCGGATGATCTCCGCATACCGGTAGTCAGCCGAGTGGGTAATTTTTTTCCGTTGATAGTCCAAAACGGCAAACGCCTCGTCGAAGGGTGTCTCCTCCGAATGGAGCCGGCGATAGAACCGCTCCATCCGCTCCAGCACGTAGAGCGTCGCTTCGCGCAACGTCCCCACGTAGCCCCCCGGCAACACAATCTTGCTGCCGTCGAGATCGTAGTGGGCCGCCTGCTTGTAGTTGGCATTCGCCATGATCTGATCGTAGTTGTCCGGCAGATAGAGATGAATACGCCGATTATCATTAGCCACTTGACACAAAAAAATCAAATTTCCGTACCATATTGTTTCTTTTCTTAGTTTTTTTGGTTGCAAATATAGGGGCTTGCGAATTGTATGTAGCTTCGATTTGACATGTGACATTTGACATGTGACATTTTTCCTCGTATGAGGGAAGGTGGCTTTCGGGAGGGGCATGTGCCGACTGTCCGAGGAAACAGGCTGATTGAGTGAGAAAAGGAGGCAGAAATTTGGCGGAACGGAAGAAAAACCGTTTCTTTGTAATCTGAAGAAACGATTTAACTAAAACATGTAAAATATGATCTATGTAGCCAATCCGATATATGACACAGTCTTCAAATATCTCATGGAGGACAACCGCATCGTGAAGACCATCCTGTCTGCCTTGTTGAAAAAGAAGGTGCTGGCGGCAGACGTCCGTAAGCATGAATATACGAATGGTGTGCGGGACAAGATTTCGATGTTCCGGATCGACTTTGGGGCGAAGGTCCAGGACACGGACGGCACGGAACATCTGGTGCTAATCGAACTTCAAAAGACGTGGGTGGAGACGGAGACCTTGCGGTTCCGCCAATATTTGGGAGCCCAATATGCCAATCCGGATAATATGTTAGAGAATGATCCGACCGGTCACGGTCTGCCGATGGTGGCAGTTTACCTGTTGGGGCATCGCGTGGGCAACATCGAGGAGCCTATTCTCTATGTGCATCATAAGTCGTATGACTACAATGGCAAGATCGTGACCAAGGGCTTGCCGGATCCGTTTGTGGAGAGTCTGACGCACGACAGCATCATCGTGCAGATTCCTCTGTTGCATGGGCAGGTGAACAACCGGCTGGAAGAGATCCTGAATGTGTTCGACCAGCGGCATCGGGATGGCTCGAACCGTCAGATGTTGAAGATCGATGAGACCGAATATGCAGATGATCCGGAGATGATGAGGATCCTCCATCGGCTATCCATGGCGGCCGCTGATGCCAAGATCCGGCAAGACATGAATGTAGAAGACGAGTATTTCCGTGCCATTGAGAATCGGGATACAGCCATCATGATGCGGGATAAACGCATTGAAGAGCAGGATCAGCGAATTGAGGAACAAGATCAGCGGATCGAAGAGCAAGACCAGCGAATTGAGGAACAGGGTAAGCAGATCGAAGAACAGGGCCAGCAGTTGTTAGAAAAGGATCAGCAGTTGTTAGAAAAGGATAAACAGATGGAGGAAAAGGATCAGGCGATTCAATCAATGGTCAAGCTGTTGAAACAGTCGGGAATGGATCCGGCACAAATAGCGGCCATGACTGGGCTCCCATTGGAAGCCGTTCAGCAAATGGTTTGAAAATACGGGGTACGAGTTACGTATCAATCGGGCGGATTTTCGGATGATACTTCGGCGGAGAAATCGCCTTTCGTGAGGCGGATCCGCTGACCGTTGCGGGCTGCCTCCATCAACGTGGGGACTTGGGCCAAGGTGGCGAAGGCCAACAACAGGCCGACGGCAGTCAAGACACTGCTGTCGATGATGCCTATCGGTGGACAGATGAAGCCTCCAACGATGAGGAGAATACTTGTTATCAATGTAATGTAGAAGGTTTTCATTTCTTGTTGCTTTTGAATTGAGATGTTCCGTTCTTTTGGCTTGGCTCCAACTGATGATTCCGTTCTTTTGGCTTGACCCAAAAGAACCAAAAGGTCAAGGCTGCACCGGCTGGGCTGCTTCGCTTTGCTGCAGGCGGGAAATGGATGAAACTCGCTTCGCTCAAACAGCATCCATTTCTGTTCCGCCTTCCGCGTCGCTCCACTTTACGCCCATCCGCTGAGGCCGGTCCCTCCCTTTCTTAATCGGCTGGCTTTGTTCTCAAGGCTGGTTCTTTTCTGCTTCGACGAAACTTACCCTTCGGGATCGAACGGGCTTGTTCCCGAGGGTTAAGACAGTCCCCTCGGTCAGAGGGGAACTTGCCTTGGGTCAGCAGGGAAGCCTATGATAGGTAGTTAGGATACCATA
>JAFBIU010000028.1 GCA_021531775.1 Parabacteroides distasonis | reverse complement strand
TGCGGGTGCAAAGGTAGTGCTATAAAACATATCTGCCAAACATTTTACCCACTTTTTTTCAAAAAATTTTTAGTCCACTCCGTAATACGCTGAAAAATAAAAGCCTATGAAGGCGAACCTCCATAGGCTTCATCCGGCTTTCTCTATTCATATAATTAATAGTTCTCTTTCTTCGGCTCGAAGAAGGCTTGCGGATGCGCACAGGCCGGACACATCTTCGGAGCAGACTTGCCTTTGTGTACATAACCACAGTTACGGCACTGCCAGTAGATTTCACCATCCTTTTCGAATACTGTACCCTCTTCGATATTCTGCAACAGCTTGCGATACCGTTTTTCGTGTTCAGCCTCGACGGTTGCAACCATACGGAAGACCACTGCAATGGCCATGAAACCCTCTTCTTCGGCAACCTTGGCAAATTCCGGATAGGCGATTGACCACTCCTCGTTTTCGCCAGCTGCAGCAGCAGCCAAGTTCTCAGCTGTCGTACCGATCTTACCAGCGGGATATGTAGCTGTGATCTCCAGATCGCCCCCTTCGAGGAACTTGAAGAAACGCTTTGCGTGCTCCTTCTCCTGTTCAGCTGTCTCCATGAAGACACCCGCTATCTGTTCGTAACCCTCCTTCTTCGCTACACTGGCAAAAAATGTATAGCGGTTTCTTGCCTGTGATTCACCTGCAAATGACATCAACAGGTTCTTCTCTGTACGTGTACCTTTTAAACTCTTTTCCATTTCCTTTATACTTTTGATTAATAAATAATTATTGAATCCTTGATCTTCTTTTCACTGCTCAAAAGTAATACAATCTTTTCGATCTGACACCATTTTTGATGCAAAAATCTATTTATAGACCGATTGAGCATTTCTATGAAATACATATCTTTGCATTTTTAATCGTAATTAAAGGTAAAATGAAGAACAAACTCGAATTTCAGCCCAAGCTTGTTTCTGCGCTGAAGAATTACTCCAAAGAGAAGTTTATGTCGGACTTGATGGCCGGCATCATTGTGGGCATTGTGGCATTACCTTTAGCCATTGCCTTCGGTATCGCTTCGGGCGTGAGTCCGGAGAAGGGACTCATCACTGCCATCATTGGTGGTTTCATCGTCTCCCTGTTGGGAGGAACCTCGGTACAGATCGGTGGACCTACCGGTGCCTTTATCGTCATTGTCTATGGCATCATCCAGAATTTCGGTCTCGAAGGATTGGCCATTGCGACAGCCGTAGCGGGTGTGATCCTACTCATCATGGGTTTCCTGAAATTAGGAACGGTCATTAAGTTCATCCCCTACCCCATTGTGGTGGGTTTCACAAGTGGTATCGCGCTCACGATCTTCACCACTCAGATGAAAGACCTGTTCGGTCTGACGATGGACAAGGTTCCTGCCGACTTCATCACCAAATGGATCGCCTATTTCCAGGCTGCCGACACCATCAATCCTTGGTCTGCCCTGGTCGGTCTGTTGAGCATCGTGATCATTGCCCTCACCCCGAAGATCTCCAAAAAGATTCCCGGATCGTTGGTAGCCATCATCGTGATGACGGTCGTTGTCTATCTCCTGCGTACCTACATGGGCATTACCTCCATCGAGACCATCGGTGACCGGTTTACGATCAATGCTTCCCTGCCGGAGCCTACCTTGATTGAATTCAACACGAACACGATCAACCTGCTGTTGCCTTCGGCCTTCACCATTGCCATGTTGGGAGCCATCGAGTCGTTGCTCTCTGCCACGGTAGCGGATGGTGTGGTGGGTGAACGACACAACTCCAATACCGAGCTGATCGCACAGGGTGCAGCCAATATCCTTTCACCGATCTTCGGTGGTATTCCGGTAACAGGTGCCATTGCCCGTACGATGACCAACATCAACAACGGTGGCCGTACGCCTATCGCCGGATTGATTCATGCAGTCGTGTTGTTGTTGATCCTGCTTTTCCTCGGTCCGTTGACCAAGCACATTCCGATGGCCTGCTTGGCCGGTGTGTTGGTGATCGTCTCCTACAACATGAGTGGCTGGCGTACGTTCCGTTCGCTGATGAAGAATCCAAAGAGCGATGTGTCGGTCTTGCTGGTCACCTTCTTCCTGACTGTCATCTTCGACTTGACCATTGCCATTGAGATCGGCCTGTTGATAGCCATGGTACTCTTCATGCGTCGTGTGGCTGAGACCACGCATGTATCGGTGGCCCGTGACGAGATCGACCTGTCCGACGAGGGTGAGATTCACCACGACGAGGAGGTACTGAACCTGCCGAAGGGTGTTGAAGTGTATGAGATCGACGGTCCGTTCTTCTTCGGTGTAGCCAACAAGTTTGACGACATCATGATGACCATCGGTGAGAAGGCCCAAGTGCGGATCATCCGTATGCGTAAGGTTCCCTTCATGGATTCGACCGGTCTGCACAACTTGGAGAGTCTGGTGCGTCTGTCACAAGCCGAGAATATCCAGATCATCCTGTCGGGTGTGAACGAACGTGTCCGTAACCTGTTGCACAAATCAAACTTTGATGCGATGGTGGGTGCCGAGAATATCTGCAGCAATATCAATGAGGCCGTAGCCCGTGCCAAACAACTGGTTCCGTAACCGACATACATATATATAATATAGAAAGGGGATGCATCGAATCGGATACATCCCCTTTTCATTTTGTCAAATGTCACATGTCAAATCAATAGGAAACAGATACCTGCCAACCCGCTTGTCGTGCCCGTTCGGCAATGGCATCCAGTTCCTCGTGTGTCGCCTTCTGCAACTCCTTGACCGGTGTCTCCCGATCAATCGTATAAATCATCACCTGTTTGGGACGGATCCGCTCCAAGGCAGCTAACCAACCCGTGATCTCCGGTTCCGTCATGTTGTTGACCGAAACACCCTCCACTGTCCCTTTCAGGAACATGGTCTGGATGATGACATTTCCCTGGAAACGACACAACCCCTCCATCAACTTCTCGAAGGTAAAGCCCGGCTGATTGGGCGCATTGAGCTGGCGAATCCGGTTATCCAACACCGAATCCAATTTCATGATGTTATCCTCAATCCGGTTCAATGCCTGAAACACCTCCTCCCGATGCAACTGGGTCGAATTGGAGAGTACGGCAATCTTGGCCTTCGGGAAGAAACGGTCCCGTGTCTGGATCGTATCGGAAATAATTCCGCCAAACTCTGGATGCAGGGTCGGTTCCCCATTGCCAGCAAAGGTGATCACATCCGGTGCCACCCCTTCCGCCTGCATAGCCGCTAATTTCGTTTCCAAAGCCTGCTTCACCGCCTCACGCGAGGGCAGGTGGCTCTGTGTCCGTCGCTCCCGGTTCAGACCACACTCACAATAGAGACAATCGAACGAACAAATCTTGCCATCGATCGGCAGCAGATTCATCCCTAACGAAACACCTAAACGTCGGCTATGGATCGGGCCGAACACTATCTGATCAAACAAAATGGTTGACATATCTTCTTCGTTTTACAATAACGGCTGCAAAGCTACGGATTTTCTCAAAACTTCCATCGCAACAACAGGTAAAGATCGATCTTGTCCGATCCCTCGATCAACTCCAAGCCACTCCCGATCTCCTCCCGGTCGAAATAGTGCGTCCAGGCCCACTTGGCCTGCAAAGCGAGTTGCCGGGTCAGGTTCCAGCGGCCGACAAGGGCCAGACGGGTGCCCTCTCCATAGAAAGAGGCCGTATAAAAACTGTAGAGCAGGTTCTTCTCATAGGAATAGATCCGGGTGTCATAGTCATCGGTATGGAACCAAGCCGCATACAGATCCAGCTGGATCCGATCCTTCCGGGGTTTCCAACCGACACTTTGCGAAACCATCCAGCCCCGGCTGGTCTGATCCTGTTCCCGATAGAGGATCCCTTCATATCCTCCTTTCAATACCCACCCGGTCGGTTGGGCGATCCATTGGGCCCGTAACCGTTGTTGCCGGTACTCCCCGATGTGACGTTGTCCCGATTCGGCATCGGTCTGGTTCACCTCCTTCCGACGTTGTTTATAACGTAGATAGGTCGAAAAAGTCGATTGAGGGGTGAAGTCCACCTGCACCATGTACTCCTCCCCACTCGATGGGGCATCCACCCCATATTTCAACCACGGGAAGCGAAACCAATCCGCATAAGCCGACAGTTTCCAATGGGCCAACGGGACCACTTGTGCCCCGATATAAACACCCTGTTCATTCTGCACGGTTGAATTCTGTGAAAAGGCATGACCGAACAGAGCCTGATAACGTCGGTCGTAATAGCGATATAACAGTAAGAAAGAGAGATACGAGGTCGGAACCACCTGCAGGGCATTCAGGGTCGCCCACCCTCCATTCGAGGAGTAGGCCGTCTCCCCATACCCCTTGAATCCACCACTTTTCAACAGGTAATTCACACTGCCATTCACAGCCCGTCGCCCACGCATATAGAACCGGTTATAGGGCTTGGGAGCTGGCTCCATCGAGTAGGCTCCCCAATCATAAGCCAAACAGGTCGCCCCTACCTGAAAACGGGCGTGGTTCCATTGCAGGTTACCCCCATAACTCTGAAGGGTGACCGCATGACGCTTCTCCCAATCCCGCTCCAACCGATGCAGACCGTCCGTTTTCAACGAAGTTATCGACAGGGAATCGACCGAAGCATCCTGCTTCCGACGCGAGTAGAAGAGGCTCACCTGCCAATCGGCCCACTGCATCGTGGCAGCCACACCCCGAAAAAAATCCTGTTCATTGGTGGAATAGTGGCGACGGATGCCTGCACTCCTTCTTTCCAGTTGTGTCACCAAGCTGTTCCGACTGGGTGCGAAGTCGTTACTCACCACCAACCCCTGTCCGAACGAGAGTTTGTAATCGCCTATCAACAGTGTTTTCAACCGTTTGATATCCTTCAAAGCCAGATGGGCCGAATAAAAATCAAATCCCTTGTGCCGTGCCCGGGCAAATGGTTCTCCCGCATCCTTCTCGGCCACGAAGCCCGCCTGTACCCGATCGTCAAAATCATAGGCATAACTCACCGATGTATAGAAGGGCTCCCCTATGTATCGTTTATTGGGCGATACCGCCAAAACAGAGTCCGGATAGTCCCGATAACCCGCTTTCTGTTGAAAACTGGGATCAAATCTCATTTTCAATTCATTAGAATTGTATTTCAACAAGTTTTTAACCGTTATAGGTCGTTTATCAACCACGATTTCCCCCACATGGACAAACGGTATCAACAGTTCGATCGTCTGAAAATCGAGCCCCTCCACCGCCTTCAATTCATACAAGGAGAGAAATCCCCCCTGTTTCTCCCGGTAATTCACCAGCTGTTGAATCTGTTGATCACTCAGGAAGGGGAATGTTTTCAACTGTTCCGAGGTGACCTGGTTGAGATCAAACGGATGTTCCGTCCGGTAGGACAATTCTGTATAGAGGGCATTCAACCGCTCCTCATCCCCCTCTTCAGCGGCCAGATCCTCGATATATTCCATCCACTTATCAACCGAATGCATTTCTTGAGCCTCAAGTAGATAACCGTTTGTCAACAGGATTATCCACCCCATTATCCACTGCTTTTTCATAGTTTTCAACCTCCTTTCTTAAAAGTAATACGACAAACCGATTCCCGAAGTAATCCCCAAGGTCTGATGCCAATGGCAGGCGACATCCATTCCCCAATGGTGATGCATCCGCCATCCCACTCCAGCTGTGGGCAGAAAGGGATGTGTCTGCATCCCCATCCGGAGAGAGAAGTGCTCCCAAGCCACATACTCCATCCCGATATGGGCCGTGAAACGCTCCTGCTCGGTTGTACCCATGGAGATTGCTATCAACAGGCTGTTGATAGGTCGGTAGTGGAAACCAATCTGGACAGCATAATAGGAAACAGACTGATAATCAAGTTCTGTTTTGGCCAATTGAACAGAGGGCCATTGTTGTATCAACAATCCTATCAACAGATTATCCACCGGATGACACACCACACCCACATCGGTGGAAAGGGCGGAAACATGGACTGTCTCCAGTTCGCTCTGCAGAAACCGATAGCGAAAAGCCACGCCCAACGACCATCCCTTCCCTAACGCTTTGGCCAATGACAGGCGTGCCTGACTCTCCCGATAGGCATCGTACCCGAACGAGGCGACATCCAAACCGGCCGACAGCCAAGGATTCGGATAGGAACAGGCTGCCCCCATCGTCATCAATTCCCGCAGGCCATACGAATCGTAACAACCCAAATGGATCGTCCGCTCCTCCAGAACCGGCAACAACGCTGGATTAACATACTGAGATTGTGTAACTTGAAAACCTCCCATTCCCATCATCCGCAAATCGGGATAAAACAGATGGTCGGAAGCATGGACGGAAGTGGTCAGGAACCACGTGATGAACATGAATAAACGTTTCATAGTCAAGACATTGTTTAAAATTTGCTTCAAAGGTACAGGTTTTTCAACAACAAACCATAAGAATTGGCCCTTTTTTGATCCGCATCGGAAAAACTTTTTTATTTTTGTGGCTATGAAGTGTCGTTGGCTACATTATTATATAATAGGTATCTGTTGCCTGTGCGGAACCTGTACCCCTTTGTGGGGACAGACCAACTCCTCCGATCTTTCCCAGTCCATCCAAAAGGCCGTTGTCGAAGGGGTGGATACCGTACCGATTGTCCATCTTCGGGAAGTGGTCATTTTCCCTCCCGTACAGTTTGCCAACAAACGGCAACAACAAAAGTACAACAAGTTGGTACGTGATGTGAAAAAGACCCTCCCCTATGCCAAGATGGTGTATGAGACACTGATCGAGACCTATGAATACATGGAGACCCTGCCCAACGACAAAGCACGTCAACAACACCTCAAACGCATGGAGAAGGAGCTGTTTGCCCAATATAAACCGGAGTTGAAAAAGCTGACCTTCTCCCAGGGAAAACTGTTGATCAAACTGATTGACCGGGAATGCAACCAAACCAGTTACAACCTGTTGAAAGCCTATCTCGGCAGTTTCCGGGCCGGTTTCTGGAACCTGTTTGCCGGCATGTTCGGTGCCAGTCTGAAAATGGAATATGACCCGCAAGGTAAAGATGCCCAGACCGAACGGGTCGTGATCCTCGTGGAAAGGGGACTACTCTGAGAGTTGTTTGAACAGTTCCCAGATCACAATGCCGGCCGTTACCGACACATTCAGGGAGTGCTTGGTACCGAATTGGGGGATTTCAATACATTGGTCACAGCTATCAACAACCGATTGTTGAACACCTTTTACTTCGTTCCCCAAGATAACAGCATACTTTTTCGTCTTGTCCAACAGCAGTTTATCCAACATGACACTCCCCTCTACCTGCTCCACGGCACAGACAACGTACCCCTGTTGCTTCAAGTTATCAACAGCCTCCAAGGTATCGGCATAATAGTGCCAATCCACCGCATCTTCAGCCCCCAAGGCTGTCTTGTGGATTTCGGCATTGGGCGGACAGGCCGTAATGCCGCATAAATAGATGGATTCCACCCGGAACGCATCGGAGGTGCGGAAGACCGACCCCACATTATTCAAACTACGAACATGGTCCAGTACCACCACCAAAGGGGTTTTATCACTCTGTTTGAAGGCCTCAGGCGTGAGGCGATCCAATTCTGTAACCTTTAATTTGCGCATCTTTTCGATCAAAATGGATTATTCGGGACAAACTTACAAAAAAATGCGCACACCCCCTTGAAAAGCTGTGAATAGCTGTTGAAACCCCGTTCAAAACCTATTGAAAACAGGTGGATAGAAAAGGATAAAAAGAACTTGTTTTATCGGAAAGGATGATTATACCCATCCCCTTTTCTTTTCACCAAAGAAAAACAGCTTGAGTTTTACGCTACTTTCAACAGCCTCTTTCCACATATTCACACCCTTCCACAGCTAAAAACTTTTCCACCATCCCCTTTTTCAACCAAAAGTGATCTATATCTATTATGTACTTGTCAATCAAAAGATAAGCATCTTGATAACCTGTTGATATCAGCCGTATAACCGATACTTTATTCTTAATAACGACATGGGCAAGTTTTTCTTCTATTTAGTTTGAACCATTTCAACAGTCTATCATTATCATCATTTAATTTTAAAAGAAAATCTATTGAATAAATAATAGAATGATGTTACCTTTGCCCGTCATAACTATAAAATACAATTGTATATGGACTTTCGTGAAGAGATAAATCGATTGCGTCAAGAAAAGAATGCCGTGATCCTGGCTCACTACTACCAGACCGGAGACATTCAAGATATTGCAGACTTTGTAGGCGACAGCTTGGCTTTGGCCCAATGGGCTGCCAAGACCAAGGCCGATATTTTGGTTTTGTGTGGTGTGCATTTCATGGGTGAGACTGCCAAGATCATTTGTCCGGACAAGAAGGTGCTGGTGCCCGATTTGGCAGCCGGCTGTTCATTGGCGGACAGCTGTCCGGCCGATCAGTTTGCCCAGTTTGTACAGGCTCATCCGGGCCATACAGTCATCTCCTATGTGAACACGACAGCAGCCGTCAAGGCCGTTACCGATATTGTGGTGACTTCGACCAATGCCCGACAGATTGTCGAAAGCCTGCCGAAGGATGAGCCGATCATCTTCGGTCCGGACCGTAACTTGGGTAACTATATTAATAGTATTACGGGACGTCACATGCTGTTGTGGGATGGTGCTTGCCATGTTCACGAACAGTTCTCGTTGGAAAAGATTTTGGCCTTGAAGGCACAATATCCCGATGCCGAAGTGATCACCCATCCGGAGTGCAAGAGACCGGTAGTCGAGGTCTCTGACTTTGTCGGTTCGACAGCTGCCCTGTTGAAACATACCATTAAGTCACCCAAGACCCAGTTCATTGTGGCCACGGAAAGTGGTGTGATCCACGAAATGCGTAAGCAGAGTCCGAACAAGGAGTTCATTCCGGCTCCTCCGAACGACAGCACCTGTGCCTGCAACGAATGTAATTTCATGCGCCTGAATACGATGGAGAAGCTGTACAACTGTCTCAAGAACGAGACACCGGAGATTCTGGTGGATCCGGAGGTACAGCAGAAGGCCATTCTGCCCATCCGTCGGATGTTGGATATTTCAGCCCAGTTGGGTTTGTAACAAGATGACCGACCCCTCCACTCCACGTTGGGACCACCCAAGGTGGAGCTGGTCGGATGCCGGTTGATGGATACCATAGAATCGATATGATACAGACGGAAGGAATTACCAAACGTTTCGGCACGCTTCAAGTGCTCAAGGGGATTGACCTGCAGATACAGGCCCAGGAGGTCGTGGCCATTGTGGGGCCCAGTGGAGCCGGCAAGACCACCCTTTTGCAGATCTTGGGTACCTTGGACCGGCCCGATGCGGGACGATTGCTCATCAATGGTGTAGAGACCTGTCGGTTGAAAGAGCAGGAACTGGCCGCTTTTCGGAACCGCAACATCGGTTTTGTGTTCCAGTTTCACCAGTTATTGCCCGAGTTTACGGCCTTGGAGAATGTGATGATTCCCGGATTGATTGCGGGTCGTCCGGTTTCCGAGGTGACGAAAGAGGCACGTGACCTGCTCGATTTCCTCCAGCTGAAGGATCGGATGAGTCATAAACCGGCCGAGTTGTCGGGAGGTGAGAAGCAACGGGTGGCGGTAGCCCGTTCGTTGATCAATCATCCGGCTGTCATCTTGGCCGACGAGCCCTCCGGCAGTTTGGACACGAAGAACAAGGCGGAACTGCATGCCCTCTTCTTCCAGTTGCGGGATGAGATGAAGCAGACCTTTGTCATCGTGACGCATGACGAGCAACTGGCGGCCGATACCGACCGGGTCATTCACATACAAGATGGATTCGTACGTAACTAAACAATAGAATAACAGACAATATTTGAAAGACAAATGGAAAAGAAAACAGCAAACAGAGCTACTTTTGGCAGTAAACTGGGTGTGATCCTCGCTACTGTCGGTTGTGCAGTGGGGTTGGGAAATATTTGGCGTTTCCCCTACATGGTCGGGGCGAACGGTGGTGCCGCTTTCCTGCTGGTGTATGTGATTTGCATCCTGCTGTTGGGTGCTCCGGTGATGATTACCGAGTTCTTCATTGGCCGTCATTCCAAGCGGAATGCGGCAGGAGCCTTCAAGGTGATGGCTCCGGGTACGAAATGGGGATGGATCGGCTACAATGGGGTGTTGGGAGCCTTCCTGATTTTAGGTTTCTATTCAGTTGTGGCTGGCTGGACGTTGGAGTATATTACCCAGGCCTTCTCCGGTTCGTTGAGTGGGAAAGATGCAGCCGCTTTTGCCAATGAGTTTGCCACTTTCTCTTCGGATATCTTTCGTCCGATTGGCTGGACGGCACTTTTCATCGTGTTGACCCACTTCATCATCGTTTGTGGTGTTCAAAAGGGGATTGAACGTGCTTCCAAGGTGATGATGCCCCTTCTGTTCCTGATCCTGATTGTCTTGTGTGTCCGTTCGGTCACGTTGCCGAATGCCCAGATCGGCTTGGACTTTCTGTTCCGTCCCGATTTTGCGAAGATCAATTCATCGGTGGTGTTGAGTGCCATGGGGCAGGCCTTTTTCTCGTTGAGTATCGGTATGGGGTGTCTGATCACCTACTCCTCCTATTTTTCAAAAAGCACCAACCTGCAGACAATCGCTTTGCAGGTGATGTCGTTGGACACGTTGGTTGCCCTGTTGGCAGGTATCATGATCTTTCCGGCCGTGTTCAGTTTTGGTATCGAACCGACAGCCGGACCGGAATTGGTATTCATCACCCTACCGAATGTGTTTGGCCAGTTGCCGTTGGGCAATGTCTGGTCGTTGGTCTTCTTTGTTTTGTTGGCCCTGGCAGCCTTGACCTCGACCATCTCCCTGCATGAGGTGGCCACAGCCTATCTGCATGAAGAGTATTACATCTCACGCAAACAGGCGGCTCTTTTGGTTTCCTTGGGTGTATTGATCATGGGTATCCTCAGCTCGCTCTCGTTGGGTGTGTTGAAGGAGTGGACGATCTTCGGCCTGACCTTCTTTGATCTGCTGGATTATGTGACTGCCAAGATTATGTTGCCCTTGGGCGGTATGCTGATCTGTATCTTTGTCGGTACCCATGTCGATCGGCAGGTGTTGAAGGAGGAGTTGACCAATGGCGGTACCATTCCTTTCTACCTGTTCAATACCTATGTATTCTTCATGAAATACATTGCGCCCATTGCGATCGGACTCATCTTCCTGAATGAGATCGGGTTGATCCACTGGATCTTCTAAACGACAGGTATGCATGGATCCAAAATCGTTAATTATGGAATGGAAATCGTTTTTTTATTTTACCCAGGGTGAACGAAGAGGTTTGACCCTGTTGACACTCTTGATCGTGGGAGGCTGGATTCTTTGGACAATGACCGAGCCTCCGACGGTCTCGGAAGTGGTTGTACCGACGGAGGTACCCGATTCGGTTGAAATCGTTGTGGATACAGGTTCCCGACCGGTTCCTTCGAATCGGCCGGACACTTCAAAGCCTCTTCGTGCTACCATCGTCTCCTCGATGGTCCGGGACGGTCATGCCATTCGTTCGCGGATAGCCCAACAGAGGCCCTCCTATCCTCGTGTTGAGAAGTATCCGGCCGGCACGGTCGTCGAACTGAATGGGGCAGATTCATTGCAATTGAAGAAGATTCCAGGTATTGGCAGTACCTTTGCCCGTCGGATCGTGAAGTATCGGGATCTGTTGGGCGGTTATGCCTCCGTGGACCAGTTGGGTGAAGTGTATGGCATCGATGCCGAGCGGTTGGAGGCTTTGCGTCCCTGGTTTCGGGTGGATACAGCCCAGTTGCATCGGTTGTCCGTCAATCAAGCCACCCTTCGGGAGTTGGTGCGTCACCCCTATCTTTCGTATGAACAGGCCAAGGTGATCGTCCGGCTTGTGCAGCAGAAAGGGAGATTAGAAGGGTGGGAAAACCTGCAATTGTTGGAGGAATTTACCGAATCGGATCAAATTCGTCTCCTCCCCTATTTGTCGTTTGAATAAAAATGGCTATGTTTGAATCCACAAACTAAAATTAACTTATATGGAGAACATAACTACCTGCATTGGCTGGATCAATGACCTGCTTTGGTCATACATCCTGATCATATCCCTGTTGGGATGTGCTATTTGGTTTACCTGGAAAACAGGCTTTGTCCAATTTCGTCTATTGAAAGAGATGGTTCGGCTCTTGACCGAATCGGTGGGTACATCCCAAAATGGTGAACGTCAGATCTCCTCTTTCCAGGCATTTGCTGTTTCGTTGGCCAGTCGTGTCGGTACAGGAAACTTGGCGGGTGTAGCGACAGCTGTAGCGGTCGGTGGTCCCGGTTCTGTTTTCTGGATGTGGCTGATTGCCCTCTTGGGTTCAGCCAGTGCCTTCATCGAATCGACCTTGGCTCAATTATACAAAAGCCGTGGCAAGGACTCGTTCATCGGTGGTCCGGCCTATTACATGCAGAAGGGGTTGCGGATGCGTTGGATGGGGGTTCTGTTTGCCATATTGATCTCCATCACCTTTGGTTTTGCCTTCAATTCCGTTCAAAGCAACACGATGTGTGCTGCTTGGGAACAGGCCTTCCAGGTGGATCATCGCGTGATGGGTATTGGAGTGACCATCCTGACGCTCTGTGTGATTTTCGGAGGAATCCAGCGTATCGCTTCGGTCAGTAGTGTGGTTGTTCCCGTGATGGCAGTCGGTTATATCCTGTTGGCCTTCGGCATTGTTCTCTTCAACATCACGGAATTACCCAGTGTCTTTCGTCAAATCTTTGCCAGTGCCTTCCAATGGGATGCGGCTGGCGGAGGAATGGTGGGGGCCGCTTTGATGCAGGGCATCAAACGAGGGCTCTTCAGCAACGAGGCCGGGATGGGATCGGCCCCCAATGCAGCTGCTACGGCCCAAGTAACGCATCCGGTCAAGCAGGGACTGATTCAGGCCTTGGGTGTCTTTACTGATACCTTGGTCATCTGTTCCTGTACCGCTTTTATCATCCTCTTCAGTGGGGTTCCTTTGGATGGTTCGGTCAATGGCATTCAGTTGACCCAACAGGCCTTGAGTCACGAGGTCGGCAGTTTCGGCCATATCTTTGTGGCGGTAGCCATTCTGCTCTTCGCCTATAGCAGTATCCTTGGTAATTACTATTATGGAGAGGCCAATATCCGATTCATCACGCAACGTAAATCTGTTTTGATGGTCTATCGGCTCTTGGTAGCGGGCATGGTGTTGTTTGGGTCGTTGGCCAGTTTGGATCTGGCCTGGAGTTTGGCGGATGTGACCATGGCTTTGATGACCCTGTGTAACTTGGTGGCCATTGCCCTGTTGAGCCATCAAGCCTTTCTGTTGTTGCAGGATTACCGGTCCCAGAAACGGGCCGGCATCCAGGATCCCATCTTCACACGCGATCGCATTCCGGAACTGAAGGGCGACATCGATTGTTGGTAATCAGCTGTACCGCCTCTTCGGGTGTCTCTGCTACTTCCCACAAGGGGGTGGCAACCGGACGCATGAAATGCTCCTCTTGGGCCTTTTGGAACATGGCTAACAGGGGATCATAATAATGCTGTAGGTTGAGGATCACGACGGGCTTGGGATAGAGCTCCAACTGTCGCCAGGTAATGATCTCCAACAGCTCTTCAAACGTACCGCATCCCCCTGGTAGGGCAATGGCTGCATCTGAAAGAGAGGCCATGGTCTGTTTACGTGTGTGCATATCGGGCACTTCGATCAGTCGGGTCAATCCCGTGTGGCACCAGCCCTTTTCGATCATGAAATGGGGAATGACCCCTGTGACCTGCCCACCTGCCTGGAGTGCGGCATCGGAGACTGCTTTCATCAGTCCGATGTTGCCGGCTCCATTCACGACCTGAATCTGCTGTTCCCCCAACAGACGGCCCAAGGTAGCAGCCGCCTCGAAGTAGGAGGCGGCTATCTGTGTGCTGGACGCACAATATACAGTTACTGTCATTTCAGCTGAAGGGGTTAAGGATGAAGTACGCGTGAAACAGGACGGTCGCCCTCCAAGAATCCAATCACATTGTTGCAGACCGTACGTGCCATGAGGATGCGGGTCTCGGTGGTCTGTGTACCGATGTGAGGTGTCAGCACCACATTATCCATCTCCAACAGCTCCTCCATCGGGTAATCCCCATCTTCGAAGACATCCAGTCCGGCACCTCGGATCTCCCCACTCTTCAGTGCCTCTACCAAGGCTGCCTCATCCACCAAGGGTCCGCGGGCCGTATTGATCAGGATGGCCGAGTTCTTCATCCGTTTGAGCTCTTCCGCACCAATGATGTGGTAGGTTTCCGGTGTGTATGGTGCATTCAACGAAACAAAGTCGGCCCGCTCCAGCAACTCCTCTTTGGAGACATAGGTCACATTGAGTCGGGTCTCCTCTTCGATGTAGAGTTGCCTGCGGTTGTGGTAGATCACCTCCATACCACACGCATTGGCCCGTTTGGCGAGAGCCTTGCCAATGCGTCCCATACCGATAATGCCTAACACCTTGCCAGTGATGTTGACACCTAAGTTTTCCAGCACCCCAACTTTCATCGCTTTACGAAGGGTCCGTAGTTTTCGGTCACATTCCGTCACCCGTCGTGCCGCATCGATCATCAGTCCCAAGGCTAAATTGGCGGTTGGAGCTGTGACCGGATCGGGTGTGTTGGCCACCGTCAAACCCTTTTGGAGGGCGTATGCCACATCGATGTTGTTGTAGCCTACGGCATAGTTGGCAATCAGCTTCAGGTTCGGGGCATGGTCGATCAGTTCTTTGTTGACGGGAAAATCAAACATGGAACAGAGCACATCATACTCCGGAATCATGGTATACACCTCATCGTACGTGAAGTCGCGTCCTTCGGGAAAGGTCACGTCATATTTGCTTTCCAATTCCGTGAATCCTTCACGGAACATATCATAAGTCACTAATATTTTCATATATTTGTTGTTTATATATGGTTGATAGGACAAAGATACGGAGAATTGTGCTTACTTTTGTTCCCATGAATTAGAAAGATATAAAGTATGGTATTGAATTATATATGGATGGCCTTTTTCCTGATTGCCTTTGTGGTGGCAACGGGCAAGTTACTGATCGGTGGTGATCTGGATGTATTTACGCACATCATCCAGGCTACTTTTGATTCGGCAAAGACCGGATTCGAGATTTCCCTCGGATTGACCGGCATACTATCACTTTGGTTAGGCATCATGAAGATCGGTGAACGAGGTGGTGTGATTCAGGCATTTGCCCGTCTGGCTGCACCCGTCTTCAGCCGGCTCTTCCCCCAGATTCCCAAGAATCATCCGGTCACAGGTTCCATCTTCATGAATCTGTCGGCTAACCTCTTGGGGTTGGACAATGCCGCTACCCCCATGGGACTGAAAGCCATGCAACAGCTGCAGGAGCTGAATCGCGACAAACAGGTAGCGAGCGATCCGATGATCATGTTTCTTTGCATCAATGCCTCGGGATTGACTTTGATTCCCATTGCCGTCATGATGTATCGGGCTCAGTTGGGAGCCGCCAATCCGTCGGATGTATTTCTACCCATCCTGTTGGCTACCTTTACCTCTACCTTGGTGGCTACCTTTGCCGTTTGCTTGCGGCAACGGATCAATCTGTTTCAACGGAATCTGCTGTTTTTTTTCGGTGGAATGGCTCTTTTTATTGGTGGACTCACCTGGCTTTTCCATTCCTTGGATCAGGAACAGGTCTCTCGCTATTCGACCCTGGTAGCCAATACGCTTCTCTTCACGATCATCTGTGGTTTCTTGGTGGCCGGTTGGCGCAAGAAGATACGTGTGTATGACACCTTTATTGAGGGAGCCAAAGAGGGCTTTCAGACCGCCATTACCATCATTCCCTATTTGGTAGCTATTCTGGTGGGGATTGGAGTCTTTCGGGCTTCGGGTGCGATGGACTTTCTGATGGATGGTGTTCGGAGTGGTTTTGCGATGGTGGGATTGAATACCGATTTTGTAGAGGCATTGCCCACGATGCTGATGAAACCGTTGAGTGGCAGTGGAGCCCGTGGCATGATGTTGGATGCGATGAATACCTATGGAGCCGACTCGTTTGTGGGACGTTTGGCTTCGGTCGTACAGGGATCGACCGACACTACCTTTTATGTCGTTGCGCTCTATTATGGTAGTGTCGGCATTCGGGATACACGCTATACGATTCCCTGTTCCTTGTTGGCTGATCTGGCAGGCGGCATAACCGCTATCGGTATGGCCTATCTGTTCTTTTGAGTATGCTGTTCGATGAACTTGAGCAGCAAGGGTAAGCCAGGCCAGCACATGCCTCCATGGTCATACCCGTCCAGCTCATACAGGGTCACATCGGGATGTCCGGTCAGTTTCAGCATCCGCCAGAAATAGGCCTGTTCCTCATAACGTCCATACAGTTCCATCTCCCGGTCTCCGGAGATGATCAACATGGGTGCACAATCTTTCCGCACATGGTAGAGGGGAGCCAGGGCATCAATGGTGGGTTGGAGGGGTGAATATCCCTGCATTTTGCGCGTTTCATAATGGGTAATGGCCTGTCCGCTGTAGGGAATGATGCCCGCCAAATGATCGGCATCCTTGCCATACCGGTTCAGCCATTGCTTGTCCAGTCCTACCATACTCACCAAATAGCCACCAGCCGAATGACCGGAGATATAGATCTGCTGTGGGTCACCTCCATACTGCTGGATATGGTCGAATACCCAAGCAATGGCAGCTGCCGCATCATCAATGATCGCTTCGGTCGGTACGTGCGGCAAGAAACGATATTCAACTCCCACAATCACATAATCCTTGTGTTGTAACGGTTCGGGAATCTCCCGATGACCGCTCACCAGACCGCCTCCATGAAACCAGACAATGACGGGCCGTTCTTTCGCATCGGCCTGATAGGCTACATCCAGCCGACACATCTCCTGTATGTAACGGTTGGTTGAATCGGGACGATACAGGATATCCCGTTGATACTGGTAATCTGCTGCTTGCACTGTGTTGATCACGAGCAGGAAGCAACTCATGATCATGCTTAAAATCCATTTGTTCATATCCTATTTATTTTGATTCTCTGTAGCAAAAGTAACGATTCTAAGGCAGAAAGTCGTAATTTTGTCTATCTAATCGAATATGCTGTATGAAACGAACGATGATTTACCTGCTCCTGTTGCCGTTGCTGGCGATTTATGGATGTAAAGGAACGACTGAACAGTCGTCAGAAGCTAACGTGTTTACGCCCGGTGAATTGTGGCCGGACAACCAAGGGGTCCATATCAATGCACATGGAGGTGGCATCCTGGTACAAGGAGATACCTACTATTGGTTTGGCGAACACAAGACCGAGGGAAAAGCCGGTAATCGTGCCCAAGTGGGTGTCCATTGCTATTCCTCTAAGAATTTGTATGATTGGAAAGATGAGGGTGTCGCATTGGCTGTATCGGACGATGAGGATAGTCCCATTACCAAAGGGTGTATCTTGGAACGTCCCAAAGTAATCTACAATGCAAAAACCAAAAAGTATGTGATGTGGTTCCATTTGGAGCCGAAGGGAGCCGGATATTCCGGTGCCCAAAGTGGTGTTGCGATCAGTGATCAGGTGACAGGTCCCTATACGTTACTATGGGCTGCCCGTCCGGATGCTGGCCACTGGCCGAAGAATGTCTTGCCGATTCATCAAGGAGTAGTGCCGGAAGAGGCTCAAAAGGGATTCTCAGGTGGTGCCGTCTCTGCCCATCCTGACACCTTGAACATCTTGGGTCGAGACTTTGCCGGTGGACAGATGGCTCGTGATATGAACCTGTTTGTCGATGACGATGGAAAGGCGTACCATATCTATGCTTCGGAAGAGAACAGTACGTTGCACATAGCTGAACTATCGGATGATTATACGCAATGTACAGGACAATATGCCCGTTTCTTTGTCGGTCGTTTCATGGAGGCTCCGGCTATGTTCAAGCACGACGGCAAGTATTACCTGATTATGTCGGGTTGCACGGGTTGGGCACCCAATGCAGGTCGTTCGGCTGTGGCCTCTTCCATTTGGGGACCCTGGACCGAATTGGAGAATCCCTTCAAAGGGGATGATGCTGAAACCTCCTTCCATTCCCAAAGTACCTATGTATTGCCTGTTCCCGGCAAACCGGATCAGTTCATCTATATGGGTGACCGCTGGACACCGGACAATGCCATTGATGGCCGCTATATCTGGTTGCCCTTGCATTTGGAGGGAGATCAGCCGGTCATCACCTGGAAAGATAGCTGGAGCTATTGATCACCAACCGGTACAAACATAAAAAACCCCCGTCGGTCTCAGCTGCTGACGGGGGTTGTTGATTATTGAATACCTAATTTAGCCTTGATGGCTTTCGGAATGGCATCCTTATGTACCATGATGTAGATCATCTTGGCACGAACGTAACTTTCGGACATGTTCAGATAACCGCCAAACTTGTTCCGTTCCGTACCCCAAGAGTTCTTCGTGATGTAGTACTTGGTACCGTTCTGATCCTTCACGATACCGGTCAGGTGCATCAAGTGGTCATCCGTAGTCACGTAGGATTCAAAACCGGCTTGACGAACCTCCTGTGTCACATTGACTTCCGGATAGGGGTGCTCGAACTTATAGACCTCATCCAAACGCTCCTTTTCATCCATCTTTTCAAAACGGGCCCGATCGGTGGTCGAATAGTCCTCTACCTTCTTTACCTCCGGATTGATAGCCACCCCATTCTTGAAAGAGAAGCCCTTTTCACTGACGTCACCATCCCAACAAACCGTAAAGCCATGCTGCAAGGCATAATCCTGCACTTCGATCAGCTCGTCCAACGGCAAGTTGTATTGCTGGTAATGTTCCCAGTTGTCGTGTACCTCCACTTCAAACTTCTGATAGTAAGGGTGATGGTTGAAGCTGGTCAGCTCCACATAGTCATCCATATTCAAGCCCAAAGAGGCTGCAAAACTCTGGGGCGTGTATTCCTTGCCTTTGTAGGAGAACTTCTCAGGTACTTTGCCCAAATAGATGTCAAACAGACTTTGGATCAGTTCGTTGTATTCCGGGCTCCGTTTACGCATCTTGACTGCTTCATTGGCAATCGCACCCATGTAACGAACCAACTCGCTATGGTTGTGACGATCCGAATCGTAATTGATACCGGAATAGACCTCTTCGGGAACGATACCCACCTGACGGAATGCGTTCATGAAGGTATGCGACAAACTACCCTGGCCGATGTTGCCCTCTCCTTGACGGATATAGTTGTCGTTCAACTGGTTCATATATTTCTGACGGACGATGAACATCTCGGACAGATCATATTCACCCTTGCCCATCCGGAGCAGTTCAGACTCCATGAAGGAGGTGGTAGCGAAACACCAGCAGGTACCTGTCGATGCTTGGTTCTTCACCGGTGTAGCCGGAACCCGGCACACATCCGTAAACTGATAGCCTTGGGCCATGGCCCCCATCGCACTCATCGACAAGGCGACGGAAAGAATAAGTGATTTCATGATGAAATGGTATTTTTGATGTTGATAATACGAAATTAAAAACCACGTTCGAATTGGTTCCAGTAGCTGTCACCCAACTCACGCCAATAGAGCAGTGTTGCGCCAATGAAGTCAGCTGTATAACCGGTCAGGAAAGCCTTGGCCTCTTCCTCCCCTTTGCTTGCTAACAACTGCTTGTACTGATTCTCCACATAGGACATCTCGCTCTGACCCTTCCAGACAAAGTGCTGGATCGCCTGTTCCATCTTCTGGCGGGTAGCTCCCCAACGTACGGTAGCCAATTTATTGGCCCGACGGTAGGTCCATACAGCTGCATCTTCACGATAACGATGTTGACCACACACCTTCAATGAAGCGGGCAGATCGGTAGTTCCACTGAAGATCGGGAAACGAGGGCTCTGTCCAGGATTGTCGTACGACATCCAAACCACCCCACCTACTGCATCGGGCAACCAGCCACGAAGCTGGATAACCGTCGAATAGGAACATTGCGGAACAGCCACCAAACGGTTACCATCCGTTGTACCGGCTTGGATACCATTCAACATGGCCTGCATGTCGCGGGTCATCCACGGGTTGGCACACGGGCTGACGATGGTATCTGTGACACCCGTCTCCTTGTTCTTGACAGTCACCTTCAGGTTCTTCACCGGATCATATTCTGTCCCCTCGTAGGTCTCACGCAACAGAGCCATCACTTCGGTCACATTCACCTGCTTGTCGGGCTTCACACTGATCGGCAGCTCCTCATCGCTATACTTGAATCCTTTCGAAGGAGCCAACTTGCTGAAGATGAAAAATTCACGCAAACCAAAGTTCTTGTATTCCTTGGAATAGTTGCCACCTTGGTAGGCTTCCCAGAAACGGAACGGCTTCTTGCCATCCCAAAAGCCCATGCGCTTGGCCACTTCAAACACATTGTCGGAGGCCATACAGTTTTCGGTATCTTTCGGATCCACTTTGGAGATACGTGGATTATTGGCCGATACACCCACATGATCGTCCGGAATGCGGATAGCAGCCCACACGCCACCGATACGGTCGGGTCCCTCTCCGAATATCTCAAAATGCCATACCTCTTTCGGGTCAGCAATGGTCAGACATTCGCCCCAGTCGCCATAACCATACTGTTTGACCAGATCACCCATGAGCCGGATGGCTTCGCGAGCGGTTGTACAACGTTGCAAGGCAATCTTTTCCAACTCTTCGATCATGAACATACCCTTTTCATTGACCAGTTCCTTGCGACCCGTGATGGTGGTCTCACCAATACCCAACTGCTTTTCGTTCAGACAGGGATAGGCCGTGTTGACGAACTGGTAGGTAGCGCGTGCTTCCGGAATGGAACCCTTCAGCACCATGCCTCGCGTTCCTTTGTCATATTCGGTGTGCATACGTCCCGAATAGACAGCCAATGTCGTGTCGTGATCATACGAAGCAGCCGGCACGATGTCTATCCAGGTACGGTAGTTACTGTCGCACGTATGGCTGGTAATGACGGAACCATCGGTTGAGGCCTGCTTGCCGACCATGATACTGGTACAACTCTCCGGATTCAACACCGGAAACGTTTGTTGTGCGAAGATGGCCATACTTGAAAAGGCCATCCACAGACAGAGTGAGATCTTTAGTTTATTCATCTTATTTTAGACTATTAGAGAGTTTAACGTCTTTTCTTCTTGCCCCGGTCTTTCCGGTCGCCATACATCTGCTGCCACGGCTTCTCGCTCCGGCGACGGTCGCGATCGCCCCCTTTGCGTTTGCCTCCGGCCGCTTTTCCACTTCGGTCTCCCTTACCTTCGCCCTTCTTCTCCTGAGCCGGTTCGACTGAAATACGTCGGCCATCGACCTCGAAGCTGTTCATACACTTGATGGTGCGGGCAGCATCGGCCTCTTCCACTTCGAAGAAGGAGAAATTGTCGTGCAACTCGATCTGTCCCAAGCGTACTTTGCCCGGCACAGTGCGGTTGATCAGTTCGATCAGTTGGGCTACTTTCATTTTGTCCACACGGCCGAAGTTGATGAACAAACGGGTGAAACCCTTTTCCGTCTCATGGTTCTTGCGGTCGCGTTTGGTGCGGGATGATTGCTCATCGACCACCTCAATGTCATCGGCATCCTTGTAATAGTCGATCATGCGGTTGAACTCCAACGACACCATACGCTTGATGATGTCCTCCTTGTCCAACCATTCCAATTTGCGGTAGATCGAAGGCATCAAGGTGGCAATCTCCTCCTCGTTCACCTTCACCTTCTCGATCTGATCGACCAGGTTGAAGAGCTGCTTCTCACAGATGGCCTGTCCGGTCGGCATGACACCCTTTTCAAATTTCTTGTTGATGATCCGTTCGATCTCCTTGATCTTGCCCTTCTCGCGTACGTGACAGATCGAGATGGAGATACCGGTCTTGCCGGCACGTCCCGTACGTCCGCGACGGTGGGTATAGGACTCCACCTCATCAGGCAGACCGTAGTTGATGACATGGGTCAGGTCATCGACATCCAGTCCGCGGGCTGCCACATCGGTAGCGACCAACAGCTGGAGGTTCTTGATGCGGAATTTCTGCATCACATAATCCCGTTGCGCCTGACTCAACTCGCCATGCAACGAATCGGCATTGTAGCCGTCCTGGATCAGCTTGTCGGCAATCTCCTGTGTCTCTTTACGGGTACGGCAGAAGATGATACCGTAGATATTGGGGTAATAGTCGGCAATCCGTTTCAGGGCCAAGTATTTGTCCTGTGCACGGACCATGAAATAGATATCCCGGATATTCTTGTTTCCTTCGTTTTTCCGTCCGATGACGATCTCTTTCGGCTCCTTCATGTATTTTTTGGTGATGGAGGCAATGCCTTGCGGCATGGTAGCCGAGAAGAGCAACATGTTGCGGGTCGGGGGCACTTGGGCCAAAATCGCATCGATGCTGTCGCTAAAGCCCATGTTCAGCATTTCGTCTGCCTCATCGAGGATGACATTACGGACATGCTCCAAATTGACCGTCTTCCGTTCCATCAGGTCCAGCAGACGTCCCGGAGTAGCCACGACCACATGCACACCCCTTTGTAAGGTCTTGATCTGACTCTCGATGCTGGAACCGCCATAGACCGGCAGTACCTTCAGGCGATCGAGGTATTTCGAGTAATCATTCAGGTCGTCAGCAATTTGGAGACAAAGTTCGCGTGTCGGACAGAGCACCAACGCCTGCGGCTGCCTCAGCTCCACATCGATCTTCTGCAAGATCGGAAGACCGTAGGCTGCCGTTTTACCCGTGCCTGTCTGTGCCAGAGCGATCACGTCATTATCTTCTCCCAACAGGAACGGGATGACCTCCTCTTGGACGGGCATCGGAGATTCATAGCCCAACTCTTGAATTGCCTGCAAAATCGGTGTGGCAACTCCCAATTCTTCAAATGTTTTCAAAATGTTTATGGAATTATATGTATTACGCCACAAAGGTAAAAATAAATCATGAAACTTTCGGATGAGAGCTCTGTTTAAAAACGCAAGTTACGGTTACGGTTACGCTTACGCTTGGGGACATATATACTCATCATACGCTTGACTTGTTTTTATCGTTTGTAACCAATACTTGCCAATAACCGCCTTTATTAGGCCCTATACGTCTTATTATATTCTTAGCCTTTAGTTTGTCAAGACGCAGACGCATAGACTTTACAGAAATATCACATTCATTGGCTAAGGCGGGAATGCTAATTTGTGGATTATCCTCTATAAGGGCAAGAATCTTTTCATGCCCTTTTTGTGTCTTTTCTGTGCCCTTTTCTGTGCCCTTATGAACGTTGATATGGTCTGAAGCTCGCTCCGGATACTGATACTTGAACGTTGTCCACAAACCACATACATCATAGCGGAATTCTACTGTAGAAAATCCTTCTTGGCTACACCCCTTGATAATGCGTTCGATACCTCTACCCCACGCCTCTATTTCACCGGCACGGAAAAAAGTATTGGCAATATCAGGATTGTAGGGCATACTACGATGCGAAGACAGTAAGGTATCCACTGTCCAACCATCGGGAAGTATTCCTCCATTGACTATCTGCAACATATTGTCAGTCACTCTGATCTGTATAGGTGACGTATCGGCATAGTCCTTGTTGATACAGGCATTGAGCAAGGCTTCTCTCAATGCTTCCCTTGGCATAGGAAACGTCTCGATTCGCTGAATTCCTTCGTAAGTAATAACCGCCTTCATGTATTTGGTGCAGAGCAAGTCCATTGTCTTCCGAATCTGTTGGAAGAGGTTTCCATGTACTTCGTCTTGATATACCAAGTCAGCATCTTCTCTGAAAAAGCCAATCTTTATATATGCCCCCGTGACATATTTTTCGGGATCGTGATGAAAGAGCATGGCTGCTGCACGTTTCAGATAAGAACCTTCATAGAGACGAAGTTTTTCAAGTAGTCCTTTGTTGTCGTCCTGCAAATCTGCTTCTTCCATTCTTCGACTAAGTTTGGCATATTTCCGGAACAATGTGAATGTAGCATCATCTAAATCATCGACAGTGAGATATGGAACGGGCACACCATCCCAGGTCTTGCCTTGACGCCTGAGCATAAAACGATCGAGAGCTGCACCTTTCAATTCCTGATTTGTAGCTCCACTTCGCTGATAGTAATGTCCCCGGTAACTGATAGGATAAGGATATGCCTCCACAACTACTTCAATATAGGGCAATCCATCTTCATCTAAACGATTGACATCAACGATAATACCCATCACATCCCTTACTTTATTGGGTATATCTTCCAGCAACTTCTTGGGGTTATCTACACCTACGACCTGTCCTTGATCGTTGACACCCACAATGAGTTTGCCGCCTTGCGCATTGGCAAAGCCACAAATCCACTGAAGATACTTATCGTTCCACGATTCCTTGAACTCTATGTTTTGACTTTCGTCTCTCTGTATGATTGTCATGGCTATATTCTATCTATTAATTGTTCAACATTTTCCACTTAAGCTGATAAATATTATTACTATCTGAATACATTTCGTAGAATTTAGGAGATGTCTCTACATGAGAGAACAACTTCATAATCGTATTTTTTGTATTACGACTACATTTACATCCAAAATATATTGCCTCAATACATGAATCCTTATCAAGAGGTATGCCGTAAAATGATTCTTCTTTGTTTGGATTAAATACTATAAGGCGAACTTCTTTTTCGTATTTCCATGATTCATGCTTTGTGGCAAAAGCCAAATCTGTATTGATGCTTGTCATTCCTGAAATATCAACCTTTTCTTCATCTTTTCTATATATTATTGGCTTTAGGAACATGTGTTCAAAACTGTCATTTTCATCTTGTTTAATAAAATGTTTAGACAGTTTATACTTGATGCAATAGCCTCTATGTTCGTCAGCATAATGAGACCACATTAATAAGTTTTCTAAAGCCTCTTCTGTTTCCCCATTGCAGAATGAACGTATTCTGAAGTAATCAAATGACCTGCTGAGATTCTTGATGTGTTTGTGTTCTTTACAAGTTTCTTTCAATTGTTCGTCGCTACCCCAAAGATTGATGATACTGTCAAATGGATCATTCATCTTCTTGGAAGGAGATACCGTTATCTTGTTATTGATTAAATCATCCTTAGAATAATCATTGAACCTTCTGAATGAATATAGATATACATAATCTTCCTTTTCAATATCTGTCTTTAACAAAGTTTTATAATAAAGAGCCCTTTTATAGTATTCTAAAGCCTCATTATCCAACTCGAGTATGGAATAGATTTCGCCTGCAAGAGTGTAGATATTGCTCATTAGTTTATTAGTAACACCCGCCACAGGTACAGATATACTATTTCCCAATGGTACACATATAAACCGTGAATTTTCGACACTGGAAAATATGTCTTCTTTTATCAGAGGAATAGCCTCTATTGATTTGTCAATATGTGCTCTCGCTTCCTCTGGATTCCCCAACTTTTTATAACAATGATAAGCTTTTAAATAGAAGATTCTGAAGTCATAACAATCTAAATCCTTTATTTTCTCATAAAGGGATTCCATTTGCTTTTCATCTTCGATATCCAGCTGGAAATCGTTTAATGCTATTGCAAACTTTTGAAAATCATTCATACATCTAATTGTTAGTGACTAATTGAATCTATAATGTTCTCCACCCTGCACACAAACGGCATATATCTGTTACAGCCTTTACGTTGTGCCTTCAGAATATCAAGTTCCCCAATAGAAGCAGGAGTTGCAGGATTGTATTCTAATAGCAGATATTGCTTGGCTTCCTTCTCCTGCCTAAGTAGGAAACCTTCGGGGACATCTGCACGGCTCACCAACCGTATCGGGGCAGTGAGGGCAAAAGGCTTTGCCTCGCTATTCTTCCAATAATGGAACATAATGTATCTGACACTCTGATATGCCTTGACGGCTTCTTCCGAAAGGTTAGCCTCCTTGATGCCGAGTGCTATGCGCCCTGCCTTCTCTGTCTTCTCTCTCGCTGCCGGCGATATGGCATACATCAGCACAAGGTCGAGAGTACCTGCAAGCAGGTCACATTTCTTGGTGTTTCTCAGGCGCACCTCCAAACTACCGTAGATGAGGATGTCTTCAGCCACCATCATAGGTGTATCATGTTCTCCCTTCAACTCGTATGTATGTGATTTGTAATTATCAACGACTGCCAATTTGTTGTCCATGTCTGAGTTCACTATATCCTTTGTAGCAGAGATTTCTTTCGCCCGCCAATCCTTCACTCGCTGTATGGTCTGTTTTTCAATTGCTCGAATATAGGTTTCCATAAAGTGGTAGTCTATATTGCCTGACGGGGTAACGGGAAGATTGATTCTTTCTTTCTTTACATGCTCCCAATATGCTTTATTGTCGTAAGTATATTTACGTTTTATGGATTTTCTGATAGCGGCAGACATATACATAAGAGTTTCAGCTGTGTCTTGGTGGTGTAAGGCTCGAATTAAATAGGCATCCCATAATACACCTGTTGGATGTGGCTGCGGATAAACATCACCTGTTGCAATCGCTCCGTTCTGTACAATGTCAATGGTCATGTCCATTGATTCAAATATTGCTTTGTCACCATAATACATTATACCATTATCCCCATGCTTTGCATTAACTAAAGGAATGCAATACTTCGAGTCTGGTATTTGCCTGGAATCCTTTCTCTTGTCGAATGTTTTTTTTGCAAGCTCTACTTTGTAATACAAATCGCTTATTGTAAATTCTTTTATTCTCTTATTGTTGATGTGATCTAAAGCATCCTGCTCTTCTTCCGTCAGTTCACAATTCTGAAAGCCAGTAACATTTAGATAAGCATCCATCTCGCTGATGCGAGATTTCTCCATCTCGCGGATGCGAGATTCAATATAATCAAGTGCTAAATCTCCATTTGCATAATATGGCACAATAATCTCTGTATCAGAAAAAACTTTCTCAAATTCACGGACAAGTACACTTAAAAACTTCTTACTTGATTTGTTAAACCAAGCAATGAACCAAAGAGCTATTCGTGAATTAAAACCATTAAACTTCGGGAAAGCCGTCTTTGTAAATTGACCTGCATAAAAATCATGGGACATGTAGAAAAACTGCATACCCATCATTCCAACAGCAATCGAATTGCCTTTTATTAAATGTGATTCATCAAGGTAGTCTACATATCCGTATATACCATTATTAAAAACTGTACGAGTAAAGTAAGGATATTCCGATTTATCCGAAAAGACAAAGTTTTCTTTGTCTAATTGTGGATTTCCTTTAATTGTAAACAGGCTGCCAGCCTTACACTTCTTGAAATAGCCCCCGTTCCGTAAGAACGTTTCGTGCACAGAGCGAGGGCTTACTGTTTTCCCAGGCCCGACTCTCCTTTCAATACTTGAGATACTTTCCACGATAGGTATTCCTTGACCACGTTTTGGAAGTCCTCTTCTGTGGGCACTGTGTCTATTTTTTGGTGTTGCCCATAAGTCCAGTCATTGCCATTGAGGGTGATATAATCCTCTGTATAGCAATTCTTAAAAAAATTGAGGTTTTTGTCATTAGCACCTCTTCCAAACAAAACGAGTTTGCACACCTCCTCATATCGCTCTTTGGCATGGTCGGTGTCTCGCAGGTTTACACTCTGTCCCGACTTCTTGCGGTTCATGCGAGTATAACCGTCGTTGGTGAAATCGATAAACTTCACCAAATCGTTTTCGGCATTGTGGGGACGGTTCACCTCAAATACATAGATGGCAGTCTGTACGCTCGCTTTGCCACAGAATATATCGGACATCTTGATGGAGGCACGTAGCGTATTGCGCTTCAACAGGTTGCAAGTGAAAGGCAGTCCGTTGCCGCTTCCTGCATTTTCCTGTATCAGTACAGCTGCCCGTCCGCCGTGGGTCATTTTGCCGAGTGCCTTCTCCACAAATACGAAACCTTTGCCGTCTGCCGAATAAGGAGGATTGAGCAGAAATACATTGGCAGGGAATGGTTTGTCCTTCTTCTTTCCCTGCTTGTAGTTGCCATCATATTCAAGCGAGTTGCCCTGAATGATATTGGCGCTACCATCCTTCATCAGAATCATGTTGAGCACAGCAAGCATATATACATCGGGCAATTTCTCTATACCAAGCAGTTGCTCCATCTTGATATGATAAATTTTTTCTTCCAATTTGTGAGGACTGGAAATCTTATGTTTGGCATCGTCTATCATTTGGTGCATGGCTGAGATGAGGAAGCCTGCAGAACCTGTGGCATAGTCCCATACATAGGAATCCATATTCACCTCGCATAGCTTTGCCATCAGTTCGGTAACGTACCGAGGCGTGAGTACCACGTCGTTCTTGCCGCCATCAGGCACGTCCACCCAATCATTCATGACATTGAACAAGCGACCAGTAAAGTCTATATTGTGGAGCTCTCCAGTTACGTATGGCAGAATATCGCGCTTAACATCTGCATAAATGGTGTGCAGTTTGCTCTCGCCTTCTTTTCCAGGAACTTGCAGCCCTGATTGCAGGAAAACGACCTTCAGTATGTCCGTTATCATCTCTATCTTCTCTTCGGGAAGATTCTTGTTCGACAGGTACATTTTGATTTTATACATCACAATCTCACCGTCATCCATCTGGTCCTTTTCCTTATCACTCTCCATACCGGCTAAATCCTCTACTCGCAAAGGCTGCACTCCGTCTGCTCCAAGTCCTGCCATGATGAGTCCAGCCACTAACTGTACACGGTTGTTGACCACTATCTGCTGCTCATCTTCCAGACGTTGGTTGAGTGCCTTCAGTTTACGCTCAATCTCATCTTCCAGTTTTAGCTTGCGTTCTTCAAGTTCTTCGCGCGTGAGAGAAAGTGAATGTAGCTTTTGGATGAACTCTGAGGTATTGGTAGCATCGAGGAAAGACAGGTCATCATACATTCCTACATGTTTTGGAACGAACAGATTGTCTTTGGATATATACCACACATCAACTTCATAGACAATCTTTCCTGTTTCTTCGTAGCCGTTCACCCCGATGGCAACCACTTCTTTGTATGTCTCGGTAAAATTCAATATGGCATGGGCATAATGCACAGCCCCGTTGACGGCATATTTGGCAATATTCTGATAGTTTGGTTCTCCGTTTTTGTTGTAGTTATCAACCTCTCCACTTTCAGTGGTCTTTATTAAGTCGTCCTTTCGACCCTTAACTTCAATCATCACGGGGATTCTCTTGCCGTTGTCTGTCGTGAGAAGACATTTAAGGTCAGGATAGTTCTTTCCAGCTCCACCCTGCTTGCTCGGTGCCTTTTCCAGGGCAGAGGCTATCTCTGCATTGACAGTTTCCGTCTTGGTATAATACTTCTGACCCTTAAACTGTTTCTTGCACCAGTCCTCTACTTGTTCCTCTATGCTTTTGCTATTCTTTGCCATATCTGTTCGCTATATACTTCTTTTTTGTTGATAATATTTTTACTCTTTCGATTTCTTATCCCTCGTGTTCCTCTTCCCCTTCTTGCCAAGCATCTTTATATTATCTATATATGCCTGTTCCACTGGCGAAAGAGTCTTCACTTGATATTTACGATATTCGTCAAGTGCCTTCTCCATAGCATCCTCATGACTGACACAGCCTGTTCCTTGAAGCAAGGGACGACCTGTTGATAGCAAGATAGAATCGAGTTGTTTTACGTAGTCCATCATATAGACTGGCTTATGCTCCATTGCCATGATTTCCGCAAAGTCGAAATAACCGGATACTATATTGTTGAGAATCTTAATTTCTTTTTCATCTAAATAGTTTTTGGCTATCTTGATGTCGTTCAAGCAAGGCAGTTCCCCCTTGAAGGACATCAAGCCCATAAACGGTTTCTCAGCATCAGCACGTTCGTAAATCACTTCTGCTGCGGTATGGCCATGGGCTGCATAATGCAACTTGTTCTGGACGATCTTGAAGAATAACCGGGAAGCTTCTGTTCGAGGATCATAGTCCACACTTGTAGCATAGACATCAAGCACTTGTCTATAAAGCACCTTTTCCGAAGAACGGATGTCCCTGATACGGTCGAGAAGTTCCTTCCAATAACTGCCACCACCTAAGTTTTTTAACCGCTCGTCGTCCATGGTAAATCCTTTTACGAGATATTCATGCAGCCGTTGTGTGGCCCACTGTCTGAAGCGCACGCCTTGAATTGATTTGACACGATAACCAACAGAAATGATGACATCGAGGTTGTAATACTTCACTTCCTTCGATTGTGTTTTCTCTTCTATTGCACCATGTTGAGTGGTATGTCGGAATTTCCGACATACCACTTTTTCGTCAAGTTCTCCTTCCTTAAAAATATTGGAAATATGACCACTTATTGTTGTTCTTCCCTTATTGAACAATTGGGCTATCTGCTCGATATTCAGCCAAACAGTATTACTTTCAAGCCGCACGTCGAGCCTTATGCCGTCATCAGACTGGTAGATGACCATTTCACCCAAATCACCATCGGGAGCGTCTTCCCACTTGTATCCACAATCTAGACACACATGTAGCAAACCCTCAGATTGTATATTGTGGGAACTACATGTTGGACAAATCAGGTGTTCAATATTATTTTGGATATTCTTGTTCATACTTTCCGCTATTGAAGTTCAACACTTAATGATTATTCATGTTTCCTTCTTAGGTTTCGGGACAAATTTACGGTTTTCGTTGGAAATACCGAAGAAAATGTTGCTGCATGTAGTAACAACACCTATTCGGAATCTTTCCAAAGCATTGGCCAAACCGTTAACTTACGGCTCTTCCTTAGTTATACTAACGGTTCATTATCGGTTATACTTACGGCTTCTCAAGCCGTAAGCTTACGGTTCATCAAGCCAATAACTGTTCGTTTGGATAGCTGATTCAATCTATTTTGAAAGCCTCATATTAATACAATTACACGCTTGTTGTACGAAAAGATCGTTCGTCATTACTACGTTGATGATGTCACCACTGTACCTAAGGTCACATATACACATCAAATTGTGAATACGCGTGTTCACAATTACTCCATATCCGTGTTGTAGGGTTCGAGAACGAGCCAAATTCCAGATTTCTTACTTCCTTCATGCTTGATAATGCCTTCCTTTTGCAACATCGATAAATCTCGTTCAAGAGTACGTTTAGATATTGATAAAATAGTTGCCATTTGCTCAACAATAACGGCTGGCTTTAGTTTAATTAATGACATGATACGCTTCTGCCGGCTATTAATACCTAACACATGGCGGTGATCATTATTTAAACTGCCAATCATCTTGTTATCATTCTTGTTAATATCAGAATTACAATCCATTGTGTTGTTTCTTATTCCGCCATTTACACCGCCATTTACACCGCCATTTACACCGCCACTTTTCTCTCTGCTTGCAATAATATCCTCTATGGTTTTACGCTGAATCGTCACCAAGACATCACCACCGATTTCCTCTACGGTCGGTACGGGATGTCCTACTTTCTCAAACTCCTCGCGTATCTTTTTGTAGCCACGTCCCCACGATTCGATAATAGCTCCCTTTCACGACCACGAGGAGGAAAATGGAGCTACTACACGAAGGAACAATTGCTACCACGCGTGGTAGCAAAATCGCCAAGCCGTATCCCTTTCAAAATGGGCTTGTAAGCCGATGTGTATAAGACGAATCCTTTTATGGTGGCAGAAAGGCATTCACGCGAGAGAAGAAAGGTGTACAAAGTTGGATTAAAAACGAAAGTTACGGTTACGGTTACGCTTGGGGCTGATCGATTCGAAAACAGAAGTAGTATCATTAATAGTGTAGAGTAGTCGGTTTTTCTTGTCAAGTTTTCTCGACCAGATTCCATTAAGGTAACGAAGCTGATGTGGATGCCCAGTTCCTGTGTATGGGTGTTCCCGAAGTTTGAGAAGTTCCTTTATTGATTCCTCTGAATACTCTATTTCATACATGCTTCACTTCGCTTTAAGAAATCCGTCAGACTTTCCCCCTCCTGCATTTTGTAAGTCCTGCCGTTTTTGATGTCATCCAACCCTTTCTGTATAGACAGAAGTTCGGCTTCTGAAAGAAAATCATCATCGTCTGCAACGCTAATGACAATGGGACGTGCGTTCTTACGGGAAACAAAGACAGTTTCACGCTCTGCCAAATCAAAATACTTCTTCTGATTGGCTTTAAATTCTCTTGTTGTTACTATCTGCATGGCTTTATGCTTTATATGCTCTACGTTTTCGGGATAAAGATAGACACAATTGACTAAATCTGTAAATTATTTCTCTTTTTGTTTGTGTACATAATGAACCTGATGGCAGGTATAACTCTTAAAAACGCAAGTTACGGTTACGGTTACGCTTGACAACAAAGATAATCAGGCAGAGTATGCCTTCTCATTCCCTATTGTGTAAACAGATCGTCCATTGTTACTACATGGATGAAGTCACCACTGTATTCGTTATGTTTAAGACCGTATGTGGTGATTAGGGTACTGTGGATGGCTATCTTTCGTGGAACCTGTTCTAACAGCATGTTTTTACGATGTACAAGTTTAGAGTGATACGATTTGTCCACCATAAACAGCAACAAGATGAGCCTGGTCACTTTCATAAAGTGCATTCAACTCTTTGATTTCTTTTTTCTTCCAATGATTCGTGCCATGGTAAATATGCTTATAATTTTCGGCAAAGGTGGAAAAAAAGTCCTTTACCGAAAAATATAAGCCTATTTTTCTCTGGATTTTAACATATCAGCTTACCATATCAGTCTGTTTAAAAACGAAAGTTACGGTTACGGTTACGCCTGGGGCACATTTCTGTCAGCCGACATATAGACTTCATGGGATTGACATCCCTTTGTCACACCGTTTGCAGAATTTTGCCACCGTAAAATAATAAATGATGTTTCATTATAATTAAAATCAACATGAAGCAAAACGATTGTTTTTCAAAGGTATTACCCCTGATGGCGTTGGGACTGTTCAGCCTACAGCCACTGTTGGCATTCGAACCGCTGACACGGGATGTGGTAGCGATGAGTCAGCAACAGTATCAGGTAACGGGAATAGTGACCGATGAACAAGGCGAACCAATTATTGGTGCCAATATTGTGGAGAAAGGCAGTACCAATGGTACTGTAACCGATTTGGACGGACGTTTTACACTGGCTATTCATAATCCGCAGACCCTTTTGGTGGTCTCTTACATTGGATACAATGCTCAGGAGATTTCGGCCACTGCCGGTTCCTCCCTGCAGATTAAGTTGAAAGAGGATTCCCAAAGTCTAGATGAGGTGGTCGTTGTCGGTTATCAGACCCTTCGCAAGACCGATGTAGTAGGTGCCGTTTCCAGTATCAAAGCCAAGGAGTTGAATGTGACAGCTCCCACCGTCGGACAGAGTCTGGTCGGTAAAGTTTCAGGTGTGCAGATCGCCCAGGTGAGTGGTGCCCCCTACAACAGCACCAAGATCCGTGTCCGGGGTGTCGCATCCATCAATGCCAGTTCCGATCCGCTCTATGTGATTGACGGATATCCCTCCAATGCCGATCTGATGCTCAATCCGGAAGACATTGAATCCATTGAAGTCTTGAAAGATGCCGCCTCGGCTGCCATCTATGGTTCACGTGCTGCCGGTGGTGTAGTCCTCATTACCACCAAACGAGGCAAAGAGGGTAAGGCAACCGTCAACTACAATTTCCAATATAGCATCAGCCAGCTGGCCAAGAAGGTGAAACTGCTGAATGCCGAACAGTGGACCGATCTCCATGTGGAGGGCCACAACAATGCCTACAAGAATCTGATGGTATCGGCCGGCAAGGAGTGGGATGACAGCTATTTTGGTGATAACAATGATGTTCGTGCCCAACGATTAGGTTCGCGCAACAGTGCCGCCATGATTCCTGAATTTATGTATGACTTTGCGAACCAGCAGATCATCAGTCCCCAATACGATACCGACTGGCAGGATGAGCTCTATCGCAATGCTCCCGCCCAACGGCATCATATCTCTGTCAATGGCGGTTCTGATCGGGTCCGTTATGAGGTGAGTGCCGCCTACCAGGACATGGACGGTATCATTGTCTCGACCAGCCAGAAACGATTGAACTTACGTTCCAATATCGACATCAAGGTTACAGACCGTATTTCGGTGGGAGCCAACTTCTCGAATACCTCCAACTGGAACCGCGAGGTACAGGAGGGACGCTTCAACCAGGGACCGATCTTGGGTGCCTTGATCTATGCCCCCATTTTCCGTTGTTACGATGAAGAGGGCCAGCTGGTGAAGGGTGAGATGACCTCCTATTCATCCGGTTACGGTATGCAGCAGATTGAGAATCCGGTCGCTTTGGCCACCGAGACCATCATCCGTCGCAATGGAGACCGCAACACCTACAACCTGACCGCCCAATATGAGCCTTTGAAAAACCTTTTCCTGAAGGCCAACTTGGGTATGTATTCCTACAATGAGAAATATGAGTTTTACCGTCCGACCAGCCTCTCAGATGGATCCAACCTGCCCGATAGCGACCAGGCTAAGGCGGCTGCCAATGCCATTGCCCAGACTACCAACCAACGTGACTACTTGGCTGAGTTCACGGCCAACTACAATCGCGATTGGAATCGGGCACACCATTTCAGTGGGGTGGCCGGTTATTCCGTCCAGAAGGATACGAAGGATGTGTTGGGGGTAAAGGCTACCGGCTATACCGACAACCACATCACGGAGGTGACAGGCCATGGAGCCAGTCCGAGCGACATTACCTTGAACGGCACGTCCAAATCCAATTGGACCATGGTCTCCTACTTCACCCGTTTGAACTACAATTATGACAATCGCTATTATCTGACCGCTTCGTTCCGTGGCGATGCCTCTTCCCTCTTCGGACCGGAGAACCGTTGGGGTTACTTCCCTTCCGTATCTGTGGCTTGGACCCTTTCGAACGAAGAGTTCTATAAACGTGCCTTTGGCGACCACTCCTCGTTGAAGTTCCGTGCCAGCTGGGGTATGAGCGGTAACAACAACATCGGTAACTACCAATATACAGCCGAAATGAGTTCTCCGACCGGTGTGGTGTTCGGCAACGGTACCATCGGATCAGCCATGTATCCGGGAGGTGTCAAGGACAATACCATCGGATGGGAATCCACTTCGCAATACAATGTGGGAGCCGACCTCTCGTTGTTTGACAACCGACTGTCGGTTTCGGCCAACTACTACCGGAGTTTCACCAAAGACTTGCTGTTCAGTCAACCGATCTCAGCCATCTCAGGTGCCACTTCGATGATGACCAACCTGCCCAACTCGAAGATCCGCAATACGGGTTGCGATATTCAGGTGGATGCCCGACTGGTTTCTACCCGTGATTTCAACCTCAACTTCGGTGGAAACATCTCCGTGAACCGTAACAAGGTATTGGAGCTGGATGGTGGCAATACCATCATTACGAATGGTGCGGAACGCTCCTACATGACCCACATCACCCAAGAGGGACAGCCCATCGGTATGTTCTATGGATTTAAGGTGAAGGGAATGGTGACCGAAGCCGATATGGCCGGTCTGGCAGCCGATGATGCTGTCTATAAAGCCAACAACAACTCCTTCCCCGAAGGGTATGTGCTGCAGGGACCGGCTCGCTCCCTCTCCCAGTCTGTGGCCTTGCAGCCGGGTGACATCTATTTTGAAGATGTGAATGGCGATGGTGTGGTAGATGACAAGGACAAGACCGTCATTGGCAATCCTCATCCGAAGTTTACCTACGGTCTGAATCTGAACGGTAATTACAAGGAGCTGGATTTCTCGGCCTCCTTCAATGGATCGTATGGCAACCAGGTGCTCGACGGACAGGATTACTACCTATTTAATATGGAGGGTTCGGGTAACCAGTATGTGGAGGTTGACCAACGCTATCGAAGTGCTTCCAACCCCGGTAATGGTTGGGTCTATAAGGCATCCCGTGGTGGTACCCAGAGCAACAGTACCCGTCTTTCGACCTTCTACTTGCAGTCCGGTTCCTTCTTCCGTTGTACCAACCTGAGCATCGGTTATTCGTTGGCAGGCATCTCTCGTTGGACCAATGGAACGATCAGCCGTCTCCGTCTCTATGTGGCTGCTGATAACCTGTTCACCATCACCAAATACAAGGGCTATAATCCGGAGGTGGACTACAACAACGGAGCCAACCTGACGCCTGGTGTGGATTACGGTAAGTATCCGTTGGCAAGAGCCTATAACATGGGTGTACAAATCACATTCTAACGACAATTATTTTCGATCAAATGAAAACAACGCTTTTCTACATATCCCTGTTGACAGCCGGCTTGAGTCTGTCAGCTTGTTCGGACTTCCTGACGGAAGAGAATCCGAATGCCATTCCTGTGACCTCCTATTTCACGACGGCCAACGATGTGGAGCGGGCTGTCAATGGTGCCTATCAGGCCCTTCGTTCCGACTATTGCCTGGGCGAAGGTAGTACGGCCTATACCGAAGAACGTTCCGACAATACGGGCCGTCTGGACAACCAGTCGGCTGCCGGAGAACCCTTCCAGTTTACGGACTTTTCTTTGTTGCCCAGCAACACCTATCTGAAGAGTCACTGGAATGCCCTCTTCAAGGCAATCAACAACAGTAACTTTGCCATCTTGGGAGCCGAAACGGTCAACTTTGCCGACGAATCGACTCGCCTCAACTACTTGGCAGAGGCCCGTTTTGTGCGTGCCTTGGTCTATTTTGATGTCGTCCGCAAGTGGGGGGATGCTCCTTTGATTGACAGCTATCTCTCGACTCCTGCCGAGATTACCGAACATACGGTTCGTGTTCCTCAGGCCGACATCTACCGACTGATTGTGGAGGATCTTCGTTTCGGCTTGGAGCAGAGCAGTCTGCCCAACTTCACGGCCGAGGGAAACAAAGGCCATGCCTGCAAGGCTGCCATAGCCGGTCTCTTGGGCAAGGTCTATCTGACCATGGCCCATGTGCTGGATGCCGGTCAGCGGCAGGAGAACCTGAAGCAGGCCGAGACCTACCTTCGTCGTTGCTATGAGATGCGTACCTTCGGTTCGCTTTCCGAAATCACCTATGACGACCAGCCGCAAACCGGCTTGTATGCGGTGGCCAACAAATCGACCTGTCCGGAGATTCTGTTCCAGATCGTCTATATCCAGGGAGACAAGGATTATCATGCCTCGGTGGCACGCGACAACCAGTCCAAAGGCATCACCATCAATTCGCTCTATCCTTCGACCGGTATGGGAACCTTTGTCAATCCCGATCTGGTCAAGGAATATGAGGAGCAGGATTTGCGGAAAGCCTATTCAGTCATCTATGCGGACTCCTACAGCTCTTGGAACATCACGAAGTTTCGCGATGTAAGCGAGGCTGCCGGTACGTTGGGTTATGGTGGCAATGACTGGATCATCTTGCGTTATGCGGATGTCTGGCTGATGTTGGCCGAAGTGTATGAAGCGATGGGTCAGCCGGAACAAGCCATTCCTTTCCTGAATGAGGTGCGTGCCCGGGCCGGTCTTCCCGACTATGCCACTTCGATGAAGCAGTCGGACTATGCCAACCGTTTCCCGACCTTGAAGTCGGCCATCTTGCATGAACGTCGGGTGGAGTTGGCTTTCGAGAACCAGCGTTGGTACGATCTGTTGCGCTTCTTTACACCGGCTGAATTGATCAGCTATATGCATAGCAAGAAGGGGGATGATTATGGTATCTCCAACCTGCAAAATTTCGGTGAAAAGGACATTTATTATCCGATTCCATACGATGAATGGAAATTAAATCCGGAGGGGATGTATCAGAACCCCGGATATTGATTACCTTCGCACTCAACATAACATCATTATTCCATGAAAAGAATTGTTTTTCTAATCGGTTTATTCGTATGGACCGTGGCGCTCTGTGCTCAACAGCGCGTCACGGATTTAGTGCGTGATCTGAAGGATCCGAACAGTCAGAAAGTGACGGTCATTGCCCATCGGGGAGATTGGCGTAATGCACCGGAGAACTCGTTGCAAGCCTTCAAGAATTGCATCGCGATGGGGGTCGATATGATCGAGATCGACCTGAAAAAGACGAAAGATGGCCATTTGGTGCTGATGCACGACGAGACCATCGATCGTACCACGAATGGCAAGGGCCGGCCTTCGGACTATACCTTGGCTGAATTGCGTCAGTTCCGTCTGAAGAACGGATTGGGCCGGGTGACACTCCATCCGATCCCTACCTTGGAAGAGGTGCTTCAGTTGACCAGCGGCAAGATCCTGATCAACATCGACAAGGGTTACGACTATTTTCAGGAGGTCTATGCCCTGCTTCAGGCGACCGGTACGACCGATCAGGTGGTCATCAAGTCGGGTCATCCCTACGAGAAGGTGAAGGCCGAGAATGGCGATGTGCTGGACAAGGTGATCTATATGCCCATTGTCAACCTGGAACAGCCGGATGCTGCCCAACGGATCCAAGCGTTTGAAGCCATCCATCCGGTTGCCATCGAATGTGTATTTCAGGAGGTCACACCGGATGTCTTGTCCCTCATGAAGCAGATCCAGCAAAATGGCACCAAGATCTGGCTCAATTCGCTTTGGCCCTCGTTGAATGCCGGTCATGATGACGACCGTGCTGTCGAAGAGGAGGATCCCGACGGTAGTTGGGGTTGGCTCTTGGAGCAAGGTGCCACCTTGATTCAGACGGATCGACCTGCAGAACTCATCCACTATTTGAATCAGAAGGGACGGAGATAATCCGTCTCTTCCCGTCTTGAAGGTGGTGGTTCGTGTCAGATTCTCAAGGTTCGCGTTCTCCCAACGCATATCGATGTAGTAGTTGATCATGATTGAAAGAATTTAGTTTGACGTTACGTGTCCCGATAGGCATCACTGAAGAGCGGAGTCCGTCATAAATTTTGATCGGCCGTTATCATAACTGACGACCGGTTCCACCCCTCTGTTCACCCTTGACGACCGGTTCCACCCCTCTGTTCACCCTTAGAGGATCACACTGCAAAGATACAACCCAACAAGGTACCTTTTCTGTTTTATTCATCCAACGATGGGCATTTACTCCAGAAAAACGAGTTGTCCCCCATCTCTATGCTTCTTAGTGGAAATGGCCTTAAATTAACATATATTCACAGAATAAACCCATTCAACTGATGTAAAAGTTACGGTTACGAGTTACGCTTGGTTACGCTTAGTTACGCTTGATAGGGGAAAATAAGGCCATTTTTATCCGTATGAGGCTCCAAAATGGAGGGTGAGACTGTGGAAGTGCACCAACCAGGAAGCGGGCTTGCAAGCGTAACCGTAACTTTCATTGAAATCTCCTTGGGCGTGCATGCGAGCGCGTGCGCGTACATTATATATACTAATTAGATTATAATTCTATATTACTTCTTAGAAGAAATAATAGTTACATCTTGAGGGGTATATTTTTCCCCTAAGAAGCCTCCCTTTTTGCGAAAGTGAAAATCAAAAGCGTAACCGAGTTACGGGTTACGGTTACGGATTAATGAAAGTGACAGTATGTTAAATTGTGTGTTTAACTATCCTCTCATAATGGAGAATCATTTTTTGAGTAAAACGGAGCGGGTATGGATAAAACACGTACCTTTGTGGGTAGTAAGTAGTGTATGATTGAACAAAGGATGTTTGACGGTTACGGGGGTGGGATTTCCTCCTAACCAAGCGTAACCGTAACCGTAACTTTCGTTTTTAAGTGGTAGGTTAGTGTTCCAACAGATTGGCTTGGATCTCGCGACGGGCCTTTTCGTCGATGTGGAGGACGAGATGCTGGTAGGTCTCGATGGAGCCATACTCTTTCCGGATGGTTTCGAGGGCTAACAGGAGGAAGTCTTCGTTGGCAGAGAGCAGGGCGGTAACGGCCTCTTGGGCATCCATGCTGAAGTGCTGCACTAGGGGAGCCAACAGTTCGAATCGGATGCTCTCGTTCGAACGGACATAATCCTTCAGGATGGTCTCTTCGGGCACCTCCAGAATATAGAGGAGCATGGCGATCAGGAAGCCTGTCCGGTCTTTTCCCAACGAGCATTGCACGAGCATGGGGAAGTTGGTCGAATCCCGCATCATGGCCAATGCTTCGGCCAAGGACTGGCTGTTCTCCGGTGTGATCAGTTGCAGGTAATAATCCTGCATGTAGAGGAGCGCATCGCCTATGCGGATCTGGTCGCGGGCAATCCGTTCGTGTGCCTCTTGCAGTTTGCCGGTGCTGACGGGCAGGTGATGGACTGGGGCATGAGTATAGCGGATCGGATCCCGTTGCTGTTCGCTTTCCGTCCGCAAGTCGAGGATGCACTTCAAGTTGAGTCGGTCCAGCCGGTCGGCATCCCATTCGCTCAACGTACTCAACTGGCCCGATCGGAAGAGATGTCCCCAGCGGATCGATTGCCGGTTCTTGTTGAGGTAACCGCCCAGGTCACGCAAGTTCTGCACGCTATCCATGGCCATGGTCCGTGCCCCGATGACCTGTGAGTACCGGTTGTTGAAAACCAGTTTGAAGTATTTGCGGGTAATGTTGTCGTTGGTGATGAAGGTCGATACACCTCGGTCGATGGGAGCCTGAAGAACCGGTTCGGTCTCGTCGAACTGATCGGGCACATCCGATTCAAAGATACGGACTGTCCCAGCCAGGCTCGGGATGGTTTCCCATTTGATGATGTAGTTGCCGATCGCATCCCGCAGGCATACCGTACGGATCTCGGGATCCGACGAGGAGGAACAGCCGGCTAAGCAGATCAGCCCGAAACAATAGGTTATGAATTTTGTCCACATGGTACGCTTCATTTTGTGTATCGATTCTTTTCCCCTGATTAGAGAGGAGCCCGGTAGTGTTGGGCAAATTCTGTTGAGATATAATTGTCATATTGCTGGCAAACTTCGCTGGCCAGATCCATGCCGCAACGGATGATCTTGGCCCATTTTTCTTCGGTCAAATGGGGCAAATCGTTGCGTCGGACATCCAGCTGGAGCAGTCCGAACAGGATACCTGCATTGAAGTTGTCGCCCGCTCCAATGGTGCTGACCACCGAGATTGGGTCGGCTTCGAAGTGGGTCTCTTTGCCTTGCTGGAAGAGGTGAACACCTCCTGCTCCTTCCGTCAGGATGAAGCGGTCGCAATAGTAGCGGATATGATCTTGATAGACCCGATTGGCATCGCTCTTCTGGAAGAGGTTGAGGCAGTCTTCGTCCGACCCGCGGACGATATCGGCATACTCCAGATTCTCCAGAACGGTTGGCATCAGATGGATGGCCTCGTGGGCATGAGCGCGTCGGAAGTTGGGATCGTAATAGATGATCGCTTTCCGGTCGCGGGCATATTGGATGAACTCGGTCACCCGTTCCCGAATCTGCGGGTTGAGGCAATAGTAGGAGCCCATGATGAAAATGTCGTCTTCCTGAATGGGGGGAAAGGGCACGTCCAACCGTTCGTTGGGATAGTCCTTATAGAAACTGTAGGAGGCATTGTTGTCGGCATCCAGAAAGGCCAGCGAGATGGGACTCTTTCCGTCGGGAAAGCAATCCACAAATTGGGTGCTGATGTGATTCTCCTGCATGAACTGCCGGATGATGCGGCCGACCGCATCGTTGCCTACCTCACTGATGAAGGAGACCGGAATACCCAGACGTCCCAATGAAACCAACCCGTTGAAGACGGAACCACCGGGCACGGCCTTGTGCGGCTGGTTGCCCTTGAAGATGATGTCGAGGATGGTTTCCCCAATGCCAATGACTCTTCTCATATTGTTTCTGTTTTACTCTGTTCGCGACTCTTGGTGCCCAAATAGCCACCGTGGTGACGTTTGGCGTAATCCGTATTGGAGAAGCCGATCTCCTTCATGGTGCTGACCACCAAAATGTCGCCTATGACGGTCATGACCGTGGTGGAGGTGGTGGGGGTCAGTCCCAAGGGACACACCTCGGCCGGATTGCCGGTCGGCAGGCAGACGGTAGCCTCGTGTGCCAAAGGACTGTCGGGATTGCCTGTGATGACAATGAACTGCATCTGGGGCACCAGCCCTCGGGTGAGGTCAACCAGTTCCAGCAGCTCACGGGTCTTGCCGGAGTTGGAGATCAGCAGCATGATGTCGGCTTCGCGTACAATGCCCAGGTCTCCATGTTGCGCTTCACTGGGATGCAGGAAGAAAGCGGGCGTACCGGTCGAGCTGAAGGTGGTCGCGATGTTCATGGCGATTTGTCCAGCCTTACCCATGCCACTGGTGATCAGTTTACCTCCTTGCCGGTGTACCTGTTTTACAATGAGGGAGACGGCCTTTTCGTAACCGTCGGTAATAGGTATCTGGCGGACAGCCTCAGCCTCGTGCGCCAAGATCGAAGAGATGGTATTGTAATTAATGCTTGACATGCTTGTTGACTTTTATGTGATCGTATCACGCTTATGACATGCAAATGTAATAAAATATAATGGACAAGCCACATTGGCCCGTGAGAATTATTTTCCGCTCTCGGTTTAATTTGTACCTTTGCCCTTCGTTAAAATCGAACGTATGACAACACAGAAATATCTCTCGCATACATTATCCAACGGACTTCGGATGGTTCACCTGCCGGTCGATTCTCCGGTTTCCTATTGCGGATTTGTGGTGGATGCGGGTACACGGGACGAAGGACCAGAGGAATTCGGATTGGCGCACTTTGTGGAGCACATGCTGTTCAAGGGGACGGAGAAACGTCGCTCCTGGCATATCCTGAACCGGATGGAGCATGTGGGGGGAGACCTCAATGCCTACACGACCAAGGAGGAGACCTTCATCTATTCCGTCTTCATGGAGGAGCATTTCCAACGTGCTTTCGAACTGATGAGCGATCTGCTGTTCCATTCACAATTTCCACAGGCGGAGATCGAGAAGGAGGTGGACGTGATCCTGGATGAAATCAATTCCTATTTGGACAGTCCGTCGGAACTTATCTTTGATGAGTTTGAGGATTTGCTGTTTCAGGGACATGCCTTGGGGCATCCTATCTTGGGCAATGAAACTTCGTTGGAACGGTTCGATACGGCTGCCGGATTGGGCTTCCTGCATCGGTTTTACGTGCCTTCGAATATGCTCTTTTTCTCGATGGGACGGACCGATTTTCGTCGGATCGTACGCATGGCCGAATCGTTGGTGGGACCGATCGAATCCCGACCTGTCCAGCAGAACCGGATCGAGCCGGATGCGTTTGTGCCCACATGCCAACGGGTCCAAAAAGAGACGCATCAATCGCATGTTTTGATAGGGGGAAGGGCCTACAGCCTGTATGATCCGAAACGCATTCCGCTCTTTCTGCTGAACAACCTGTTGGGCGGTCCGGGCATGAACAACCGCCTGAATGTCTCTTTGCGCGAACGGCACGGATTGGCCTATACGGTCGAATCTAATGTGACCTCCTATACGGACACGGGTGTGGCGAGCATCTATTTCGGAACCGATCCGAAGAATAGTGACAAGGCCTTGGCTTTGGTCCATCAGGAACTGGCGAAGTTGCGCGATGTGAAGCTGACCACTTCTCAATTGGCGGCAGCCAAGAAACAGGCGAAGGGGCAGTTGGGGGTAGCCAATGACAATCGCGAAGGGCTCTTCTTGGGATTGGGCAAGAATTACCTGCGGTACAACCATTACAAACCCTTGTCGGAGGTGTTCGACCAGATTGATGGCATAACGGCTGAATCGCTCTTGGAGGTGGCCAATGAGGTGTATGCTCCGGATGGCATGACAACGTTGGTGTATGAATAGTGTTTTTATATAGGAAATCGAATTAGAAGTAAGGAAGGAGAAAAATCAGGTATGATCCAGTTTTATGCAGAAGAGATAGCACTTCCTGCCATCCAGCAGGAGCAGATCCGTACATGGGTGAAGGCCGTGGCGGCTTCGTATGGAAAGAAGACCGGTGACATCAGTTATATTTTCTGTTCGGACGAAAAGATTTTGGAGGTCAACCGGCAATATCTGCAACACGATTATTATACCGACATCATCACGTTCGACTATACGAGTGGGTCGAAGATTGCAGGCGATCTGTTCATCAGTCTTGATACCGTCCGCACGAATGCCGAACAGTTTGCCGCCTCGTATGAGGAGGAGTTGCATCGGACCATTATTCATGGGATCCTGCACCTGTGTGGCATCAACGACAAGGGACCGGGCGAACGCGAGATCATGGAGGCGGCCGAGAACAGGGCCTTGGATCTGTTGCGTGAACTGTTTCCGGACATCCTGTAGTGGGATGTCCTTTTTTTGTCCCCAAAATAAACGCGCTTTTTTGTAACATCTTTTCCGTTGTATCGTCTAACGGATAGAAAGTAGATGAGGCCTCCTGCTTTTGAAGTCAAATTTCAAAACAGGAAAGATTATGTTACGGAAATGGATACTGACAGTCTTCATGGGCTGTCTCTTTATGGGAGCGATGGCTCAGACCGTCGAAATCAAGGGGCGTGTGGCGGATAGCCAGCAGACT
>JAFBIU010000027.1 GCA_021531775.1 Parabacteroides distasonis | reverse complement strand
AATGCTTTGAATATTAGATACTTTATAGATATTCCAGGCAAGCCCTTTACATAATACAAGACTTTACATAACCCTTTTTATGTAAAGCTTTACATAAAAAGGGTGAGTCTATGAGACAACGAAAGAAAAAATAATCTACTTTTGTAGGAAATCTAACAGAACTGTATGCGGTACCGTTTGCAGCGTCATGACGGTACCGATTGCAGTGCTACAATGGTACCGTTTACAGTGCTACGCTTGGTACCGATTCAGCGCTATTGTCAATTACTAATACCAATGGAACGAAATCAGCAAGTAGAAAGATACAAATTACCGATGAGATGATTTCAAATTCTAATGGCTATGTCAAAGTCGATTAATATGAGAATATTGAGCTTGGTTACTATTGCTGTAATTGGATTGGCATCATGTAGTGTATATAGAAATAGTGCATCTGTATCTATCTCTATTGGAGAACTGAATATTGGAATGGATAAAGAATCTGTTCTAACCAAATACGGGCAACCGTTTTCGTTCGATGCTCAGATTTCAGGCAATGATACTATAGTGGTTTTGTCATATAAATCGCCCAAGCCGGTAGCTAATTGCGAATTTATAGTATCAACGAAACTGCTATTCGTTAATAATAAGTTGAAATCCATCTCTCAAAGTGACTTCTTCGTGCCCGAGAGTGTGATATACTGCGATTCAACAAAAGTCCTTCTTAAAGATTAAAATTATAATACGAAAGATTAAAGTCGACAATAATCCCACAGACCAGACTGTTCAAAGGAGCGGAAACTGAAAAGCTTATAGAGTAAGTACAATAAAAAAAGAACAACAATGGATATTAAATCATTGATTGCAGTAGAAGATGTATTGACGTCTGAACTGGAAAGTGTAAAACTTTTAAGAGCCTTGTAAAACTTTCCATTACCTCCATTTGTAAAAACACTGTATATCAGCGAAATAAAAAGTTTTGCGTAAAACTTTTACCCTTGGTTGAAAACTTTATTAGCAGTTATTTTGCAGCAGTTTAAGAGCGAAAAAACAAAATACAAATGAATTTAAGAACCATATTAGTAACGATTATCTGTTTTTGTACATTAAAAATATGTGCACAAAACATCACAGGCAATGTTGTTGACGAGAAGCAACAAATATTATCATTTGCCAATATTGTACTTCTAAAAGCAGATTCTACCTACATTGCAGGTACTACTACTGACGATGCCGGCTCCTTTAGCATATCCCGTCATCATGATGCGAAGTATCTGAACGTATCCTATATAGGTTATGCTCCCCAATATTTGGAGATAACAGCGGATAATATAGGAACGATTCAGTTACAGCCGGATACCTCTATGTTGGGAGAAGTTGTCGTTGTCGGGTCTCGGCCGGTCATCAAGCGTGATGTGGACAGGCTTGTGTTCGATGTGGAAGCAACCCCACTGTCGCAAGGGAGTAACGCTCTTGATTTATTGAAGCAGACCCCATTGGTCAAAGCCACGGAAAATTCCATAAATATAATCGGAAAAAGCGGTGTCAAAATAATGCTGAATGGAAAGTTGTCTTATCTGAGTGGGAATGATCTGATGCAATATTTGAAAACACTCCAGTCGGATGATGTGGCAAGCATAGAGGTTATCACCACACCACCAAGCAGATATGATGCAGGTGGTAATGGGGGAGTGATAAACATTATTACGAAACGTAATCCCGATGAAGGGCTGAATGGTACCGTCGGAGCATCATATACACAGCGTTCTTTTGCCGGTGAAAACGTGAACGCTACGGTGAACTATCGTTCTTCCCGAACTTTCCTATCGGTGAAATTACGTCAAAATCATGATAAAGGAACTGTTGATGAAAACTACATAATTGCACAACAGCAAAAAAATCAGACAAGCAATACCCAAAGAATAGACACATACAATAATTATGGTGCCAATATCGCTTTTGAGCAACAGCTGTCGTCAGCATCGACAATCGGGGCTGTTTATGATTTCAGCTATGGCAGGGATAATATAGACACGGACAACAGATACAGCTATATGAGCGATAATGCACTTGACTCGCTGCTTACAACACAGTCGCTTCAAAAAGGCATCACAAGGGTACATACCCTAAATGCCTATTACGACCTTAAACTTGATACATTGGGTAAAAAATTAGGTTTCGTCATAAACTATATGCACAACTCTCCTGACAAGGATGTGGATTTTACCACATTGAACCACTCCAACGGTGCAAAGGCTGTTGTCCGCGAGCCAAACAACATAGCATACCAAATATGGACCGGTGAAGCAAATCTTGAGTTGCCATTCTCATGGCTTAATATCGAGACCGGTGTAAAATACAGTGACATTCGCAATATATCCGATATGAGATACTACAATCTTATCGGGAGTGATTATGTTGCCGATCCCGGACGGTGTAATGAGTTTGACTATAACGAGAGGACGGTAGCCGGATATATCAGTGCCAAACGCAGTCTCAATAACCACTTCTCTGTCCAAGCGGGACTACGTTACGAACATACATTTGTAAAGGGAGTGACCCCTCATAGCGATGTGGAGGATGTGATAACAGATTACGGCAAATTATTTCCGACCGTCTATCTATCGTACAATATGAATCCGTCAAATATGTTTAATATCAATTATGCACGACGAATCAACAGACCCTATTTCCGGGCAATCAACCCTTTCAAATGGTACACCAATCCAAATAATATTGACGAAGGCAATCCTCTACTGAAACCGTCGTATGCAGACAATGTGGAATTGAACTATAATTTCAGAAACAATCTGTCTGCAACCGTCTATTACCAGCGAGAAGATAATGCCTACGGACAGATGATGTATGTGAATGATGACAACACCACATACAGCACATACGAGAATATATACAACAACCGTCAGTTTGGAGTAAACCTGTCATATAATCTTCGTATGTTCAACTGGTGGAATATGTTCCTTACCGGCAACTATGTCTATAATGAATCTGAGATAAAGGCTGATGGATACCTTGCACAAAACGGCAATTCTTTCGATTTCCGTATCAACAATACCATATCTTTCGATAAAGAGCGTCGTTTTCAACTGTTTTTGAACTACTCTCATAACTTCCCGTATCATGTGGGGATAACTTACGACAGCAGTTACGCAAATTTCAGTGCGGGGTTTAAGGGGGCGTTTCTGGATAATAATTTGATTTTAAGCGTATATGCCAATGACATATTCAAACAAGATTTTGTCAAACGCAAGAAAGTGTCAGTAGCCAATACCCAACACTATAATAATTACTATGATTCCAGATACCTGCGTATAAGTATCACGTATAAGTGGGGCAATAATAAGATTAAAACCAATAGTAAGTCGATTTCATTCAAAGAACGGAATCGAATATAGTTTCACAAATAATTTAAGGTATCATAAATCGTAAATAAATATGAGAACGTTGTTGATTTTATTAGCCGTATGCTGCAATATTTATATGGCATACGCACAAACTATTACAGGGAAAGTAATAGATGAAAGCGATATACCTGTTGGATATGCAAATATCCTATTGCTAAATTCAAAAGATTCCACCTTTGTAGCCGGTTGCATAACAAGTGAGGAAGGTGAGTTTAAACTTGAAAATACAGCACAGAAAGGGGATCTCTTGAAACTGTCATACATTGGGTATGAGGATTTGTATTTGACAATAACAGAAGCAACAGGTTATGTCGGAATTCTCACCATGAAAACAAAAGCTACCATGTTGGGGTCTGTTACTGTAACCGGAAGTAAACCTTTGTTCAAGCAACAGAACGGAGCTATGATAACCGAGGTAGCCGGTTCTGTATTGAGTCAAACACATGAAATGTCCGAACTCATATCTCAACTTCCTGGAATTGTAAAGACAGCTAATGGCGGATTTCAGGTATTTGGTTTGGGAACACCTGTTATATATGTAAACAACAGAAAAATACAAAGTCAGACAGAACTGGAACAACTCTCCCCCAAAGACATTAAAAGTGTAGAACTTATCAGTAATCCGGGCGCAAAATATGATGCGGAGGGAAAAGCTGTATTGAAAGTTGTGACCCTAAAAAGGGATGAAGGATTGAATTTACAATTAGGAGGAAAAGGCAAACAAAATGACCATTCAAGTTATGGCGGCGACATGAAATTGGGTTACAAGCTCCGAGGACTTAGCTTATCTGCCAGCTATAGCTATGATAATGCAAGAAACCAATCCCTGCTGCCACAAACCAAAGAAGTATTTTTGGGAGATAACATACATCGTTATGCGCAAGATCAAACCGCCAAAGATCATATTACAAATCACGACTGGCAATTGAGCATGGATTATGAAATCAATGACAATCATAATGTCGGCATCGAATGGAATGCCTCGGATAATACGGACAAAGAACGCCGCAATTCCGTTCTCGATTATTTCTTAAACGAGAAACCTGTGCAGACTACCGATATTCTCAATGATTACAAGAACAAGACGAAATATAACCATCTGAACATCTTTTACAACGGGCAGTGGAGTAAACGGCTCTCAACAGAGTTTAACTTGGATTACGCCAATAATAAAAATAAATATCATCAAGAAACCGGTGAAACAACTGCCGGTATTTCGGATATGACTCTTAGTATCGGCAATAATACCCTTAATATATATGCGGGAAAATTGGCCTTTGATTATAAGCTGAATGAGAAAATAGGCTTATCATGGGGCTTTGAATATAATCACATAGCGGGGAACGGTATTCTAACTTGTAATTCGGAGAGCACACCACCCTCCGATTATAAAAACGATGAAAATAAGTATGCCGGTTATGCAGAGATTGCGGCAAACATTGGAGCAGTAATGATTAAGGGCGGGATTCGATATGAAGATGTTGTTTCTGACTATGCCAACTATGTTGACAGGACAGGGGACGTTCACCGTCATTACAGAAACCTCTATCCATCCTTATCCGTGTCCTATAATAAAAACGGATGGGCGAACAATTTGTCTTTTTCATCACGGACGACCCGTCCTACATTCAGGCAACTGAGCAATTCAAGCTATTATTCAAATGAATTTATGTATCAATGCGGAAATCCGTTGTTGAAACCATCAAATTCGTATGTCATTCAATTGAACAACGGATATAAGATTCTTAATTTTTCTGCCAGTTATACTTATGTAAAGGACTTTATATCAGCAGATTTCTACGTTCCCGACAATCAGCGAAACCAGATTGTAAGTTCATATGCCAATTACGACAAGATACAGTATTTGAAGGCTAATCTTACTATACAGAAGAGTATTGCATGGTGGAAACCGTCTATATCATTAGGGATAACACAACCTTTCTTCCATAGCGAATACCTCGGTGGAAAGATCTCTTATAATAATCCTCAGATTTATGTTGTGGCCAACCAATATTTTCAGTTACCCAAATCCTATCTGATTTCTGCTTATTACTACTTTAATAGTGGAGGACATCAGGGAGCTGTTGATTTCAAACCTTACCAAATGTTGAATATTGGTGTGCAGAAGAGTTTTCTTGACGGTAAGTTAAGCGTGAGCCTTCAAGCGCAGGACATATTCCATACAATGAAGTTTAAGGAAACTGAGAGGATGAAGAACATTCATTTTCGGCAGACAGAGGATTATTGCTTGTGGAACTATTCCATCAGCATTATCTATCGTTTGAACCAAATAAAGACAAAATATCGCGGGAAAACTTCAATAAAACAAGAAATTGATAGATTATGACACCCTTTCCCTTTTACCATCAGCATGACACAATGCAGTGCGGCATCACATGCTTACGGATGATATGCAAATATTATGGAAAGGAGTATTCGATAGAATCTCTTTCCAGCCTACATTATTCATATGGGTGTGTTGTTGAGTGAGCTAACACGCGCAAGGTCATACTCTGTATATCTGACGAAGGTCCGTTATCGGAAAATAGCCTGAAGGTTTCTGTTTGTCAGGCGGACAGACTCGTCAAGGCTTGTGAGATTGCCTCAAGGTGCCGATGAGAGAAGGGTACTCAGATTGTGAGTACCCTTCCCAATATCCGTCAAATTGCATTTTATCAAAAATCATTTGGTAGCGTTGATTTCTTTGGATGAATACAATGCTTTGAAAGAAACTGAAATGTATCAAGAACCTGCTTGCAGATATACTGGAGCATCCTTTCACATAGCTTCGTGACCAGTTTATAGACCATATCTTGCCGGTATCGGCAAAAATCGCTATCTTCGCACCTGAATTTGAATCGAAATTTGCCGATAAAGATTAGCCTGTATCAAGTATGGAATATATATCAGTTGTTCAGTTTGCCGAAAAATACGGCATCAGTGAGCGGACAGCTCGTAATTATTGTGCTGAAGGAAAAATTGAAGGAGCATTCTTGACTGGAAAGACATGGAATATTCCTGCGGATGCGGAGTTGCCCCCAAAAGGCAAGAGAAAGCTGAGTCCCCTGCTGAGTCGTTTGCGTGAAGAAAAAGAAGCCAAATTGAATGGAGGCATCTATCATCGAACGCAGATAGATTTGACCTATAATTCCAATCACATAGAGGGCAGTCGTCTGAGTAAGGAACAGACTCGTTTTATCTTCGAAACCAATACGCTGGGCATAACCACCGAGAGTATGTCTGTGGATGATATCATGGAGACTGTCAATCATTTCCGTTGCATCGACTATGTCATTGATCATGCCATGGACAAGATAACAGAAACACACATTAAACAATTGCACGCTATCCTTAAGATGAATACTTCCGACAGTCATAAAGATTGGTTTGCCGTGGGAGACTACAAACGGCTCCCCAATGAGGTAGGTGGAGGAGAAACGGCACAACCCAAAGAGGTGCACAAACGTATGAAAGCCTTGATTTCCGAATACAATGCATTCAAAAAAGTGGAGTTTGACGATATACTGAATTTCCATGTTCTCTTCGAACGTATCCATCCTTTCCAAGACGGCAACGGTCGTGTAGGTCGATTACTGCTATTCTGGCAATGTCTGCAGAGTGCTCATGTGCCATTTGTAATCACAGAGGAACTGCACCTATTCTACTATCGCGGCATTCAGAACTGGGGAAACATAAATGGTTATCTACGTGACACCTGCCTGGCGGCACAAGAAAATTACAAATTGCTATTGGATTATTTCAAAATCAAATACTGATAATCGACAGCCTATCGGTGCAAAGGGTACTCAGATTATGATTACCCTTTGAATAAAATGACAATAGCGCTGAATCGGTAGGGTACAGGATGCCACTGCTCGGGCAGAATCACATTACCGGGATTGTCCGTGACCACATACTCGCCCATCGGCCTCTCGGGGCGTGTGAGTGCCTGTGGGTTGTTGCCCTCGGCAGGGTTCGACTCCATGACACGGCAGCCCTCGGCAATGTCCCTTCCATGCCGGAGCACGATGATTTTCTGCAGGGCCAGCTTGCTGTCGCGCAGGCGGGTGGCCGTGAGTTAACAATCATACCTCCTCGCACGCCACCATATCCACTCCGCGATACACCACAATGACCTTGTGGAGACGGGTATGCCCGATGTTATCGTTCACATTGACCGTGTCGGCATAGCGGCACACCTGGGCCTCTGCCTGCTTCACGGCCGCTTCCGCCTCGGCATCCGTGGCCTTACTCCTGAGGTACTTCAGTTCGATGATGTAGGAATGCTCCATGTCGGTGAAAATCTCCTGGCGCGGGCGGAGGAAGATGTCGGCATAACCACCCTGATTGTCCAGCTCAGAGATGGGACGGTAGAAGCGGCACTGGCTGGTCAGGGCAAGGGTATAGCCATGCACGAAGGCCTCGCCCTTCTGCCGGTCACGCTGGGAGGCAAACGTGTAGATGCTGTCGGCAATGTACTGGAAGAAGGGTTTGAAATCTCCACGATACGCCATTAGCTGTTCCTTCTTGCGAATGTCATAGCTGTCATACGAAAGGTCATTCTCCTGATAGGTGTCAAGTAGATAAGAGAAAATCTGTTCGCGCACCACTTCATTCGGGATAATAAACTTAGTCTCTCCCATATATCGGCCGCCTATGGTCACCATGCCGAAGTAGTAGAGCAGACTGATGAAATTGTCATCCTTGGCTATGTTCTCGGCTGGGAAACCTCTCTTTAATTCACCCGTGACGAAACCTTTGGATACAAGAGTCTGGATGATGGAAGCATCGTGGGCAAACTCCTTGTCCTTACGGATCAGCATCCGCAACTTGTTGTAATCCACCCGAATGTTCTCGTCGAGCATATCGTCGGGTATTCTGCATCGGTTGTCTATATATTTATACAGGAAAGAGAGCACCATGTTGGAGTTGTACATCGTCGTCTCGCCATAAGCCTCCTTCGCAAAGCAATAGTTGTCGTAATAGGGCTTCATGATCTCGATGAGTTCGTCGATGGTGTGGTGGAACTCATGGTGCTGCGAGTAGTAAGTCAGCATCTCACGTACCTCCTCCTCCGTAAAGCCCACCATCTCGTTGAATCCGTAGGCAAGAGAGTAGTTGGTACCGATGTTGAAGCCACTGGTCAGGTCGTCCAACGTAACGGGGCTTACACCCGTCACAAACACCCGCTCGATGCTTGAATAGGTACCACTCTTGATGGTATCGAAGAAGGTACGCAGGTAGCCCGTACCATGCGTTTCACCCTTGTATTCCTCAATACGGGCGGCATCCGCAAGGATATGGTTGGTGAAATGGTCGTATTCATCAATGAAAAGATAGATCATCAAGCCTGCTTTGGAGCACTCGTCACACAGAAACTCCAACTGCGCTACACACCCTTTCTTTTTGTTCAGTTCTGCCTTGATATCATGTGGCAACAGGCGGGCATACACGTCACAGAAGGAATTGAAACGGGTAATGCAATGCGCATCGAGAGAACTGCGGTAGTTCCCCAAGTCGGCATGGATGACAGCGAAGTTAAGATAGATGACCAGATACTTGTTATGGTTGGGTGTGGGGTGCTGGCCGATATAAAGGTCGCCATACAGCCTTTCAAACTGATCGGCCCGGTTGATGTCGTAATAATGGTGCAACATCGACAGAGTCAAGCTCTTGCCGAAGCGACGCGGACGGATGAAGAAGAAATACTTATTCGCCCTTTCCACTTTCTCGATAAACCGTGTCTTATCGACATAGTAACAGTTGTCTTCGCGGACAGCCACGAAGTTCATCATTCCGTAGGGGATGCGTTTTACCTCCTCTTGCACCTTGCCATATTCCATATCCTTGATACCTTTCATTTTCGATGGCTAAAGTACGACTTTTTATCCGTTCACCCAAACTTTCCTCGCTATCTTCCAAAAAACACCAACAACAAAGCACAGATAAAACGACATTATCGATCTTTCCTTTTAGCATTCGTGATGGCTGGAACAGCAGTGGCACAACAGTAACAATGGCCTACATTCGACCCCTGCCAGCAGACAGTACAGGCCGACTGGCTCCGGGAGGCGGTGGGTAACCATCTTTAAGGATTCAATTGTGTAATTAAATTACTCATTGTATCTTCTGTTTCACCCAGAATCCGTATATTTGCTCGCATTTCTTGCCTATCCAGATAGAGGATGCATAATTCCCTTCTGTACCTTTGGAAGTGGAGGACTTAATGCAACTCAAGATTATCTGCGTAAGACATTGCCGGCAGCCCAGGTTCTGGATGGTTACGGTGTTCGCACAGCCCGCATCAGCCGAATGTCACAGGAACTGGATCGTTTTCTGAAGGAGCATGGACTGGTAGCAGGTGATGTCTTACAGCTGCCCGACTTCTCGGAGCAACAGCCTGTGACAGAAGAAGAACGAGCCATCTTTGAAGCTGCTTGTGGAGATTACAAGTTTCCGTTAGGAACTCCGGTCACAGTCGGTAAACGCCCTCTAGAGGATGGAGTCGAATACAAATTCACCGCTACCTCAAAGGGTAAGGATGGCAGTGAACAGACCGCCATCATTCTGGTCATCCAATACAAGGATGAAAACAGTAAACCGGAATTCACCCAAGTGATCCGATAAGTCGGTAAACTGTACAATTCTAATGCTGATGCCAGAAACAGACCCTCTTCAACGGTTACTATGACAGTTACTGCTACATGTCGTTGATGGCCTTTGAAGGGTATTCGGGCAAGATGATCCTGCCCTTGCTTAAGCCGGGGCGATCAGGCAAGGCCGCAAGCTTTGAAATTTCCTGAGATAGGTAGTATTTTGGGATTTTTCTGAGTCGAACAAGGTAAAAAATCCTATTTTTCGAGCTGATTTGGTCTTTCTCCGGGAGAAGACGGGTGCGACAACCGGCAACCTGAGTGTATAACTCAACAATAACCCATTAAAGCCCAAACCACTATTCCTCAAAACAGGGCTCAAACCGGCTGCACGACACCCCATGCACCCGCTACACCTCATGTACCCCACACGCCATTTCAGACCTTTGCGATGTCCAAAGAGGAGAGGATGACTGGCCAGCTCCGACCCTCGGACTCATTTTTAAACTTATCAGACAATGAGAATTATTGCATTTCAAAGCGAACACTTCGACGTCGTTCGCTGCTGGCAAAACGAAGACGGAACCGTCATGTTCCTGGCAAATGACCTGGCAAAGGGATTAGGGTATCGCGACGCACACAACATGGTTCGCCTGTTGGACGAAGACGAAAAGGATACTCAGATTGTGAGTACCCTTGGCGGCAAACAGGAGATGGTCGTCATCACCGAGAGCGGTTTCTACCATGCCGCACTGAAGGCACGCATCCGCAAAGCCAAAGCCTTCCGCAAATGGGTGACCGGTGTGGTCCTGCCGCAGATCCGGAAGACCGGCGGATTCATCCCCCTCTGCCCGGATGACTCCAGACTGGACTTCAAGCAACGGACCGTCGGCATTGCCCGACAGACCCTGGTGCAACAGGTACAGCTCCTGGGCTCCCAAGAGCAGGTGACGAGGCAGGTGAAGCAGCTGTTGGCTCAGGGCGACGACGATCTGGAAAGCCGTCTCCGGCAAGCCTGTCAAACCATCGACCAGCAAAGCCGGCAACTGGTCCGGCAGCGTCCGTTGGTGGACTTTGCAGAAGCGGTCGTCTCGTCACCCGACAGCATCCTCATCCGTGACCTCGCCAAGCTGATCACCCAAAACGGCATTGTTGTCGGACAGACCCGCCTCTTCCGTTGGCTGCGCCAAAAAGGGTATCTCTTTCTGCGTGAGACCCGTCCCATCCAGAAATGGGTGGAGAAAGGTCTCTTCGACATCCATCTGACGCTCATCCCGACCCGACAGGGCATCAAGGAGTGTATCACGACGAAGGTGACCGGCAAGGGACAGCACTATTTTGTGAACGGGTTCCTGAGCGGACGGTTCCAGCTTCAGCAGACATCAACCCGCTAAATTTGATCCGTCATGAATTTCTATTTCACCATTTGCATTGCGATGTTCAAGATCAGCATCCACATCAATATTTCAAAGAATGTACCCCTCACCGTCTGACACGATGAGAACTGATAAATACTGGAAACTTTATGGCAACACGAGGTTTGCGCAACAACAACCCGCTGAATATCCGTCGCAGCGGCAGCAACAAATGGCAGGGCATGCGCCCTGTCCAGACGGATAAGGCTTTTGTGCAGTTCACAGCACGCAAGTATGGCTACCGCGCCGCTTTCGTACTGATCCGAAACTACATCCAGCGACATCATGCCAACACGATCGGCAAGATCATCGCACGCTGGGCTCCTTCGTCCGACGGCAACGACACGCAGAGTTACATCCGATTTGTCAGCCGCACAACCGGCATCCCGGCAGACGAACCGTTGCGCTTTGAAAACCAGCAGGCTCTGGTGGAGATCGTCCGGTCGATGGCCCAGATAGAAAGCGGGATCATCGAAGACAGTGATCTGCTGAACCAGGCTTATCTGTTGGCGCAATAAGATGTTTCATTCATTGACAATTAATTAATAATGAGTTGTTATGTGGTATTTTACGAGAACAGGACGAAAATGATGCGTCCTGTTCTCACGGCTACGGAGTACCGAAATCTCCGTCAGACAAACCGGCAACAATCGATGGTGACCCGCATCCGGCAGGGCGACGACAAGCTGAAGCATCGGCTGTTGCAGATGAATTACAGTTGCATCCCGGAGAGCGGACTGCTGAAGGGTTGCAAGACTCCCTCCAACAGCGTGGGGATGGATGTCGATCTGGATCCTTCCGATCCCGATTATGACCGGAAGATAGCTGAAATTCCCGCCAGGGTGTTGGCCAAACAGAAGGAATTGGGCTTGTTGATGTTGGAACGGTCGGCACGCAAGGGGTACCATCTCGTGTTCCGCCGCCGCTTTACGGAGGGACTGTCCGAGGGGCATATCCTGGAGAATCAGGTGATGAACCTGCGTTGGGCCAGTGAGCTGTTGGGGGTGAAGTTCGATAGCGGCGCGAAAGACATCACCCGGGTCTTCTTCTCGACGACGGCCGACCAATCGGATCTGCTGTTTCTGAGCGATGAACTGTTCGACAACACTCCCTGCCCAGCTACGGCGGCCATTTCCGCAGCAGGATCAGCTCCAACCCTTCCGGCGGTGTCAGCTAAACAGCCGGTTTCAAACGAGCAAACGGTTTCCAATGAACAAGCGGCTGCAGCTGAACAGGTGGCTTCGGCTGGGCGGCAGGTTTTGGCAGGGCGGTCAGTTGCGGCTGAACAGCAGGTTTCCAATGAGCAAACAGGGTCGGCTGAACAGGTAGCTTCGGCTGAGCAAACGGCTTTGGCTGAGCCGGCGGTCAACGATTTGAAATATATGGGGATTCCCTTTCGGGCCATTATCCAACGATATTTCGACCTCTTCAACGAAGGGCGATTGCCCCAAGAGGGTGACCGCAACGTGAAGACCTTCGAACTGGCCATGCTGTTGCGTCCCATCTGTGACTATGCACAGGTGAAGTTGGAGGCGGTGATTCCACGTTACGATGGATTTCCCGAAGAGGAGTGGCGACGCACCATCGAGAGTGCCCTGAAAGAGCCGCGCAAAGGGATGCCCTACCGGCTGCGACAGGTGTTGAATGCGCTGCGGCAGGAATCAAAAATAGCGGCTACGGGAGGGACGATAGAGACCCCGCCGCTGATGCCGGAGAAACTGCCCCATCTGTTGGATCTGCTGTCGAGCAAGGTACCGGCCATGTATAAGCCGGCGGTTTGCGAGGGTGTGTTTCCGGCATTAGGCACCCACCTGCATGGGGTCAAATTCTGCTATTGGGACAATGTGGAGCACGAGGCGACCTTCATGCACGTACTGATTGCCTCCATGAGTATCGGCAAGGGATCCATCAAGAAACCCATCGACTACATCCTCGCAGACATCAAGCAGCGGGACAAGCCGAACCGGCTGCGGGAGGCGGAATGGAAACGGCAGAATCCGGCAGGCAAAACGAAGGCGAAGGATCCACGCCCCTCCGACATCTGCATCCAGATTCTGATCGACAACCTGACGGATGCTGTCTTCAACCAGCGGGTGGTCGATGCGCATGAGAATGGTGGGCGGTTCATCTATACGCGTGTGGACGAGGTAGAGCAACTGCGGAAGGTGACCTCCCGCGGTACGATTGACGAGGTGAGTATCTTGATTCGCAAGGCTTTCGACAACGCAGAACATGGTCAGGAACGTGTAGGGGCCGATTCGGTGACCGGTATTGCTCCGTTACGCTGGAATTTCAATGCCTCGACGACGATCCCCAACGCCCATCGTTTCTTTCAGAAGGCGGTGAACGACGGTACGCTGTCGCGCTTGTATCTGAGCACCATCCTGAAACCGCGGTCCAATTCGGCTCATGGATCATCGGGCGAAGAGGTGGAGCTGCCCATTTTCGGGGTGTATGACGATCAGTTTGCCCAGTCGCTGAAGCCCTACATCGAGCGGCTCTCGGCGGCCAACGGGCTGATCGAATGTCCGCAGGCTTTGTCGTTGGCCAAGGAGCTGACGATCGAGAACGACAAGCGTGCATCGCTCTACGAGAGTGAGGCATACCGGGTCCTCTCCTACCGCGCCAATGTGATTGCCTACCTGAAAGGGATGGTGTTGTATGTGGCGGAGGGATACAAATGGTCGCAGGAGATCGAGGATTATGTACGCTGGAGTGAGCAGATGGATCTGTGGTGCAAGATGCGCTTCTTCGGTCGACAGCTGGAGGAAGAGATCAAGGCCGAGGAGCAGCAGATCAATGCTTCACCGAAGAACCTGCTTTCGCTCCTGCCCTCCGAGTTCACCTACGAGGATTTCCTGCAGATGCGACAGCAGCAGGGCCGGACTGGCGATGGCAGGAACACGTTGCGCACCTGGAAAAGTCGCGGTTACATCGAGTTTGACGAGATCACCCAATCCTGGCACAAAGTCGATGCCCTCTCCTCCTTCACCGACTGAAATTCGTGCCGAAACACCGTTTCAGTGTTTCAGTGTTGCAGTGTTTCGGCGTTTCACCGTTGCAATGTTTCAGCCGGTTTTGGCCGATTTCCAGTTGCAGACAGACAGCCTACCGGTGCAAAGGGTACTCAGATTGTGAGTACCCTTCTACCAAGCAATAGTTTGTGCTGCGGCCTCCCTCTTCTGCCTTCCTCAACACGCCCTTCTCGACCAGGTCGCGGATGTCATTGAGGGCTGTATCCGTGGAACATTTGGCTATTTTCGCCCATTTACCCGTTGTCAGTTTACCAAAAAAACCGTCAAATTGCATATTAACCAGTTTCCGCTGTCTTTCGTTGAACGAAACATCTCGATGATACTCCCAAAACCTGGCTTTGCGCAGGACTAAGGACAATGCGTCTCCAGCTGAATCCAAGGCTTGGTCAAAACATTGCAAAAACCACAAAATCCACTCCGTGATGTCGCCGTCACCGTGTTGTGTACGTTCCAATACCTCGTAATACTCTTTTTTCAAGACTTTCATCGCTGCAGATATGGCATAAAAACGCTTGCCACTTTGTTCAGAACGAGCAAGCAACATATCTGTCAATGCCCGCGCTATGCGACCATTGCCATCGTCAAACGGATGTATCGAGACGAACCATAAGTGTGCTATCGCTGCTTTCAATACCGCATCGATCGCTTGGTCTTCATTGACCCACGAAATGAATCTTTCCATTTCCTGGGGTACTCTGTCGGCAGATGGCGCTTGATAGTGGATTCTTTCCTTTCCCATAGCACCCGACACTACTTGCATTTCGCCACTGCGATACTTACCCACTTCAATGGCATACAACCCGCTCATACCGGTCGGGAACAACACATTGTGCCAGCCAAAAAGTCGTTCCGATGATAGCGGATTGCCATAATTCAGCGTGGCATCCAACTGCATCTCGACGACGCCATCCACGTAACGTGAAGTGGATACAAGACCCGCTGTCTCGATCCCCAACCTGCGAGCTATCGAAGATCTCACCTCTTCCAGATTTAGTTTCTCTCCCTCAATTTCTGATGAGTGAACGAGTTCGACGGACATCGTTGTCAGTACGGCTTCGTCCTGCGAATCGAATCCAAGCGACAGCATCTGCCCAATGATCAGACCTTGCTTCGCACGCACGCGTCCCAATTCATGCATAATCCGCTGGCTGTCGTAGCGGAATTGCCACCAATTCTCATGATTATGGATATATCTCATAGCGCATTTTGGGTACAAAAATAGCGATTATTCGGCGAATGCCGTCGCTATTCACCGAAAATATTCGGTGAATAGGTCACACTTTCACTGAAAAAGAGGAGCTTACCAAGCCGGTCAGCTCATCACAGGAAACAGGAGATTTATATTTATCGTATAAAATTGGTTATAATTCGGAGTTTATTATGTAACGCAAGTCCACAGTAGAACTTGCCTCCTCCACATTTCATGGTCGTAGCGTCAAAGCTGACGGCTTGACCTTCTCTTACCTTCTCGAAAGCGGGGAAAAAGCAGGCATTCATGGCTTCCAGTGCCGCTACTGGTTTGTCACTATGCCAAAAGGCGATGGGCAGTGCCGCTCCCTCGCCAAATGCCTCCTTATAATCTTCTATGAATTGTTTTTTGTTCATCCTTAATTCCACAACACTATTATAATTTCAACATTTTAAACGCCTGTGCAACAAAAATTTACTCAGGGTTTTGCTAAGCCAGAATTCTTCACTTATCTTAGTATTGCGAAATAAAAACATGCAAAACTCTGACATGACATGGCAATGATAGCAATAAAATCTGAGAAACTCACTCCTTTGGGAGGAATATTTTCAATAATGGACACGGCTCTTTCACTTAAATAAGGCTTGGTCATTCAACAAAGTTGTTATTTTATGGTATGAAGCACCGCAAAGCATATTGGCAATGAACTTGTTGTGGGAATTGAAACTGTTTGGCTGGGTGTTGTCCGTCACCTCTTGACCCAGTATCTTCAAGGAGGAGGGTGTCACTCCAAAGATGAACCATCCGCCCTCAGTGTTCAGAAAGGCGCAAGCCGAATGCATGCAGTCTTTCAGCTCGCCCGTTGTCTTCTTCAACTCCAACTGGCGGTGTTCGTCATTCTTTATCAATATCTCTAATTCCTCGTATGTCATATCATATTCTTTTGACGACAGCATGGACCGCTTGGTTTATAATTATCTTGTTACAGGCACAAGGTAAGCAATTATTTTGGAATCACAACTCATATATTCAATAATCTATAAAAAATTTGTGAATAAGGCAAATGTCTATAGAACGAGATCACCGGATCGTGGCACAAAGTCGATACCCTCTCCTCCTTCACCGACTGAAATCTGTGCCGAACACCGTTTCAGTGTTTCAGTGTTTCAGCGTTTCACCGTTTCAGTGTTTCAGCCGGTTTTGGCTGATCTACCAGTTGCAGACAGACAGCCTATCGGTGCAAAGGGTACTCAGATTGTGAGTACCCTTTTACCAAGCAATAGTTTGTACTGCGGCCTCCCTCTTCAGACTTCCTCAACACGCCCTTCTCGACCAAGTCGCAGATGTCATTGAATACTTACCTGGAGGATCCGTTCTCTTGCAATAAGCAGAGCATCAACTCTCCGTCGGGAAAACACTTCCGGACCTGCTGGTAACAGCGGAGCCGAATGGCTTCGAAGAAGCGTTCGGCATCGGTTGTTGGTAAAGCCGACCAGAGTTCTTTGGCCCAGACAATCCGGTCAATCACAACGTGGGTTTCGGACGAACAGCCGGCAGCCTCTGCCACTTCATGCAGAAACGCCTTGTTCATCACGACCTTCTTGCTATGTGTATCCAGATGGCCTTCAGCTAACTTGACCGCCTTCCCCAACATGATGCCCAAGGTAACACAACGTACTCCCAAGGCATGGGCCTGTTGTAGGGCTTCACCGATATAGTTGCCAAAATGGACAAATGCCTGCGGTGGCAAATCGGGATAACGGTTTTTCAACTGCTGCTCGCTCTTCGCTCCGGAGTTGAGAACGAGTCGGGGAACACCCAAAGCCTGTGACACTTCGATCTCTTTCCGGATCGCCTGCACAAAAGCCTCATGGGAAAAGGGGCGGACAATCCCTGAGGTACCGATGATGGAGATACCTCCCACAACGCCCAACTTCGGATTGAACGTCCGGCGAGCCAACTCCTCACCTCCCGGAACCGAAATAGTCACCTCCACCCCTTGCCGAGTTAATGCGGAGAGCTCACGGGTCATCATCTCCCGGGGAACCCGATTGATCGCTGGCTCCCCCAAGGGCAGTCCCAACCCGGGAAGAGTTACCTCTCCCACCCCTTCGCCTCTACAGAAACGAATCCCCGGTTCGTCCAACAGACGGACGGTCGCCACGATGGAACGACCCTGGGTCACATCCGGATCATCGCCGGCATCTTTGACCACCACAGCCGTAGCGGAAGTGGAGCTCTCCACTTGGACGGAGGATACCGGCAAGGACAAGGTTTCCCCATTCGGGAGGGTAATAGGAACGGTTGAAAGCTCGCCCTGGCCCACTAAGGCACACAGAGCCGCCTTGGCAGCAGCTGTTGCACAGGCCCCTGTCGTAAAGCCACTCCGTAACGGGAAGAAATCCGGCACCCACTTTTCGATCTGTTTACGTAAACCATGTTCACCTGTCACTGGTATGAAACAGTCCGGTAGTGACGGACGGCAGATAGCAAATACAGGAATGCCCAGTCGTTCAGCCGCCTCCACTTTCTGCTGAAAACCACCCGACAAGCCACTCTCTTTCGTCAGAATCGCATCGGGAGCGATCTGCCGATAAAGCGTCTCTTCATCCACATCCGGATCATAAAGGAGATGAGACTCATCAAAACCGGTCGAGCGGGCCAGACGCAACGATTCCTCCCGTGGCAGGATCCGGAACCAGCAGGTATATCGTTTCCAAAAAGGACGGAGTTTGGCAAGGGTCTGTACACCGGTCAAAGCCAGCAGTCGTTCAACACCTCTGGCCTCCAACTGCCGGATGGCATCGGGATAATCCCGACACCAGACAATCCGATCGGATCGCTCCGGATAGATCCGTTCTACCCGAACCACCGGCAATCGCAAGGCCTGTGCCGTTTCAGCCACCGTTCGATGCAGTTGGGTAGCAAAGGGATGAGCCGCATCGACCAATAAACGGATAGCCTGTTGCTCACAAAACTGCTTCATCTGAGAACCGTCCATCCCCCCTGTCAGTTGGACCCCATGCTGACACGTGAGCGATTGTAAAGCACCTTTTGTCGAATAATAGAAACGAGATCCAGCCTCATCCGCCACACGGGCTGCCAGACGACCCTCGGTCGTTCCTCCCAAAATCAAGATCATGGCCGGAACAGGTGTTTGAATTGATGCGAATAGAGTCGGGAAAGTCCTTGCCGATTGTCGATCGCCTCTCCCACGACCAACAGGGTGGTCAAGGTCAACCCATTTTCACGCACGATACGTGCCAAGTCCTTCAATACACCCCGATAGATCCGCTCCTCTTTCCACGTCAGTTTGTAGCAGGCAGCCACCGGTGTTTCGGGCGGATAGGCCTGTAACAGTTCAGCCTGTACCTGTTCTACGATACCGGCACTCAGATAGATACACATGGTACTTTGGGACTGGGCCAGTTTGTGCAGTTGTTCCTTTTCAGGCATAGGTGTACGTCCCTCCCCACGCGTCAGGATGATGGTCTGTACCCGTTCGGGAATGGTAAACTGGGAACGAAGTGCCGCAGCTGCCGCTTGGAAGGAGGAGATCCCCGGTGTGATGTGATAGCTCATCTGATACCGGTCGAAAAAGGCCATCTGCTCCTGAATGGCCCCATAGATACAGGGGTCACCCGTGTGCAGCCGGACGACCAGCCGCCCTTGGTCATAAAAGGCTTTCATCAAATCGAACTGCTCTTCCAACGTCATCGAAGCCGAACTACGAACGACAGCCCCCGGTTTCGCATAATGGGTCAGTTCGATGGGTACCAAACTGCCTGCATACAGGATCAGATCGGCCGTTTCCAGAAAACGTTTGCCCCGGACCGAAACCAATTCCGGATCACCCGGACCTGCCCCCACAATCTCAATGTGTCCCCAACGGCCATAGGTGGCATCCAGTGCCACAGCATAGGTGAAGTGATTACCCTCAGACAGGCATCCCTTTTGCTTTTCGATCAACAAGGGTCCCTCCTGTGCACTCTTCAAGGCAGCCGCTTCGGAGACGCCATAGAGTCCCGTCACCTCAAAAGCCTTTTGCGAAGGATGAGGCACCTGAATCTCCTGCAACTCCTCTACCGTATAGATATGAGTCTGTACGAAAGGCCATTGTTGCCGAAGCGAATCCAACAGAGGCTCGTCGGCCTTGAGGGTAATGGTGCCCACCGAGGCCAAAGACAAGGGACTCACCCCAGCTTTCCGTAACTGCTGATCCATATAGGCGGCAATACCGGTGGGATCACACTGTTTACGACATCCGATCCCCACATGCAAACAGGCCGGATGAAATGCCAATATCGGAAGCGACTCGATAGCCGGTAATTCCCGATAGGTAACAGCAATCAGCAGCTCAACTTCCTTCCATGGAATGGTATTCCACTGGTAAAAACAGCGGACATGAGCCGGTAAATGACGTTCCAACCAGTCGGTACCCGCATCCCGCACCTCCATCAAGAGAGCTGTCGGCCGCTGTTCCACAAAGCGGAAGATGGCTTGATTCAACTGATCCGGAGTTGCATCGGTCTGCCAGCCCCATCGTTTACCCAACAAATCCAAGGACCAGAGTCCGCAATTATCACTTTGAGTCGTGATGATCGCCTCACCTCCCAAAGCCGTAGCCAACCGCCGGCTCAACTCATTGGCTCCTCCGATGTGACCAGACAAGACCGGAATCACGTAACGGCCTGTACTATCGATACAGACAACGGGAGGATCCTGATGTTTGTCCTGTATCAGCGGAACAATGCTTCGCACACATATACCCAGGGCTCCGATAAAGACCACCCCTTCCAACGTGGGTAAAGCGGCCGTCAAGAAATCCGCATAGGAGGAAATGATCTGACATCCGGACACTCTCTTTTTACAAACAAGTGTCGCATCAGTCCATACCTGCTGGATCTGATGCGCCAACGGCAAAGCCGTTTCATTGAGTAGAATGATGACTTTCATAGCGATTGAAGAATAGTGATAGGGTGAAACGAATCGATCGCGACATGCATTTCGCGTGTAATCTGTCGGCCCACCTGATGAATACCTGTCCGAAACAGTTCCAGACTGTCCGAACTGACTGAATTGAAGACAATCACTCCCCCTGGCTGCAAAACGGAGATGATCCGCTCCAAGAGGGCCAACAGGGCTCCTCCATGTCCACCGATGAAAACAGCATCCGGTTTCGGATAGGCAGACAAATCGGCTTGGAGGAAGTCGCCCATACAAACCTGAATCCCCGGGGTGCCGAACCGACGTGCATTGATCTGCATCAACTGTTCACCAACGGGACGTTGTTCGAAAGCGGTCACCTGCAAATGAGGGAACTGGCGTTTGGCTTCGATGGAGACGGAACCGGTACAGAAACCAATGTCCCAAAAGGAGTGACGTTGCGCGAGATCGAGCAGACTGAGTGTCAACAGGCGGATCGGCATTTTCGTAATCATGTTGACCCGACCATCCAACAGTTCAAATTCCGATTCGGGCAATCCAAACGGAAAGTAACGGACAGCCGTCCGCTCCAATAGCACGCAATTGGGCATCCGCCAGGAACGGGTTACGGCTGCCGCCAACGAACAACGGATCACCTCTTCCGAAACGGGATTACCCAACGATACGCCTACCGCCATCTGATAGTTGTCGTACCCATAGTCCAAGAGTCGTTGGGCAATGGTAGCAGGCGTCTTCCGCTGGTCGGTCAAGATCCCTATCAGTGCCTCTCCCCGGATCAAAGCCGCATCCAGTTCATCCCATGGACGGCCTGTCAACGAAACGGTTCGCATCGTTTGATAGGGGCACAACAGCCTGTGAGCCAGCATCTGCAACGAATAGAAGGTGGGATAAACATGGATCTCTGCATCCGGCAACCGTTTCCGGAGTGTACCTGCAAAGCCAAAGAAGAGCGGATCGCCCGAAGCAAAGACCACCACCTCCGGTTCGTTGGCATACTGTTCAAAGACCGCATCCAACGGAACGGTAATGTCAATCCAGCGGGCTCCGGCAGGCAACAGGGATGCCACCAACTCATGATGCCGCTTTCCACCGGAAAAGAGTCTCCCACGGGCTATCACCGGATAGACCTCCGGCGGGAAACAGCAGGTCGGACTATCTGTCAAACCGATCACATGAAAACAGGTCTTACACATCGCGTCCCGGTTTAAGTTGTTCGGCATCGTTGTAACAGAGAATGGCATTGACGAGGGTAGCGGCCAAATTACTGCCACCCTTACGTCCCTCGATGATCAGTTTGTCGATGTGCGCGAAGGGCTTCACCATCTGCTTACTCTCCCGTACATGCACAAAACCGACCGGAGCGGCAATGACACCTGCCGGACGGGCCTTCCCCTTCCGAATCAGGTCGCACAATTCCATCAAGGCTGTTGGTGCATTACCGAAGACATAGAGTGCATCGGGATGTTCCGCCACCGCCAGACGGATGCCTGCTTGGGTACGGGTGATCTGCTTCTCACGGGCCAATTGGGCCGTCCGCTCGTCGGAAAGATAACAGCGGACCTCCACCCCCAACCGTTCCAAGGCTCCTTTCCGAATGCCGGCGGCTGCCATCGTCACATCGGTAATGATGGTCCGGATCCGACCTTCGGCAAAGGCTTGATACAAATGGGCTACAGCCCCCTCATCCATCCAAAGCAGACGCTCCATCTCAAAATCGGCTGTCGTATGAATGGCATGCAGCAGAGCCCATTTCCGGTCGAGTGGAATAGCCGGCTGCTGGAGTTCGCCTGCAATGGTGCGGAAGCTCTGAATCATGATCTCCTGTCCCACCCGCTCACGTTGGGCGGTCTGTTTGACTGCTCCATAATATCCGCGAGGTGTGATGATCTGTTCCTTCCAACGATAACTTTGGGAATTACCGATCAAGACGACCGTAAACATATCCACCTGTTCCGGATCCCAAGCCGCCAGTGTCGTAACGGTTACGGCCTGTTCCGGACGACCCGCCTGACGGACAAAGCCAACGGGAGTCTCCGGCTGACGGTTCTGGAGAAACAGCTCTTTCAAGCGATAGAGTTGCCAATAGCGTGTCTCGCTTTTGGGATTATAGACAGCTGTCACGAAATCGGCTTCGGCAGCCGCCCGAATCCGTCGTTCGATCACCTCCCAAGGGGTCATCAGATCGGACAACGAAATCACACAGAAATCGTGCCCAACGGGAGCTCCCAACAAAGAGGCCGCCTTCTGAAAAGCACTAATCCCGGGCAATACTTCGATCTCCACCCGACTCTGGGTAGCCCGTTTCATCTCATAGATCAAAGGGGCCATTCCATAGATACCCGCATCACCGGAACTGATCACGCACACCTGTCGGCCCTCCTCCGCATAGGCGAATGCCTGTTCAGCCCGTGCCTGTTCCCGTTTCATGCCCGTATCGACACAAAGGGCATCGGCTCGCATCAACGAACGGACGAATTGAAAATAATAGCTGTAACCAATCACCACATCAGCCGACTGAAGCACTTGACGTACGGCTGGTGTGACCTCTGACTCCTGACCAGGGCCAATGCCCAACACAAAAATTTTTCCTGTATGCATAGTTCTTTTCTTTATTCTATATCACTTGCTGTTTGTTGAAAAAGGGGACGTAAGGCCTGCAGCAACTGATCGATGGTCGAGAAATGACAGGCCGTTCCGTCCGGCTCATACAACTGGAATCCCTCGGCTGTCGCCTCTATCCAACGTTCCGAAGCGATGGTGCTGCCCGATGCTACCCCATTGCGACGAAGGGCCTTGGCCACCATCCGTACCGGTTGTTCTGCTCCCATCAGGCGGATCGACGTCCGAAACTGGTAAGCAACCTCATACAGGCCATTGGCGGAATTGAAAGCCATCCCTTTGCGTTGGAAGAAACGGGCCAGCCGGCCATCCAACGTCAAATCTTCCGGTGTACCGACTGTGATCCCCTGCTCCCGATCCATCAGCCACACCCGATCGGCAATCTGGAGAGCCAGATCCAAATCATGGGTAGAGAGGAAGATGGTCTTATGTGTCTGTCGGCTCAATCGCCACAACAACTGCATCATCTCGATCTTGCTGGGAAAATCCAAAAAGGCGGTCGGTTCATCCAAGAAAATAACTGGCGTCTCTTGGGCCAGTGCTTTGGCGATCATCACCTTCTGCCGTTCTCCATCACTCAAGGTATGGACCATCCTTCGCAGAAGAGGCGTAATACCGACCAACGAAGCTGCCTCTTCCACCTTCAATCGGTCTTCGGCTGTCAAGGTGCCCCAAAAACCGGTGTAGGGACTGCGGCCCAAACCGATCAGTTCGGAGGCCAGCATATTCCGGATATCACACTTTTCCGTCAGCACCACACTGATGCGTCGGGCCAGCTGCCGGTCTGTATATTCCGACAATTCATGCCCGTCGATCCAAACCGCCCCTCCCAATTTCGGTTGGAAAGCAGCCAACGTGCGCATGAGTGTGGATTTGCCCACCCCATTTTCTCCCAAGAGACAGGTGAGTTCCCCCGCCCGAATGTCTGCATGGATGTGGGCAGCCACCACCCGTTCATGTTTTTTATAATGATAGCCGATGGTTAAATCTTCAATCTGTATCATGATCCTATTTGCTCCTTTCTGTTATTCGTTCAACTCCTGTTTCCGTTTGCGGAACAATACAGAGGCCACCACCGGTGCTCCAATCAGGGCTGTCACGGAATTCAACGGCAAAGCCCCTTCAAATCCGGGCATCCGGGCGATGAGGTTGCAGGCCAACGCCAAAAATGCTCCCAACAAGAGGGTGGCTGGCATGAGAATCCGATGGTCGGACGAGCGGAAGATGGCCCGTGCCAAATGGGGTACAGCCAATCCTAAAAACATGATGGGCCCACAGTAAGCGGTCACTACTGCCACCAGAATACCGGCACTCAAGATGACCCACAGGCGTGCACGAGCGATATTCAACCCTAAATTGCGTGCATAGTTCTCGCCCAACAATAACAGATTCAAGGTCTTGATGAGCAAAAACGAAAGGGGCAACAGCAGCACCATCAAGGTGATGAAAAGGAACATCTGATCGCCCGAAACACGGGCAAAGCTACCCATTCCCCAAATGACATAGGCACGAATATCCTCTTCGATACTGAAGAATTTCAGCACACCAATGATGGCATTGGCCACATAACCGATCATCACGCCAATAATCAAGAGGGTCACATTGCCCCTCACTTGTGTGGATATAAAGACAATGAGTGCCAAAACGGCCATTGCTCCGGCAATAGCGGCCAACGAGAGGGCAATTTCGCCCAAATAGCCCAACCGGCTCAAAGCCACTCCTCCGACCGTACCGGAGAGCAACACGACACAGGCCACCCCTAAACTGGCTCCGGCACTCACCCCCAATACCGAGGGGTCGGCCAACGGGTTGCGGAAGACAGTCTGCATCTGCAAACCGCTGATGGATAGGGCGGAACCAGCCACCACAGCCGTCAATGCCTGCGGTACACGTGATTTCCACAGGATATTCTGCCAGACGATGGGCTGGTCAGTATCCCCCAACAACATCCGGCAAATGGCCGAAAAGGGAATGGAGACCGATCCCAACAACAGGTTGAGCAGGAAAACCAACACCAACGCCAGCAGGATGAGGCTAAATAAAGGAACAAGCGGACGTTTCATGACCCTATTTCAGTAAAGCATAATAATGCGGTTCATAATCGGCGGGCAATAGTTCCGGATGGAACGCATGAATCAGATCGGCCAGCACCACATCGGGCTCCATCGGCATCCGTTCGTAGAAGGGCCGTTCGTTCATGTTGCAATAGAGCACCTGCCGCTGTTGGAAAGCCTTGAAATCGGCATAACGGGGATCAGAGGCTTTCAAGGCTTCGTAGGAATAGCTGCCTTCGTAGCTGTTGACGATCCGCCAGTAATCGGCTTGATCGGCCCGACTATAAACCGTCTCAAAGTCCAACGTCACGCCACCCGAAGTCTCATCCTCTTTCAAGAAATAATCGGCTCCCGCATCGGTAAAGAGTTGGGCCAAGAAACTTTTGCCGCCAACCGCATACCAGTTTCCACCTCGGATCTCCCCACTGAACACAATCGGGCGTTGGCTCACCTGAGCCGCCTCTTCTTTCAACGACTGATAACGTTGTTCAATGGCAGCAAACAGTTGGTTGGCCTCGTGTGCCTTTCCGATAAAAAGACCGATCAGTTTCACCCATTCAGCCTGTCCCAAAGGGGTCCGTTCCTTGTAGCCCAAGTGGGGAACCAAGGGAGTGTGCACCTCCTTCATGGACTCATAGCCACCTCGCTTGAAGGGTGAAATGAAGATGACATCCGGATCCATACTCAGGATGATCTCCTGATCAAAATTCCCCTCAATGCCGATTTTGGCACATTGCCCGTTGCGGATACGTTCGTTCATCTCCGCATTGAACAGATGGCGGGTACTGGTCACCCCACTCACATAATCATACGCTTCCAAGGCGATGAAGTTGGAGAGCTGGAGCGAAGTCATACAGATGCAATGCCGGATCGGTATCTCAATGGGCGTGTACTCCTTCGGAACCGTTTGTCCGGCAGCTGTTCCCCTCGGTACGAGGGCAAAGCGATAAATCTGGCTTCGTGGTTCCTGTGGGTTCTGGATCTCCACCAACGGCAGCCCTTCGGCCGTATAATCCACCCGAAACCCTTCGGCATACATCGGTTGTATCCGAACCGACTGATCCATCGTTTCCTTCACCGGCTGATCCGATGTGGCCGTAACCGCCTCTCGGGAAGCGGACTGACACCCCATCAACAGAAGCAACAGGGCTCCACACATATATTTCCCTATCATAACCATTCCTCCTTTCGTTCCGATCCATACAACGCTTCGGCAAACAACCAGTCTGACAGGCGATTCATAAAACGCAAGATGGATGCATCCAGGGGTGATTCCCGATGGAGCTTCCACAACCGACGTTCGGCCCGACGGGCTACGGTACGGGCCCAATGCAAATGGGCAGCCAATGGGGTTCCCCCGGGCAGGACAAAACCGACAGGCCGATCCGTGGCCGTCAAGGCATCGATCTGTTGTTCGAACTGTTCGATCCACCCATCAGTCCGCAGAGGTTTGGGATTCACCTCTCCCTCCGGTGTGGCCACATGACTCATGATCACCATCAGTTCCCGCTGAATACCTTGGAGGCTCTTGGCCAATTCCGATTCGGCAGGTGCCAACGAACGCACCACCCCCAACAACGCATTCAGTTCATCCAAACATCCGTTCGTCTCGATCCGGATGCTCTCTTTCTCTACGCGAATACCTCCGCGAAGACTGGTCAGACCGGTATCTCCGGTACGTGTATAAATCTGTTTCATTTCATTTCGTTTCATCCAATAGTTTCCAAATATCCAATTCACCCCAATAGAGATGCATGTAGCTCGCCAACAGACGATTTTGCCGGAACACCGGAGTCGCACAAGGGTGGCCTTTGGCATCCGACAACTGCACAATCGAAGGGGGTGCACTCTCCGGATCGGCCACACAGGTGTAGTGGAACTCATGCCCACGCAACAGAACTCCCTGATAGCTCCCTTGTCGATACCCCAAATGTAGCTTCTTGTAGGCTCGTTCGGCCGTAATCGCAAAGGGTAAAGCCCCCACCAAGGGCCAAGGCTCCGGCCGCTCATCGACCCGCAGCCCTTGCGACAAATAGATCATGCCGCCACATTCGGCCAACGTGCGTCCGCCCGCTTCGATATACCGACGAATGCTCTCCCGCGAACAGGAGGCTTGCGACAGACAGGCCACCTGTTTCTCCGGATAGCCTCCGGGCAGATAGAGCAGTTCCGTATCCTCCGGCAGGGGTTTGTTTTGTTCCGGATCGAAGAAGCTGACCTCCCCCATGCGACCCAGCAGGTCGAGGTGTTGCGTATATATAAAGGTAAAAGACTCCGGATGGCGTGCCACAACGATCCGAACCGGCCGTCGCTCGACCGACCGAAAAGGATCGGCTGGCAATGGAGCCGGCAAGCGGGTGGCCTCCAACAAAGCCTCTAACCGAACGGTCTCTGCCATATAACTCATCAGGCGTTCCCAGGAATCCGACCGTTCCACCTGACTGAAGTCCAGACCCAAGTAGCGGGAGGATTGTTCCAAGAGGGGGTCCTTCGGCAGATAGCCGAAACAGGGAACCTGCAGATCGGCACACACCTCCTGCAACATCGCAAAATGGCGGGTCGAACCCACCCGATTGAAGAGGACTCCGGCTATCTGCAAGGCCGGATGGAAATGGAGAAATCCGGCAATCAAAGCGGCTGTCGAATAGGCAGCCGATTGGGCATTGACCACCAACACCACCGGCAGATGTAGGAGTTCAGCCAGGGATGCCGAGGAGCCTCGATCCCGATCGTATCCGTCAAACAGTCCCATCATGCCCTCCACGATACAGGCATCAGCCCCTTGTGCGTAATGGGCATACAGCTCTTCGACATGGGTGGCAGAGGCCATGAACAGATCTAAATTGACCGAAGGCCGACCGGCTGCCCACGCATGAAATTTGGTATCAATGTAATCAGGTCCCCCTTTGAAGGGTTGGACCTGAAGCCCACGACGAGCCAACGTGGCCATCAGCCCACGGGCCACCAGCGTCTTGCCACTGCCCGATGTGGGGGCGGCAATCAGGAATTGAGGGATCAGGGGTTGTTCAGTCATGATGTTTGAAGATTCGTTTGACATACAGGAATCCCAACCAGCTTCCGGTCAGGCAGACAAAAGCACCACCCAAGCAACAGATCCAGAGGCAGATTTGCCACACCACAGGATGCTCCATGAACCAAGCGGTATGCAGGTAATGGATGCCCTGGAAGAGCCACTTCTTCACCACCTTGTTTTTGTTCAGATAGCGCACATAACCGGTTTGGGGGCTCACATAGTAGCGACTTCGATTGGCATCTTCCACCGTGATCCGATAGACCGGCAACGGTAAATCCATCGAGCGCGACAGGTAATAGTTATCATACTGCTCCATCGTCTCCAGTTGAAAGCGGACCTCCTCCCCATGTACGGCACGAATACCGGCTGCAACCGTCTCCTCCGGAATCCACAGTTCCTTGACTTCCGTGGTAGAGGCATCGATCCAGAACGTCCGGCTACCGGCAGTCACCTCATAGGCGGGTATCTCCCGAAAATGGCCCCACGTCACCTCCTTCAGATCGGGATAACGTTGTTTCAAGGTCCGATAGTCCAAGCGATAGGCATCCATCGGCAAGGGTTTCTTGCCCCAGAGACGGGAGGCATTGAAGATGTATTCGCCTTGTGTATTGATCAACCATTGAGGAATGCGTTGCATCGAGAAATAGCCACTGATGCCCCAAGCGATCACCACGATACTGAACACCAATCCCCACACATGATGCAGATGGTACCAGCGTTTGTGATAGGGGCTCTTCCACGTGTGATGCCGCCTATACTGTTTGTATAGGACATAGAGGCTGACGAAAAGTCCACTGAGGGCTGCCAAGAAACAGAGGGCTCCTCCCACCGCAAAGGTGTTCATCCAGAGCTCCAACCGGCAACGCAAAGCCGGGATGTAGAGTTTATGCGGAATCGCACCCACCCAGGCCCACAAACGGGAACTGCGGGTGGTGAGCTGCTGCACCTGACCATTCTGTCCGGAGATGAAGAGCTCATGTTGCTCCGGGTCATCGAAATAGAAACGATAAATCGGAAGCATCCGGTCATATTTGGTGAACAAGACCCATTGGGCCCGCTGGTGCAACGTATCGACCCGCACGATGGGAGCCTCGAACCAACGTTGGGCCGTCTGCTCGACCGAAGCAAAGGTGATGGGCCGGACCGTTTCGGAGGGATCTGCCGAGAGCAGCAAGGAGGTATCGGCTGTCGATACCTCCAGTAAAGTCTGCCCCTGGTATTGATAGATGTGCAGTTTCCGGATCTCTCCGCCCGCCCGTTGACGAATCGAATCGAGCGAGGGCAGTTCATCCGGAAGCTGCTCCAGATGTGCGTTCAACGCTTCTGCAGAGACACGCGGGAAGGGATGATAGAGCAGTACCAACCCTGTCACAAACCACATCAGGAAGAAGAGGGCGATGAGGGTCCCGCTGACCCGATGGGTACTGAAAAGTAGTTTGACACCTCTATTCATCTGTTTACATGTTATTCCTGGTCTGCATTATCCATCACTGTGATACGGTCGAAGCCATAGCCTTCCGTAATACTCAATCCCTTGGTCACATGACCGGTCGGAATGTCGTAAATATAGATCGTCGGCTGTTCGTTTTCCGGATTGGTACCGATGTAAGCCTTGTCGCCCACTACCACCGAACGTTGGGAGAAGTTACCACTGCTGTAGGGCAAGCTCTTACCTTCAAACTGGATTTCTGACCGTTCGTCGGTCGTCAGATCCAGGATGGCATAATAACTGTTGTAGGCATTGGCCCACGCATTCGCACCCGTATATTCCGGATCCATCACATACAGCAAGGCCTTGCCGTTGGCCAAATAGGAGGCCGTGATCAGCTTACCCGTTTCATAGCGGAAGCCTACATACTCCTTGTCGAAATCGAGTGCATCACGCTTGACACGCAACAAGCGGCCAAACTGTTGGGTCGAACTGGTTGCTCCCGGTAATACACTGTTGCAGGCTAAATAGAGATTCTCCTCATCGTCGAAGAACATCTTGTCCTGCAACAGTTCACCATAAGCCGTACCGGCCATCATCTCGGCCCGATCCTCTTTTACCTCCTTCTCAACACTCATGTCCTGGGCATTGATGAAGGCCGCATAGAAGTTGGTCTTCTCCTTCTTATGCTGGAAGAAGTAGATGATGCGGTCGTCCGATTTCCGGTAACGGGCCAGACCCGACGTACTGAACTTGTCGCCTTCCGGCACCTCCAACGTCAATTCGCCTTCAGCCAGAATATGCATGTCCGAAGCATCCAGCTTCGTCCAGATCACCTTGTTGGCCGTACCATTGGCAGCCATGAAGACCAGCGTATTGTCGTCGATCCAAGCATGGGTGTAGCGACGGTCCTTGAAGGTGTTCTGCACAAACGGCTGTTCGGCAATGGTCACCAACTTGTTATCGACAATCTGATACTTGGCAAACCGATCGGCCGCAACAGGCACCTGATAGTAATATTTACCCTTGAGGATGGTCTCCTCTTTAATGGTAGCCGTCACATCCACTCCATCGTTCAAGAAATTGATGGTCGGTTGTGCCGTCAATGAGTCGAGACTCTTCACCAAGATCGCGTCTGTCGAACCCATACCTCCGTTCGAACCCACTGTCACCCACACATCGAAATGGTAGGTTTGGGCAATCACCGGCTCTTCCGGCTGAGCAGGCTCTTCCGGTTCCGAAGGTTCCTCGGGTTGAACAGGTGTTTCCGGCACTACGGGATCGTCATCCGAACATGCATTCAATGTACATGCCAACAAAGCGCTTGCGCAAAGGCAAGCCCAAAAAGATAATCGTTTCATTGTAACTTTATTATTATTTAATGAATGAATAATCGGAACTTACAGAAGAAGGAACGACCCGGTTTCTGCAGCATAAAATTGTCATACAGACGTGCATCCAGCAGGTTGGTACACTCCAGCGAGAGATTATACTGGTCTTGATGCCAGGAATAGGTGGCCAACACCCCATGTACATGTTGGGTGGGGATACGCGACTTGCTCTCCAGACTGCCATACCCCTCCCACGTCAGGTAAAACCAATGCACATATTGATAGCGGTAACCCACCTGCAATTTGCTATCCGGCCAGCCCACATGGGGGAACGTCCAGTTTACCTCAGCATTGCTGAAGAGCCACGGACGGTTCGGAATCTTGTTGTTGTAGGAGATCGAAGGCTTGCCATCGGCCTTGAACTGCTGTTTGTCACGGGCATCCTGATAACTGGCATTCGCCACCACCTGCAGCCGATCGCTCCAGCTGTAGCGCAACTCGCCCTCGACACCCTTGATATCGACACTTGCCACATTCTCATATTGCATCATGCCCTCCATTTGGGAGAGAACAGCCCGAATATAATCATTCACATCCCGGAAGAAGCCGTTCACTTCATAATAGAGCCGATGTTGGCGTGCCAACGTGAGGGTTCCATACAATCCGGCATTCACATTGTTGCTGTTTTCCGGCTGCAACCGTACGTTGGGATAGACCGTTGTACCGTTCCCCAACAACTCACGTGCCAACGGCAAACGCACACTATGTTCAAAGGAAGCCTTGAAAGCCAACTCTGGCAACCATTCAAAACGGGAGCCGAGACCATAACCTACATTATTTTTGGTCGAAGAAGCAGGCATTCCCTCCGAACCGGTGATCCAGTACTGATCCTGTTGCTGCAGCTTCAGATGGTTGAGATAGTCTTTCACAAAGAGGGTATTTTCCAGTCGCCCCTCCAGCAGAGACTGGTTGTAAGAGAGGCCGATGATATGTTTGGTCAGCACATCCTTCGAAGGTTCGAAGGATGTATCCAAATCGTCCGTACGTTGGTTGCCCGTCCGATTCAGCAGGTAATTCAGATTGACCGAATGATGGGGAGCCAACAGATAATCAAAATTGGTCCGTACGATGGTCAACGGCCGTTTGTAATGGCGCAACGAACGGTCATTGCCGGTAATCTCATTGCGGGTCGTCTCGATATACTCCCCATTCCAATTGTATTTCCGGAAAGCCGAATCAACGGTCAACGAATGGTCCCATGTATGCGAGAGCGAAGCATTTAACTGCAACCCTTGGAAAAGAAAATCACGTTTGCGGTAGCGGGCTGACAGGTTCCAGGCATCCACCAACCGACGCGCTTCACCATACACCTTGCTCTGGATCGAACCGGTCTGCAAATCCTTGTCCGTCTTGGAGTAGGAGCCCGACACATAAAAGGCATCCGCCCACGGCTTGTTCACCACCCCCACCTCCAATTGGCCTAGGAGGGAGAAATAATCATCGTGAAAACGTTTCCGGTTGGCCGCAATGTATTTCCGGCTCGCCTCATCCCAAACCTCCACCCCTTTCATCAGGTAGTCATTCTTCGAATAGTTGATACCCAGGGTCGGACGAATCTGCAGTCCGCTCTTCGGCTCGACAAACTGGGCATTCAGATCCGCCTTATGCGTGTGGAACGATCCCACCCCATACGAAGCATCCAGGTAATTGCGGGCAGCCTGATTCGTGATGATGTTGATGGCACCTCCCAAGGCATCCGCACCCAAACTGGCCGGAACCACCCCTTTGTAGATCTCGATCCGTTCGATCAGATTGACCGGCAGATTGGCCAACGAGACACCACTGCCTTTCGCATCCAAGGGAACACCATCCAGAAAATAGCGGACCGAATTGCCCGACATGCCATTGATGGAGAGGTCAAAATCGGAACCGACACCTCCCTCTTCCCGTACACGGATGCCGGTCGATCGGTTCACCATCTCATTCAGGTTGTGCACTGAATTGGCCAGCGGTTTAACATCCAATGCATTGGCATTAAACACCCCCTCTCGGATCTGTTGCGTCTGAGACTTGCCATACACCTCCACAGCATGGAGCGTGATGGCATCTTCGCGCAAGACCACATCCTGCTTCGATGCCCGACGGATGGAACATTTCAGCCGAAGGGTCTCATAGCCCACCGATGAATAAACAATCGTATAGGTACCGACGGGTAAGGTCAAGACATAGTTTCCCGCTTCATCCGAATAGGTACCGAACGTTTCTCCCTCCACAGCCACGGTCGCATAGGGCAACGGCTGGTGGGCAGCATCGGTGATCCGACCTGTCAACGGATAACGTGTTTGTGCACACACAATGAAAGGCATAAAGCCCAAGACAAACCAGAGCAGACTTCGAGAAGCCCCTCTTGCCAGATGTTGAATCATCATTTCCTCGTAATTTAAATCAACGTATGTAACGTTATGGCAGGTCTTCTGACTCGTTCCATCTTCGAGGCCTTCCCAAGAGCGAAGCTCCCAGTGGCGGAGTATATCGAAGACTGTTGTGGAACTCACAGCAGCGGGTCTGTCCAGGATTTTCACCTGATTCCCTTTTAATCACGACTCCCGAATGGGAGCGGTGAACCGATAACGGTGGCAAAGGTACAGTTTTTTTAATGACATGCAATCCCTCTTTCAAAACTTTCTGTTACTTTTGTTCGCAAAATGGAAAAACGATATGCTGAGCAAGAATAGAATCAAATATATTCGATCGTTGGAAATGAAAAAATACCGGGATGAGTTGTCGGTATTTGTGGCCGAAGGGAATAAATTGGTGGCCGATTTGCTGCCAGCTTTCGCCTGCGAATGGCTGTTGGCCCGTCCTGAATGGCTTGACCAGCATCCGCAGGTGGCAGCTAAGGTATGTGAAGAGGTGACGGAGGAAGAGATTCGGAAAGCCAGTTTTTTGAAGAATCCGCAGGATGTATTGGCCATTTTCAAACGTCCCGCCTGGGACATTGCCAATGTACATCCCGAACGGCAACTGGTCATTGCGTTGGATGGTATTCAGGATCCGGGTAATTTAGGAACCATTATCCGGTTGGCAGATTGGTTTGGTATTCACGATGTGGTCTGTAGTTTAGATACGGCTGATGTTTTTTCGCCCAAGGCGGTTCAGGCGACTATGGGGGCCCTGGCTCGCGTGCGCATCCACTATCTCGATTTAGAGGCCTACTGCCGGCAGTTGGCCGATCGGCAGATTCCCCTCTATGGCACGCTCTTGGATGGCGAAGATCTGTATGACAAGCAGCTGACGACCCACGGGCTCTTGGTGATGGGCAATGAGGGCAGAGGTATCCGGCCCGCTATCCGCTCGCTCGTCAACGAACGGCTCTACATCCCCAACTTTCCCGTCGGTACCCCCACCTCCGAATCCCTCAATGTAGCCATTGCGACCGCTGTGGTCTGTGCCGAATTTCGGAGGAGAGAACGATAAGCGATGGCGATCATCCCTTCAGGAGCCCAGGAAGGGATGGGTGCACACAATCCGGAAGAGGCGGGAGGCTTACTTCAAGGACAACTTGACCGTAGGGGCCGAACCGGGCTTGTGGATGATCTCCACGTCTGTGTCGTAATCCCGTTGATAGCGGTTCGTACCCGTCCGGAAAAAGGTAAAGTCGTCACTCCGGTACTTGACTTTGTAGCAACCCATGCAACACTCGTTCCGGAGGTAGAGCCGATCCTCAATCATGGCAATCTCGTCATCCGCCACCAGCATGTGATTCATGAATGGATAGCGGGACTCATCGCGTACGTTCCGGACAAAGAGCATACTGTCCTCTTGCAGGATTTCCAGGAATCCCCGTTTGAACAGCCGAGGCTGGCTATAATGCACAAAACCGGTTCGTCGGTCAATCCAACAGGGAAGTCGGTTCTCCCCCATCACTTGCGCAATGTCTCCGTCCAAATAGGTCACCTCTGTTTTGTGACGATGGATTAACTCCATGAGGCGATTGTATTCTTCTGTTCTGGCTCGGATGATATAGCGGAGATCCTCCTGCCACTTTTCCCGAGCCACTTCCCAGGATTCAAACCACCGAGTGAAAGCCTCTTCATTGGGGATGATTCGAAGTGGATCATCCGGACTGGTCTGGATATACCGGACACCCTGCTCGTCATGAAAGATCCGGAAACCAGACTTATGACGCTTCTCCATCTCGAAGACACGGTTTGGCAGATTGCCGGGGATCAGCAAACCTTGCCAAAACAGGCCATACCCCACCTGCATCTGCAGGCAACGACGACTGATTCCCTTATCGGGACGGATGTAGGCCGAACGAATCCGCGGATAAAACTGTTCGCCATCTGCCGTCGAAAGCTCCACCCCACGGAACAGCATGGATACCGGACGTGCCTGATAGGTAATACCGTTACGTGGGTCTGTCCAGCTCTGTTTCTTTTGGACGAAGTCAGACTGCTCCTGCACCATACGCCCGATCTGCTCATGACTCGTAATCTGAATCAAGGAGGCATCTTTCCCGTTGGCTTTACGTACGGATTGAGACAAATCGGTATCGACCGAACGCAAGGCGACAACGGATTGATCCAATGCCTCCACCTGTTGTTGTTCGCCACTAAAATAGGTTTTCCAGTCTCGATCATCCGAAGGAAGGCCGAACCGACGATAAAGCCCCACATTATCCAGAATGATGCAACAGGCCTTGCCCTCATGCCGTCTCAGCCCCCTACCCACCATCTGCAGGTATTTGGCCAACGAAAGTGTCGGACGTGCCAGCTGGATAAACTCCACATCAGGACAGTCGAACCCCTCCGAGAAGAGATCCACATTCACCAAGACCTGGATCTCTCCAGTCCGGAATTTGGCCAGATCGGCTTTACGCTCCTGTTTGGGTGTAGCGGCACTGATCGCTTTCGCAACCAGACCCTTCGAACGATAGAATTCGGCAATATGCTCCGCATGCGTGATATCTATGGCATAGACAATGCCCTTACAACCGGCCACAAACTCCTGTAGCGAATGATAGAGCCGTTGGATGGTCGGCCGCACATCCAGCACGTCCCGCATCTCCTTCGTCTGATAATCCCCATCAATATTCCGCTTCTTGAACAAGGCGATGGCCCGGATCTCATCACTATCCGACGGTATCGAATAGTAGTCAAAGGGACTGAGCCAACCCTCCGCAATGAAATGGGCAATGCTATCTGAAAGGATTAGATCATCAAACAGATCGGTAAAACCGGCTCCGTTCAACCGGTAGGGTGTTGCTGTCAATCCCAAGAAACGGGCCTTGGGCCACTGCTTCCACAGGAGCTGATAGGTGTTGGCCAAGGCATGATGCGCTTCATCGATGATCACTAACGAGGGACGAATCGAGATGCGATCCGTCGCAATCCGGCGAGAAACGGTCTGAATGGATTCCACGTGGATATGGGAAACATCCAGTTCCATCCGCCGGATCGTCGATTTGATCTGTTCGATCAGCTCCCGTGTATGAGCTACGATAAGCAAATCCGGTTGAGCAGACTGCTTCCCGACAGGAACCGAATATGCCTGTAAGAGAGCTGCCAACGTGACCGTCTTGCCCGTGCCGGTCGGCATCTGTACCATGACACTCCGATGACGCTTCAAGGAGCGAAGCGTCCGTTCACATATAGTTTGTTGATAATCCCTTAACATGGGAGATTAGTATCACATTTACTTGATTCCTAAAGCACGCAACAGAGCGGGTCTATTCCGATACAAGTCTCAATTATTTGCATTTGATTTTGTAATTACGTCATTTTGATGTAAATTTGCCACCAAACAACGTATAGATTATCCATCTTTAAATCGTAAGAATTATGGCACAGACAGCAATGACCGTCCGTTTGGACTCCGAGCAGAAAGCAAAATTTGACCAGCTCTGCGAACAGTTTGGCATGAGTGCCAACACTGCCATCAATGTATTCGTGCGCACCGTCATCCGTAGCCGTAGCATTCCCTTTACAATAGCAGCAGACGATGACGAAAACATACGCGAAAAAGCGATAAAAGCCATTCGTGATATTCGTAGGGATGCGTAAAGCAGACCAGAACTATCTTTGGAAGAGATAAATGCAGAAATCAATGCTGTAAGAGAGGCTAAAGCAAACAAGATATGATTTACGCAGTAATCGACACCAATGTCATTGTTTCCGCCTTGCTTACGCACAATCCGATGGTAGCAACGGCAAAAGTCCTTGACTTTCTCTCTGAAGACTCTTTCCTTGTCACAGGCAACTTGAAGCACTTTCCCACTACGCCGAAAGTCATTTCTCCTGCCGATATGGTAGCCATCATAGAGAATGAACTTTGATCTTTTAATTCTTTAATCTTTTAATCTCATCGAGATAAGCCTGATGCAGATGATAATTCTTCTTCATAAACAGCAGATAAGCTACTGCCAGCACAAGAATCGTGGCGAAGAGAAACAGCCAATGCGCCACCAACGTATTAGGCACAATGAATACAAATCCTAAGGATATAACCAATTGCAGACACATATACAGCAGACTGACTTTCACATGCCCAATCTTCAGCTCATTCGCCATCAACTGATACGCATGCTTGCGGTGCGCTTCACCCAGATTCTCGTGAAGCATGATGCGATGGATAATCGTCAGGCAACCATCCACACCATATACCAATAAAAATATCAAGTAAGTCATATCCCCGGTCTTCATCACCAACTGTCCGATCAGGAACAGCAGGATAAAGGCAATTCCGATAGATCCCACATCCCCAGCAAAACATTTCGCCTTACCCTTCGGACGGAAATTGAACAGGCAAAAAACCGCATCAGCCAGTATTACTGTCACCACAAGCGACTCCTCCACAAATCCCATACCCTTATTTAATACATATATAGGTATCAGCGAAGCCAAGGCATAGCCTCCTGTAATGCCATTGATACCATCCATAAAATTGATGATATTCGAGGCACCCACGCTCACAATAAGGGCCAATATCACCACCCACCACATCTCCCAATGCAGCATATCCAACTGATAGAACATCAATCCCATTGCTACGAACTGCGCCACAAGCCGAACCGAGTCTGGCAAAGACCTGATGTCATCCACAAAACTCACTCCTGCAATCAACGTAACAGCTACCAGAAACCAAGTATAGCCAAGCCCAAAGAATGCAGCCCATATCCATAGTCCCAACATAAATATGATACCGCCACCCCGAAGCACAATGGACGAGTGTGACGACCGCTCATTCGGCCTGTCAATGATGTTACACCTATCCGCAATACGGAAATACCCCACTTCTGCTACCAGCAAAAGCAGGAAAATCAATACATAATGAAGCATAATCGAATACATAGTAAGATAAGTGAAATATTCTCCATGAAATTGTAAGCCTTTATACAAACTGCTTGTATAAGACCCATACAGGCAGTTTATCTTCATAAATGCTCTTCCTTGAAATCATGCAAGCCCCTTGCTGATCCTCCTCAAACTCTCCTCAAATGAGACAAGCTGATAATCAAAATCCACCTTGCTCATTTCCGGGTCATAGTAGTAGGTAGCAAACATCTTATTGAGAGGCTGAAGCACAAAACTACCCAGCCAGACAAATGGATTCAGTAGATGTGTAATCCATACATTATGCCCCGAAGCTTTGGCAAAGAAACGGATGATCTCTACCGTATCCGCTAATTCCCTGTTCTGCGGATAGAACGTACCACTCAATTGCCGCTCAATTACCTGCTTCACGAACTCAGCCAAGTTGTCAATGTAAAGCATCGACCGTTTGTTGTGCCAAGCCGGAAATACAGGAGTCACCTGAGCTAATTGCACCAAACGAGGGAAATTCCCCTTAGAATTCGGTCCATAAATCATCGGAGGACGAAGGATACACACTTTGAACGTATCACATTCCAACGCATGCAACCCCTTTTCTGCTTGCAGCTTAGAGTCACCATAGAACCCATTCGGATTCTCTTTTGTCTCAGCCGTCAATACCTCTGTCTTCAACGACTGGCTCTCATGAAACACAATCTGGCTCGACATGAAGATGAACTGCTTCACACCAGCAGCCTTAGCTATACGAGCCACCTTAATCGTTAAGTCCCGATTCACTTTGTAATATAGCGGTTCCATTTTCGGATCCGCATTCACATGTGCAATACCCGCCACATGATATACCACATCATATTGCGAGAAATCCGCCTGTTTCCAAGCCTCATTGATGGTATCCACCGCATCAATCACGAAATCAGAAGATGTCGATAGAATATAGTTCCGCACGCTCTCACCCACGTAGGAACCTACACCGGTCATCAATACACGTTTCATCGGATCCCTTTTGCTTTTCGTTTTTCTTCCAGATACATCTTCGGCATCGCAATTAAAAATCTGCCTACACGACCAAGCTGCTTCTTTGGCTCCTTAAAAATACGTTCCAACCAAATAAATCTCAAACCACCAATTTCACGCTTGCTATTATGTAAATCTCCTGTATAAAAATTGAAAGCTGCTCCAATAGCAAACAACACACCCTGCTCTAAATACGGAAATATATTAGCAATAAATATCTCTTGTTTTGGCGCACCTAAACTTACCCATATGATATCAGGTTTTAATACATTGATTTGTTTGGCAATAGCAGGATAATCGAACTTGTCAACTGGCACAAACGGTACATCTATATGTTGAAGATCCAAATTCAGTCCCTTTTCGGCTACTTTATGTTTAATTTGTTCTACCTTTTGTTCTGTATTACCGATCAAAACATGTTTATAAGGACGTTCAATATAATACTCAAATAATTCCGGGCCATTAAACGCAGAATAGTGAGTTCCATATATAGAGTTTACCATCTTCGATATTGAACTACCATCACATGTATTAACATTCGCATTATTTACTATAGCTCTATATGTAAGATCTTTCTGAACCATAGCTATCACATTAGCATCCACCACACAGACGTATGCCTTCTGTTTCTTGACAATATAATCCTCTACAGTCTTGCAGAATACCTTTGAGTCAAACTCAATATGAATATTAAATACGTTCATTTTTATATTTTTTCAACTTTCTATAATCTATCAATGCAATCACAAAATCCATTTATTCTATTATATATAAATCATTTAGGATCATCATTTCCTCCAAAGCTATCAAGTACAAACTCTCTCTCAAATCAATCCCCAATCCAAGGAATTGGCTTTTACAAGCATATCCTTACCCACTTCAGGTTCAATGGCATAAACATAGAGAATCTTTCCATAAAGCCACTGTCTGGCATGAGAATAACCAGGCATTACGTGACTAAAATGCTCTTGTGCCCCATACTTCTCACAGAAATGAAGATGGCGATATATTTGTCGTTTGAAGTTCTGCGGTACTCTTGGCTTCACCCCATTGATTAGAATACCAGTCACCATTTGGCGACTTTCGGGACCGTATGTTCCAGTCTTGGAATAATTCAGTTTCAAAGCTTCTTCTCTAACAACTTTGTTTACAAAGCCAAAGGAAGGTAACAAATCCAGGCTATCAGCTGAGAACGTCAAATCGTCTGCATAACGAGTATATTGGATACCGTTCAAATCTGCATACTTTGCGAAACGCCCATCCAATCCTCTACAAATCAAATTGGCAATGGCAGGACTTGTTGGAGCTCCTTGAGCTAAAACCGCTTTATTCATATCATACAGATACTTGAAACAACGCTGTTTGTACCCTTTCAACGATATATATTTGTAATCACTTAATTTTAATGTACATAAAGCAGCAAGATCGTGACTGACTGCTGGAGAATAACCTAATTCGTAAAAAAGGCCATATACACGTTCTGCAGAAATACTTTCGAAGAAATCCTTAAAATCAAACTTTCTAAGATACTTCTTTCCCAAATGCGGAAGTGCATTTTGCAGCGTATTTCCCCCCTTCACAAATCCCTTCGCTTGTCTATGAACAGCGACCTTATCCAATATTTCTTGTAGTATCCACCTTTGAATACGCTTCAGATTCTGATAGGGTACAACTATTCTCCTTCGTTTCTTGCTGTGTTTCTTTTGGATCGTATAGTAAGCATAATAGCCATCGGTATGATCCAGTATTCGCCTAATTTCTCCTTCATCCATACCCACAATTCCCGCAAAATGCTTGAGGGAAAAGATAACTGGAAGCTTCTTGGCTAATAGATTGTCGGTGTACTGAATAATCGCAGAACGATATTCGGGTGTACAGCCATTCAATTGCTGTATAAAAGAGTCTCTCGGGAATTCCATCAATTCAATCTATTACTCTTTCCTGAAGTCAACAGCTGATAGGCTGTTAATGATGGCTGACGTAGGCAGTCATCAGTATCAGTATTAATGTTGCTTAATTCTTCACTCACAGCCAAGGAGCTGCAATGAATCAAGGAGGTTCGTATCCTCGATTTCTACGCTAATAGCATTGAAATTTGGAAAACCCGAGAAACCTATTTGGTAAATAAAGATAGTCGATTTTATCAATCTGTTTTTCCACCAATGGTTTTGTTTCAAATTCAACTTTCCGAATACTCGTATATGTCTTCCGTCCTTCTGATGTCAGTTGTCCGTTCTCTGCAAGCAGATTCTTCTGCTTGGCATAAGTACATAATTTCTGATAGTCTGCATTCGAGATTTCAAGCATAGTACAAATATAGGCATCTGAACGATGGTGATACTTACCATGAAGCAATCCAAGCAGTTGAATGGAAGAGCGGCTATAATCGTTGAACGGCCGATTGATAGTTCCCATACTGATCTTTTGAGCTATACTTAACCACTTGAATTTCATCCGATCGTAACTGTCATCACGTCGTGTACGGTCAAACAGTCGTCTGGGAAACAGAGGTATCCACTTTCTACCATTATCCGAACGTTTATTGCTCGCCCAAAGAATAGGAAGCGTATTGTTTGGCGTCGTATGATCAAAACACACCAGCGACTGACAATTAGCATATCCTAAAGGCCCCACGTACAAATCCATTCCTGCTACATAAGCCTTCTTAGGATAAAGCAATTCGCCATATTTGGAAGCAAATTGACGAACAACCTTCATACGAGGTGGATAACCGAATACGGATCGCCTAAGCGCAAATGCAGGGAGGTGTTCCACACCATAGACTTTAATGCCTTTCGAAGACACTAGTTTGGCTGCCTTTTGCATATATGCCACACATAAACACACTACTGTACTCCCATCTGGAAAAGAATTGTACATTTGACCGAACTGTTTCAAAGCACTTTCTCCAGACCCCAAGAAATCATCAAATAGAATAACCTGATATGGACACTGCTTGAATTTGAAATCAATATCAACGAAGCTCCATGAAATATGGCTAAAACGTTTCATGAGCTTCTTAAGATGATAAGCCATCACTCCTCCACTTTTACCCATACCACCGATAGGAACTAATGCAAAATGCTTTCCTTGATTTTTGCAGATAATTTGTCTCAGACCCTCCTCCAATATATCAGCACACCTGTTTGAGGAATAAAAAGAGACCTGATTGAGAAGCGTCAGAGCCATCGACCAGTCATCCTCTTCAAAGTTATATAACCAAGCTAAGATGTCTGACTCTGACACCTGCTCGTCAAACCGATGACGCAGTATCGTAAGTATCTGAGTATTGATTTTTAACATAGTTCTTAGGCTACTAATGAATCGTATCTCCACTAAAACCTTTATGATCTGTGATGTATAGTAGAGGATTTAGTCCTCATTCTATTTATTGATCAATGTCTCGATCCAACTATTGAAATGACTACACTGGGCACGTAGTTGTACCATACCGACCTTTTCTGCTACAAACTTACCTGCTTTCGGTTTATCGTAGCTGTAGCCAATCTTTTTGTTACCTTCAATAGCCTTTATGATTCTCTTACTGGGAGCAGAATCAGGTCTATCATTCACCAGTTCAGGATTCCCAATTTTTTCAAGAATAGATTTCAACTCTCCAATATTTTTCTCACAACCTTTGTACATCTGCCCAAGATAGTCCAATCCACAAAAGACGAGCGCCTCATACTCATGCAGTTGTATATAAGGAATAAACCTTTCAGACAAAATAGAATTGGCAAATGCACTTTCGAAAGCAGCCACACGCTCGTATCGATCTGCAATTGCATGAGCTTCAGCATAACCCGGGAAATTGTCTGGTAAGGCATACAAGTCAAACATCGTAGTAAATATATGCCTCTCGGACTCATTGTCATTGCTTGATTTCAGCATCACACCCAAATCATTCTTGACATGAAGGTAGGATACGACACCACCATGAGCATTCTTCTTCTTACTGGTAGTTACAAGAATACTCTTCACAGCTGCATAACCATTAGCAAGAAGATATGGCTTCAGAACATTCTCTACAAAGCCTTGTTCCGTTTGCCCTTCGCAAAGTACATGAAGAATTTTCACACTCATACTGGTCGTCCTCCTATGATATTTTTATCCCACAACTCACTTACCGTATAATTCTCAAGCCACAACCTATAGTCATCCTCGTTCAATTTCCTCACAGTGGTATATAAACGCTCATCATCCATCTCTACAACCGAAACATCGCCTAACTCGAAATGGTCAACCAAGTCCTTGCTTTGCGAGGCAATAATAACCTGCGAATGGTTAGAAGCATCCCTTATCATTTGAGCCAACTGAGTGATTGCAAAAGGATGAAGGCCCAATTCTGGTTCGTCAAGAATAATCACACTGGGCATCGTCTTCTGAGGTTGTAAAAGAAGTGTAGCCAATGCAATAAATCGGATAGATCCATCCGAAAACTGATGGGCATTGAATACATAGTCATTAGCTGATGTATCCACCCACCTCAGTGAGATATATTTGCCGACAGGCTCCAAATAGAAATCTTGAAACTGGGGAACGGCATCTCTTACATAACTAACAATACGATTGTATGAATCAATATAATTCTCTCTCAGAAAATACAGGAAAGAAGGAAGATTGTTGCCTCGCGACTGCAGATAATCTGCTGTCTCCACTGGACATGCCTGACGTAGAGGACCCTCCGCAGAAGAATCATGAAACTGATAGACCTTGCAGTTCGACAACATCCAGTAGATGCTCTTAGCCACGGCATCCTGGCTGTCTGCCAAAGATGACTCTTTAAAATTAGGTTCTAAAAGAACCTCATAGGGCTCTGCCTCCCCTTTCCTATGCCACTGTATGGATTCTTCCGTAACAATCAGTCGGTCAGGAGCAGCACTTGCGAGCTTAAAGCGATAAATGTCTTCAGACTTGTCATCGGTAAATGTCAATACACCCTCTATACAAGGAGTCTGCTTGGAACCATAGTAAAGGAGCGAATTGGATGTACCAGCCATCTCAACATAGCGGGCAAACGATTTACTCATCATATAGCTCAACATCCTGAAAAAACTAACAATGTTACTTTTTCCAGCACCATTAGCCCCAAGTAAAATATTGATCTTACCAAGAGAGATGTTCACACCCTTGGAATAGTCGATAGACTTATAGCCTCTGATAAAGACATCTTTAAGTTTTATCCTTTTATATTTGCCTGCATATTTCTTGATCATACAAACGTTATTTATTCTTCACATCAATTCCTTGACGAGCCAATGTTTCCTTTCGCAAAAATATAATATATTTCGCTACCCTGCAAGATTCAGACCGATTATCATCCTAAAACATAGATTGACACCCTACTTATTTGTACAACTTTTACTCTTTTCCAAACACTCCCTCATATTCCTTTCAAACACCTCTTCTGTAAACTTCTCCTCAAACAACTTCCGTCCTGCGTGGCCCATGCTCTTGCAGAGTTCAGGGTCTTTGAGAAGTCGCTCGATAGCTGATGCTAGAGACGAAGGATTGTTCTTCTCGACTGTATATCCCGTTTGTCCATTGACAATCTCATCGGGTATTCCACCCTCATTGGTCGAGATAACAGGAAGAGCATATTCCATGGCTTCTATATTGACGAGAGGGAAACATTCGTTATGGTAATAGGTTGGGAAAACGAATATGTCGGCATCCTGCCAAAAGACATCCTTCTCTGCTCCATACCTACGTCCCCAGTAGTTTACGAAGGTAATATTACCCCCCCCTATGCCGTTTTTGAGAGATAATACCATCTGATTTTCAAAACATTGATCTGTAAATCGAGTCTTGAATTTCTTGTAGCCTGCTTCTCCCATTTTCTCTCGGAGAGAGGCATCTCCAAGAAGTTTACATAAGGCTTCTGAAAGACTTTGCGATTCTTTATCTTTTACTATATAGCCGTTTTCTCCGTCCACAACCTCATCTGGAATACCACCTACATTTGTGGAAACAATTGGCAGTTTATATTCCATCGCTTCAATGTTGACTAAAGGAAAAGCTTCGTTGAAGCTTGGAAGAACAAAGGCTTCAGCTTGCTTGAAATAGGTATCCTTTTCTTCACCATACTTCCTGCCATGGTAGATAGCCAGACTGTTCAGCCCACGCTCTTCAACCTCTTTGGCAAAGCGTGCTGCATCAATATCCTTCGTCTCGCTACCTACAAAATCACATACGAACGAATAGCCTTTGTCCTTTAGAATCTTAAGAGCATCGAGCAGCACCAGCACACCTTTGTCGATTAGCAGGTTAGAAAGAAAAAGAATATGCGGAATCTTATTGGGAGTACGCTGGAAATCCGGATTAACAGTCGGCTTAATACCATTCGGACAAATCATCACATCCTCCCGCTTCACCACCTTCTCGATGTCAGGATAAAGATGCCATGAGAGCAAAATCACTTTGACATTCTTATACACCAATGGCAAAAGCCAACGATATACTGGCCTATCTACATCCTTCGCCATTCCCTTGTTATGCTGATGAATCACCACTTTGCGCCCAAACAGTTTGCACAGCAGCACAAAAGGAGCATCCTTCAGAAAACCTGGCCCATGGCAAGTGATAGCACAATAGCAGAGGTCATACCGATGGCAGAGCAACAGCCCGAAAGTCTTGAAGAACAAGCCTGCAAATCGAAACAGCTTCTGCAGGTTCAGCCACAATCCTCCCTTGCCAATCTCATCCATCTTGCGCGATGTTCCGAGATTGACATAGTCCCCATCAAAGGTATCATTGATTACCTTGCTATTTCTAATCTGCTCACTCACTACTGCAGACCCATGGATGGGAGGCGGAAAGGTGGCGATGAATAAAATACGAGGTTTATTTTTCATTTTATTCGCAGTCATATTCAATTTGTTTAACAATACTATTATAACTGAATTTGTCATGCATCCTTCGTGCCTCGCTTACATAAGAATCATATCCTTCTAATATATTTCGGAACGCTGTAACCAATTCTTTGCAATCACCTGTATTTAGGTATTCGCCATTTTTCTCTATGATGTGTGATGTGTTGGACGTTTTTCTCACCACAATAGGAATAGAACATCCTACCGCATCCTCAATAAGAGTAGTATGATGTATAGGCCAACACGCTATATCTGATAGTTTTAGCAGTTCTAATGTTTTTGTCCTGTCACACCATCCAAAAACATAAATTCCTTCTGTAGCGCTAGCTATTTGCTCTGTTTCTTTATCCGTAAAGCTACCAAACAATACTAGTTTCAGATTATTCCTCTCCTTCCTTATTTTTTTAAAGGCCTCAATAAGCGCAACAGTCCCTTTGTCAACTCCCATTTTTCCACCACTGATGATTATAGAAGAATTCACAGGTAAGCAATGTTTGTTTCTTAGTTCTTCCACATTGCTTGACAGAACATCAATTGCATCTGTGTCGCAACCTATAGGTAATAGTGTTACTTTTGACTTCCTGACACCATATGAATTAATAAGATAATCACACCTTCCTGGAGTTACACCATAATATTTGCAAACTGTGCTGCTTGTGATTCTAACACATGTTCTGAGTATAATACGATTAACAAGAAATCTCCATATTCTGTTTGGTGACTCATTGATTTTATCAGCATGGTTATCTAAAAAGAACTTTGTGCTTCCGTGAGTCTTGACATATTGCCAGCAAATCAACATTGATGAACTGTTTATACCATGGTGGAATATTACATCAGGTTTTTCCTTCTTTAGAATGCCCATAAGGCCTCTACAATAGAAGTTATAGTTTGATGTATCAAGTTTCGTTTGAATTCGATAGACATGCACTTTATTGCAGTAATAATCAGAACCTTTTGCCAATATTCTTTCTTTTTCCTCATTCTTCAGAAACGAAGGGAAATGATTAGCTGAAGAAACGACAACCACATCATGACCCGCTTTTGACATGTATTCAGGAAGAAGATTGTCCTGATACCCCCACCCGTCAAGGTAGGCTACCATACAAATATGAACTATTTTCATTATTTATTATCTGTATAATTTTTGAAGCGTGCGATGGTATCGAACCATAGTTCAAGAGCCTGTGTCCAAGTTCTGACAAACTCACCTGTGCGCACGCAAACCATTTCAATAATTATTTCTGCAATCTATCAAATCTTCTCTTCAAATCCACGGAAATGAACGTTCAGTTCATGCAGGTGCTCAAGAAGCGTACCGAGAGGAGTACCCTTTGTCATCTTAGCAAACGCATTCACATCCTTAGGGAAGCACTTGCCACCATATCCGAACTTTCCGTCAGGACCGGGAACATAGGTATGGGTGTCGTTGATGTAGCCGGAGAGCAGCATACCAGTATGCACCTTGCGCCAATCACCACCCATCTGCTCGCAATACTCGCGACAAGCATTAAAGTAAGTAACCTTATATGCACCAAACACATTGTGCATATACTTGGTGAGTTCTGCCTCAAGCGGAGACATTACAGTGAACTTCTTTCCCACGAAAATCTTAGTCAGCAACTCATGCGCTCCGGTGAATACCATTGTCTGCTTCTTGAAATCCTCGATATGCGTACGTTCTGTGAGGAACTCAGGCATATAGTGCACCTTATGTCTCGTCTCGCGAGAGAGTATATCACTTGTTCCTGGGAGAATAGTAGTACGAACAAATACAGGCACGTCAGGTAGATTCTTGATAAGCTCCTTCATGAGGGTCAAATCCTGCGTACCGTCATCCTCTGTCGGCACATGAATCTGCAAGAATGCAATGTCAATGTCTGCCATAGAGTCATTATAGCCCTTTGCAGGGTCGCTAATGAAAAGTTTACACTCAGGATTGTTGTGCTCCAACCAATCCTTCAGGGCTCCACCTACGAAGCCGCATCCGATAATGCCAACGTTAATCATAATAAAATATTTGGTTCTTTAATAAGAATTGTTTTCTAATTTTCTTTTTTCAATTAATTGCTTTAATATTTTCGCCTTGCATACAAATGACAACAACCCCTTGAGGCAATAACTATGTGAAAGTAGGTTTGCAACAACTGTCAGCAGGAAATACACCACATCAACGGCTTATATTCCTTCCAATGATTCTCTTTCCTTTCAATTAGTTATCGACTGCGAGTGAATGCCATTATTTGATAGCCATCTTAAATATTCTGGCAATAAAACACGAGTTTCTTTTTCATGTTTGTGGCAAAAGTGAAATAGCACTATATCACCAACCTTTGTGTGATTTTTTAGCATATCAATGCTTTTGTAATAATCAAAACGATTCATAGCGGAATCATCGCTGTTCAACGCCCAAAAATAGGACTTATATCTTTTTTTCAGTCGAAGAAAAGTTAATAATGTGTGGCTGCCATGAGGCGGACGGAATAATGGGGTATTCAAAACTCTGTCAGCCTTATCAACATCAGCACAATACTCCTTAAAATTACAATTGAAAGAATGTACATGGCTATATGTATGATTGCCTATTGCATGGCCATCTTTCTTAATCCGATTGAGTAGTTCTGGATATTTCTCTACATTGTCGCCTCTGCAGAAAAAGGTGGCCTTGAAATTGTATTTTGCCAACTCCTCCAAAACAAACTCTGTAATTCCTGGCTCTGGACCGTCATCGAAAGTCAGAAATACAGCATTGTAATTATTAGGAATTCTTTTGTATTGAAAGCGTTTCAGAATATGATTGATGATGCGTTTAATTAATGACATAATAAAATTATTTTTGTTTATTATTTTCGTAAATCTTATAGCACTTCGGCCAGAACCACGGAAAGCAGAAAGTAAACTACCAATACAACGTCCTATTCACCCACAATAAGTTACGTGTACCTGAGTCTTGTTTAAAAATTGTTTATTTGAGATTTTAACTTTATGCAACGGT
>JAFBIU010000026.1 GCA_021531775.1 Parabacteroides distasonis | reverse complement strand
CGTAACAGTGGGAGAGTAGGTAGCCGCCGTTTTAGAACGAAGGGAATCAGTCGAAAGATTGGTTCCCTTTTTTTGTCTCTATTCTATATAATATATTTCACCCATTTCCGTTTTACTATGAATTGACAGTTGTATTTGTTGTTATGAAAAGTATCTATGACTCCCGTCAGCGGCTGAAGTTCGCTTTTATCTTCTCTGCCATTATCATTGCCATTGCTTCGGTGGTAATCTCTGATTTGTTGATTAAGGACTTGGCAGAGGAGGAGCGAAACAAGATTGAGATCTGGAGTGAAGCCACTCGTGTTATGACCAGTGAGAATCCCAGTTTGAACATGAACTTGATTCTGAAAATTATTCAGGGGAACAATTCCATTCCGGTTATTCTGTGCAACGATCGGGATAGCGTGTTATCGTATAATAACATTGATTTGCCCGAGAAGAATGTGGATCAGTTTATGCGCCGTCAAGTCAAGGAGCTCAAGAGCAAGAATCGGCCGATTGTGATCGATATGGAGGATGGCACTTATCAGTACCTGTACTATGATGATTCGACGATCCTGAAACGTCTTTTGATCTATCCCTATGCCCAGTTGTCTGTTGTATTTGTCTTTATTCTATTGGCTTTTCTGGCCTTGGCCAGCACGAAGAAGGCAGAGCAGAACAAGGTATGGGTAGGTTTGTCGAAGGAGACCGCTCACCAGCTGGGTACTCCTATCTCTTCTTTGATTGCTTGGGTCGAATATCTCAAGACCAAAGAGATCGATCCCTTCCTCTTGACGGAGATGGAAAAAGATGTGAAACGGTTGGAGATCATTGCTGAGCGATTCTCTAAAATCGGTTCCAATCCTGATCCAGTTCCGGTTGATGTAAACCATTCCATTGAATCAGCACTTGAATACATGCAGACACGTATCTCATCCAAGGTGAAAATTCATACCTCTTTGGTTGACCATCCCGTCTTGGTACTGATGAGCGATTCCCTCTTTGCTTGGGTCATCGAGAATCTGCTGAAGAATGCTGTAGATGCCATGGAAGGACAGGGCTCCATCACCCTCCAGGTGGAGGAAACCCACAAACAGGTCCGCATTGACATATCGGATACCGGCAAAGGAATTCCCAAGTCCAAATTCAAGACAGTCTTCAATCCGGGTTATACGACTAAGAAGCGTGGTTGGGGATTGGGCTTGTCGCTCGTGAAACGTATTATCGAGTCCTATCATGGCGGAAAAATCTATGTGAAGAGCTCCGAATTGGGAAAAGGGACTACTTTTCGGATCGAATTACAGAAATATAGCAGATAAGTCAGCCTAAAACAAAAAATAACAGCATAGTTGTTGCAAATGTATTTCAAAAATTCGTACCTTTGCAAGGTTTTTACATAAAGGGCTTTGGGCAAATTAGAATTATATAGAATTGATTTGAAAAATCTGGCTCCGGGAGTAACTCATTATGAGTATTTTTTGGAGGATAAGTTCTTTGAGAACGTCGAAGGGGATTTGGTTCAGAAGGGTCGTGTAAAGGTTCTTTTGGATGTTCAACGTACTTCGATGATGTTTGAACTGAATTTTCAGTTAGACGGAGTAGTGGTTGTACCCTGTGATCTCTGTCTGGAGGATATGGAGGTTCCGGTTCAAAGTGAAAACAGACTGGTCGTCAAATTCGGTTCATCCTATTCGGAAGAAAGTGATGAAGTAGTTGTGGTCCCGGAGGAAGAAGGCGTCATCGATTTAGCATGGTTCATGTATGAGTTTATCGTCTTGGCTGTGCCGATGAAGCATGAACATGAACCGGGAGGTTGCAACGAAGAGATGGCCAATAAGTTGAAGGAGCATACAGCCCATGGAATGGGGGAAACGGAACAAGAGGCTCGGGCAACCGATCCACGTTGGGATGCTCTGAAAAATTGGATAGAGAATAATAACAATTAAAATAAATAAAACAATGGCACATCCTAAAAGAAGACAAGGTAAGACAAGAACAGCCAAGAGAAGAACTCATGACAAGGCTGTCGCTCCGACAATGGCCATCTGCCCGAACTGCGGTGCTTGGCATATTTATCACACTGTATGTCCCGAATGCGGATATTATAGAGGTAAATTGGCAATTGTAAAAGAAGCTGCGGTTTAAGTAATCAACGGCGATTGTTGGTGAACAAAGAAAATAGCCCTAAAATTAGTTTTAGGGCTTTTTTTTAATTTAGTAACAGGTCGTTTTTTTATTTGAGAATTATGAGTAAGATTAATGCGGTTATTACAGGCATTGGTGGATATGTTCCCGAAGATGTATTAACCAATGAAGACATTTCACGTATGGTTGATACGACGGACGAGTGGATTATGACTCGTGTCGGCATTAAAGAACGTCGAATCCTCCGGGGAGAAGGACGTGGTACCTCTTATATGGCCATTCGTGCGGTAAATCAGTTGCTGGAAAAGACCGGTGTTCAGCCCGAAGAGATCGAAGTGATCTTGTTGGCTTCTACAACGCCTGATCACCATTTCCCGACAACGGCCTCTATCATAGCTTATCATACAGGGTGTAAGAATGCTATGACGTTCGATTTGCAGGGCGCATGTGCCGGTTTCTTGTATGCGTTAGAGACGGGTGCCAATTACATTCGTTCCGGACGTTATAAGAAGGTGATTGTTGCAGCTGGCGATAAGATGACGGCGATTACAGATTATACAGACCGAACCACTTGTCCGCTTTTTGGTGATGGTTGTGGTGCAGTCCTGCTGGAGCCGACCGAAGAGGAGATCGGTGTGATGGATACACTGCTCCGTACCGATGGGGTCGGTTATTCGCATCTGATCATGAAATCGGGCGGTTCGGCCTACCCTCCTTCTGAGGAGACTGTCAAGAACCGGGAGCATTTCGTATTCCAAGATGGCCGTTACGTATTCAAGTATGCAGTCTCTTACATGGCTGATGCTGCTGCCGAGATTGCCGAGCGTAACCATTTGACACACGATGATATTGCTTGGATTGTGCCTCATCAGGCCAATTTGCGTATTATCGATGCAACGGCCAAACGGTTGGGCGTTGATATGGATAAGGTGATGATCAATATCCAGAAATATGGTAACACCAGTGCTGGTACGATTCCCCTCTGTTTGTGGGAGTGGGAAAACCAGTTGAAGAAGGGTGATAATTTGATTTTGGCAGCCTTCGGTGCTGGATTCACCTGGGGATCCGTTTACTTAAAATGGGGCTATGATGGAAAAAAAGCATAAATCGGGTTTTGTCAATATTGTCGGTAATCCGAATGTCGGCAAATCGACGTTGATGAATCGGCTGGTCGGGGAGCGTATTTCGATCATTACCTCCAAGGCACAGACGACGCGTCATCGTATCCTCGGCATTGTGAATACGGACGATATGCAGATAGTCTATTCCGATACACCGGGCGTCTTGCATCCGAACTACAAGTTGCAGGAGTCCATGCTTAATTTTTCCGAATCGGCATTGGGAGATGCCGATGTGTTGCTTTATGTGACCGATGTCATTGAGACGATCGACAAGAATGAGGAATTTCTCCAGAAGGTGCAACAGGTGAAGGAGTATCCGGTGCTGTTGCTGATCAACAAGATTGACCAGACCGATCAGGCCGGGTTGGAGAAGTTGGTGACGATGTGGAAGGAGTTGTTGCCTCAGGCAGAAATCATTCCTGTTTCAGCCCTGAATAATTTCAATATTGATTATGTGAAACGCCGTGTGGAGGAGTTGATGCCCGAATCTCCTCCCTATTTCGAGAAAGATGCGTTGACCGACAAGCCGGCCCGTTTCTTCGTGACAGAGATTATCCGGGAAAAGATATTGCTCTATTATCAGAAGGAGGTGCCGTATGCTGTGGAGGTGGTCGTCGAGTTGTTCAAGGAGGAGTCCGAGTTGATTCATATCAAGGCACTCATCATCGTGGAACGCGATTCTCAGAAGGGTATTATCATCGGGCACAAGGGCCAGGCACTGAAAAAAGTAGGAGCCATGGCACGTAAGGATATCGAACGTTTCTTCCAGAAGAAGGTTTTCTTGGAGATGTTTGTCAAGGTCGAGAAGGACTGGCGCAACCGCGATACGTTGCTGAAACGTTTCGGTTATCAATTAGATTAATAACAGCAAGACGAAAGACGGATTATGGGAAATATTGTAGCAATAGTTGGAAGGCCCAACGTGGGAAAGTCCACGTTGTTCAACCGTTTGACGGGTACACGTCAGGCGATTGTCAACGAGGAGGCGGGTACGACACGCGACCGCCAATATGGCAAAGTGGAATGGACTGGCAAGGAATTCTCCTTGATTGATACCGGTGGATGGGTGGTCAATTCGGAAGATGTATTCGAAGAGGAGATCAACAAGCAGGTACATATTGCGATTGAGGAGGCTGACGTGATCCTCTTTGTGGTAGATGTGTTGAATGGTATGACTGATCTGGATCTGGAGGTGGCTGGTATCTTGCGTCGGAGCAAGAAGCCCGTGATTGTGGTGGCCAACAAGGCTGATAACTACGAGCAGCATCCCCAAGCAGCAGAGTTCTACAGTTTCGGTTTGGGCGATCCATTCTGCATTTCGGCTGTCAATGGCTCTTATACCGGAGATTTGCTGGATAAGATCGTGGCTACATTGCCGGAAGAGAAGACACAGATCTTGGAGGAGGAGTTACCGCGTATTGCGGTGATCGGCCGTCCGAATGCGGGTAAGTCATCATTGATCAATGCGTTCATCGGTGAAGACCGCCATATTGTGACCGATATTGCCGGTACGACACGTGATTCCATTTATACCAAATACAATAAGTTTGGACTCAATTTCTATTTGGTCGATACGGCCGGTATTCGTAAGAAGGGCAAGGTGACTGAAGATTTGGAGTACTATTCAGTAATCCGTTCGATTCGCGCCATTGAAAATTCAGATGTGTGCGTGCTGATGCTGGATGCTACGCGTGGAATCGAGAGTCAGGACATGAACATCTTCTCATTGGTGCAGAAGAACAAGAAGGGTTTGATTGTGTGTGTGAACAAGTGGGACCTGATCGAGGAGAAGAACCAGAAAGTGATCAATTCCTATACAACGGCTATCCGGGAACGGTTGGCTCCCTTTACCGATTTCCCCATCCTCTTTATCTCTGCGTTGACAAAGCAGCGTATCTTGAAGGTGTTGGAAACGGCTAAGCAGGTGTATGACAATCGCAAGAAACGCATCTCGACAGCAAAACTGAATGAGGTGCTGTTGCCGATTATCGAGACGACACCGCCGCCAGCCTGGAAGGGAAAATATATCAAGATCAAATATATTACCCAGTTGCCCAATGTCAGCATTCCCTCGTTTGTCTTCTTCTGTAATCTGCCGCAGTGGATCAAGGAGCCTTACAAACGTTTCTTGGAGAATAAGATCCGTGAGAATTGGGACCTGTCCGGTACACCGATCAATATCTTTATCCGGGAGAAATAAAAGCAGGCACAGACTGCTTCCTGATACAGAAAATCCCTTGGAGCATCCAAACTCCAAGGGATTTTTTGTACGCTTGATTGCATGGAGGGCCTGTTCGGCTTACAGCGTATTCAACAGGGTTTCCAATTCACGGACCATCTCGGTATAGGACTGTTGCGTGTCGGAAAGACCCTCAGGTGTGAATTTGGCAACGCATTTGTTCAGTTTGTCCAACTTACTACCCTTGAGGGACTGACGCAACAGACGGATCTTCTCGCAATCCTGCAGTCCCTCGACCAATCGTTCAAAGCGGATTGAACTACGCGGACCTGGATAGATGCTGTAGGTATCCCCTGCAGCCCAGGTACGGAAACGGGAGTCGCGCAAAGGATCGGCCGTCCAACTATTGACGGCCCAACGCAGATAGCCATCGTAACCACCCGCCACGGCATGGATCGGAGTCCAGGTGGCTTCGGCCGGATCGGAGAAGGTAAAGGTGTTCGGGAAGGCTTCGGCACAACAGGTATAGACTGTGCTGATCTGTCCCTTCCGGTCGCGTTCAGCCTTCATTTCAGCCGGGAAGGTGTTGCCGTAAGGGATACTCAAATAATAGAGATCCCCTTCGATCTCCTTGTGCAGGTTACCGGCCAATGTGATCTTGAAGGCGGGATCAGCCTGCTTGATCACCTTGATCGCTTCGCGCATGGCCTCCATCGGCCGCTCATCCATCGAAATGGCTGTCCGTTCGAACCATCCCTTCTGATGCAGGTGGCGCGAGAAGTCTTTGAGGAAGTTACCCCAGTATTCGGTATATTCGGCATCGCCCGGTTTGCAGTTGACAAACTGGATGCGATTGGTGGCCTGGTCGAAATAATCGAACGTCAAAGCCCATGGGATCATCGTGTAGCAACTGATCGTACCATCAATACCCACATCATTCAGCATGAAATCGACCCATTTGTCGAAGACCGTGTAGTCATAGACCCAGCTGCCATCCAGCTTCTTCATGCGGAACACCATGCTGTCGAAATGGTCCTCCGTCTGTCCGGCCCAGGGTTTATGCATGATGCTGGTGGTAATGGCCTTTTGTCCCGCTTCGGCCAACATTTTCATGATGGGACGCATGGCATCAAAGTGAGCCTGACTCCAGAGCGGCACTTGATAGTAGCGGGCCACCGCATACGGGTTCTGCCACAAATCCAAGTGGAAAGGCCACTCCTGGGGAGCTGTCAAGGTACGGTTGACCACTTCCAGTTCGATCTGAAGGCTCATCGGTTGGAAATTTTGGCCACTGACGGTCAATGTCCCCTTGTATTTACCGGCCTTGGCATCTGCCGGAACACGTACTTGCAACCAAATCGGTTGGGTAGAGCAGGCCTGTACATCCCGCAACTTGACAATGTCCAGTACATCGGCTACGATGGAGGAGTCCCATTCCGCCTTGTTTTCCCGGACACCACAACCCCCTTTGCGGTCTTTGTTCAACTCGTCGGTCATCACATAACGGACAAAGTGCGAAGAAACGGATTCGCTCGGAATGATGGCACTTCCACACTTCAAATCCGAGACAGTCAAGGTCGCATCCTCCAAAGCTGTCTTGCTCCAAAGGACAGCTTGGGCATTCACTCGTTCGCCTCGCCATGCCTTTCCTTGCCAGCGTGAGGTAGATTGCACGTGGGGAATACTCAACTTGGGGTAACGTACATCGATACTACCCCAACTGAGTTGCGTTGCCTGTTTCAGCTGGTTCCACTTCGCGGCATCATCGTGCGGCTTCGTGTCCGTCAGTTCGGTGTAATCGCCCAACGGATATTTTTCTGTCTCTTGTGCATAGGTCGCACAGTTCAGCGCCAATAGTGCGCCAATCATCCATAGATGTTTCATGGGTATGTTTTTTTCTAATTTATACGCTTCAAATATACGATAAAAAAGGGGTTACTTCAAATGAACAAGAATATTATCTTACCTTTGCAGAAAATAGACGGTAGTTCACACGATATATGAAAGATTTTCTGCAAGTATTGAGGCGCTTCGTGCCTCCCTACAAGACCTATATGGTATTGAATATCCTGTTCAACATTCTCTCGGCATTGTTGAACCTCTTTTCGTTTGCCCTGATCATTCCGATTCTGAACATCCTGTTTGAGATGGATCAGGCAGTCTATCAGTATATGGATTGGAGTTTTCAACCCTTCTCATGGGAGACACTGCAGACCCTTCCGACCATTTGGAAGAACAATTTCTTCTGGTTTGTCACCCAATTGATCGAGAAACAGGGGGGCTCCTTTACCCTGATCATATTGGGACTCTTCCTGGTTGTCTCCACCTTTCTGAAGGTGTCGGCCATGTATATGGCCTTCTTCACCATGATCCCGATCCGGACGGGTGTCGTTCGGGATATCCGCAATCAGATTAACCGTAAGATCACCGAACTGCCGTTAGCCTTCTTCTCCGAAGAGCGGAAAGGGGATATCATTGCCCGTGTCTCAGGCGATGTGAATGAGATAGAGACCTCCATCATGAGTTCTTTGGACATGCTGTTCAAGAATCCGATCCTGATCCTGATCTATTTGGTGGGTATGATCGCGATCAGTTGGCAGTTGACACTCTTCGTGCTGATCCTGTTGCCCATCGCCGGCTATGTCATGGGACAGGTCGGCAAGAAACTGAAACGGAAATCGTTCGAAGGACAACAGCAGTGGGGCCTTTTGATGAGCCAGGTCGAAGAGACCTTGAGCGGTCTGCGTATCATCAAGGCATTCAATGCAGAGCGTAAGATTCAGGAACGTTTCGAACAGACGAACGATACCTTCCGACGCATGACCAATCGAATCTATCGCCGTCAGCAGATGGCGCATCCCATGAGCGAATTTCTCGGAACAGCTACCATTGCCATCGTACTTTGGTATGGTGGTACGCTTATTTTGAGCAATCACAGTACCATTGATGCACCTACCTTTATCTATTATTTGGTCATCTTTTACAGCATCATCAATCCGGCCAAAGATTTGAGTAAATCGGTCTATGCCATCCAGAAAGGCTTGGCTTCAATGCAACGGATCGACAAGATCCTCCAGGCCGAGACAACCATTCATGATCCGGCCCACCCGCAACCGATTGCCTTGCATCAAGAAATTGTCTTCGAAGATGTATGGTTCAAGTATCAGCAGGATTGGGTATTGCAGGGCATCAACCTGCGTATCCCCAAGGGAAAGACCATTGCGCTGGTGGGTCAGTCGGGCTCCGGCAAGAGTACGTTGGTCGATCTGTTGCCCCGTTTCTACGATGTGACGAAGGGACGCATCACCATTGACGGGGTGGATATTCGGGAAACCCGCTTGCACGATCTCCGCGGATTGATGGGGAATGTCAATCAAGAGGCGATCCTCTTCAACGATACCTTCTTCCGCAACATCGCCTTTGGTGTGGAACAGGCCACCCAAGAGGAGGTGGAGGCGGCCGCTCGCATTGCCAATGCGCATACATTCATCTTGGCAACGGAACAGGGCTACCAGACGAATATCGGTGACCGGGGTAGTAAACTGTCGGGCGGACAACGGCAACGGATCAGTATTGCGCGCGCCATTCTGAAGAATCCGCCCATCCTGATTCTGGATGAAGCAACATCGGCACTCGACACCGAATCGGAACGTCTGGTACAGGATGCGTTGGAAAAACTGATGAAGGGGCGTACCACCATTGTCATTGCCCATCGGCTCTCGACCATCCGGAATGCCGATGAGATTTGCGTCATGCATGAGGGACGCATCGTCGAACGGGGCCGTCATGAAGAACTGTTGGCCTTGGATGGCTATTACAAGCGCCTGTGTGACATGCAGAGTTTTTGAAATATGAACTAAATACAAACCTAAATACATTATGAACATGAAAACGTTTTCTATTTTCGTCTCGCTCCTGCTGCTTTGTGTGGGTTGCAGTGTGCAGGAAAAGAATACCCCGTTGGCTTACCATTTTGATCGTCCGGCCACTTTATGGGAAGAAACCTTTCCGTTGGGGAATGGTCGTCTGGGTATGATGCCGGATGGAGGTATTGACAGGGAGTCTGTCGTGTTGAACGAGATCTCCATGTGGTCGGGTAGTTATCAAGATACGGACAATCCGGAGGCTTCCCGTTCGTTGCCGATGATCCGGAAATTGCTGTTTGAGGGCAAGAGTGACCAGGCACAGCAGTTGATGTATGATACCTTTGTCTGCAAAGGTGCGGGCAGTGCCCTGGGTGACGGAGCCAATGCACCCTACGGCAGTTACCAGTTGTTGGGTAACTTGGTGTTGAACTATACCTATCCCGATGAATCACCGGTGAGCGAGTATCGCCGGGAGTTGAATTTGGATCAGGCGATTGCCTCCACCACCTTCAAGCGGGGCAACATTCATTATACGCGTGAAGCCTTTACCTCCTTTGCCGGAGATTTAGGCGTGTTCTATCTGACAGCCGATGCCGATAAGGCCATCCATTTCTCGCTCTCCATGAACCGTCCGGAACATGCGACCTGTACCGTCGAAGCCAATGACCTGGTGATGCGTGGTCAGTTGCCGAGTGGTGATGAACTGTCGGGTGCTGCTGGTAACCAATACGAGGCACGGGTACGTGTCCTGTTGCCGAAAGGCGGATCCTTGGCTGCTGCCGATACGCTGTTGCGGGTCGAGAATGCCTCGGAAGCCATCGTCCTGGTCAGCATGGGAACCTCCTATCTCTATCACGATCAGTTGAAGCAACAGCTGACAGACCTGCTCGCTGCTGCTGCCAACAAGGAGTATGTAGCCCTGCGGAATGAGCATGTCCGCTCCTACCGTGAGTTGTATGGTCGCGTTGCCTTGGATCTGGGTCGTAACGAACGGAGCCTGTTGCCGATGGATCAGCGTTTGGCTGCTTTTGCACAAGATCCCAATGATCCCGAACTTTCGACACTCTATTTCCAGTTTGGCCGTTACTTACTGATCTCGGCAACTCGGGTCGGCTGCATGCCTCCCAACCTGCAGGGATTGTGGTGTAATACCATCCATACCCCTTGGAATGGCGACTACCACTTGAACATCAACTTCCAAATGAACCATTGGCCTGCCGAAGTGACGAACCTGTCCGAACTGCATCTGCCGATGATCGAATGGACGAAGCAACAGGTAGCCAGTGGCGAACGGACAGCCAAGGCCTTCTACAATGCCCGTGGTTGGGTGACCCATATCTTGGGCAATCCGTGGCAGTTTACGGCACCTGGCGAGCATCCTTCGTGGGGAGCCACCAATACGTCAGCTGCCTGGTTGTGCGAACACCTCTATATGCATTACCTCTATACCCTGGATAAATCCTATTTGGAGGAGGTCTATCCGGTGATGCGGGGTGCCGCTCTCTTCTTTGTGGATATGTTGGTAGAGGATCCGCGTAACCATTACTTGGTCACGGCTCCGACTACATCGCCTGAAAATGCCTATCTTCTCCATGACAGCATTCCGGTCAGCATCTGTGCCGGTTCGACCATGGATAATCAGATTGTCCGTGAACTCTTCACCAATACCATCGAAGCTGCCAACCTGTTAGGTATCGATGCTGAATTTGCGGCTGAGTTGGCTGCCAAGTGCGATCGCCTGATGCCAACCTCCATTGGATCGGATGGCCGCATCATGGAATGGTTGCAGGAATACAAAGAGGCAGAACCGCATCATCGCCACGTTTCTCACCTGTATGGACTCTATCCGGGCAATGAGATCTCTGTTTGGCATACACCGGAGTTGGCCGAAGCAGCCAAGCAGACCCTGATTGCGCGGGGTGACCGTAGTACGGGTTGGTCCATGGCTTGGAAGATCAATTTCTGGGCTCGTCTGCACGATGGCGAACATGCTTTCAAGCTCTTGGCTGATCTGTTGCAGCCGAGTGTCGATCCGGAGACGCATCAAGTGAAGGGTGGCGGTACCTATCCCAACCTCTTCTGTGCACATCCACCTTTCCAGATCGATGGCAATTATGGCGGCTGTGCCGGTATTGCCGAGATGCTGGTTCAGAGCCAAGACGGACTGGTCGAGGTATTGCCAGCATTGCCTGCCGCTTGGAAAACCGGCAGCTTCAGTGGCCTGAAGGTGCGTGGAGGAGCCGAAGTTGCTGCGAAATGGATGGAAAGTCGTGTACAGGAGATCCGCTTGAAGGCGGTTGTACCCGGCCAATTCTGTTTGCTGTTGCCGAAACAGGCCGGTGACCTCTCGTTGACGAAAGACCGCAAGCCGATTTCGTTGCCCGTTGTCGATGGCAAACTGACGATCGATTTGCAGGCTGGAGAAGAGATATGTCTGAACTTCTAAATGTAAAACCCAATATAAACGAACTGTTTATGAACAAAAAACATCTATTAGCCTGGTTGTTTGTCTGGTTGATGGCAACCAGTTGTAGCCAGCCGGCTCACTTCATCTCCGATGATGCCTATCGGGCCGAAGTGGAGAGCCGTTTCGAAGCCAAGCAAGCTGCTTTGTCACATGGCGATCTGTTTGCAGTGTTTAACGAGGAGATGACTCAACCGGAACGGGAAGCACTCACCTTCCTCTATGCCTTCATGCCGATTGGAGACATTACGGATTATAGCGGGGACTTCTATCTGCAGAATATCCGTTCTTCGTTCCAAGCCAAAGCGGAGATGCCTTGGGGAAAGAGCATTCCGGAAGAGGTGTTCCGCCATTTTGTCCTGCCTGTACGTGTGAACAATGAGAATCTGGACGAAAGTCGTTGGATCTTCTACGACGAACTGAAGGATCGTGTGAAGAATCTTTCGTTGAAGGATGCTGTGTTGGAAGTGAACCACTGGTGTCATGAGAAGGTGATCTATACGCCGTCAGATGCACGTACCAGCTCTCCGTTGGCCTCTGTGCGTACGGCTTACGGTCGTTGTGGTGAGGAATCTACCTTTACCGTAGCCGCTTTGCGTTCCGTAGGTATCCCGGCCCGTCAGGTCTATACACCCCGTTGGGCCCATACCGATGACAACCATGCCTGGGTGGAGGCTTGGGTCGATGGCGGTTGGTTCTTCTTGGGAGCCTGCGAACCGGAACCTGTCTTGAATTTAGGTTGGTTCAATGGTCCTGCCTATCGTGGTATGTTGATGCATACCAAAGTGTTCGGTAAATATGCCGGTCCGGAAGAGATCATGAAGGAGACCGATGGTTATACCGAGATCAATGTGATCGACAACTATGCCCCCTCAGCCAAAGCTACCGTAACGATCACAGATGAGGCAGGCCAGCCGGTGGAAGGTGCAACGGTTGAGTTCAAGATCTACAACTATGCTGAGTTTTATACCGTGGCCAACAAACTGTCCGATGCCAAGGGACAGACCTTCCTCTCTGCCGGTAAGGGCGATATGTTGGTGTGGGCTACTAAGAATGGCAAGTTTGGTTATGGCAAGGTCTCTTTTGGTAAGGACGAGAATGTCACCATCGCCTTGGACAAACAGCCGGGTGAGGCAGCCACCGTTGCCTTGGATCTGGTTCCACCGGTGGAGGGCAACAACATGCCTGAGGTAACCGATGCACAAAAAGAGGAGAATGCCCGCCGTCTGTTGGAGGAGGATGCCATCCGTAATACCTATGTAGCTACTTTCTATACCGAAGAGAAGGCCGCTGCCTTGGCGAAGGAATTGGGTTTGGATCCGGCCAAGACGACGAAGTTTATGATCGCCAGTCGTGGAAACTATGCAGCCATTGAGAAGTTCTTGCGCGAGGCTCCGGAAGAGAAGCGTGCGGAAGCCATGGCACTGTTGGATGCCATTTCTGCCAAGGACTTGCGCGATACACCTGCTGCAGTGTTGGCTGATCATTTGAACAATACACCGCAGGTGAAGAGCGATCTCTATGTGGAGTATGTCATGAATCCGCGCGTACGGAATGAGTTCCTGACACCCTACAAGACTTTCTTTGCAGCACAGTTGGAACCTGCTTTGGTGAAACAGGCACGTGAGAATCCGCAGGTATGGGTGGATTGGGTAAAGCAGAATATCCAGATCAACAACGCTTTGAACGAACAGCGTATTCCCATCATGCCGGCTGGTGTATGGAAAGCACGGGTGGCTGATACCGGTTCACGTAACATTTTCTTCGTGGCGGCAGCCCGTAGTATGGGTATTCCGGCCCGTATCGAGCCGGTTGCAGGCAAGATCCAGTATGCCAAAGATAACAAATGGGTCGATGTCGATTTCGAGGCAACCGATCCCGTAGAGACGAAGCAGGGACAGGTGGTAGCTGCCTACCAGCCGATCAAGGCGTTGCAGGATCCGAAATACTATAGCCACTTCACCATTGCCAAGATCAAGGAGAATGCCCAGTTGCAGACCTTGAATTTTGAGACAGGCGATGTGGATATGGGTGTCGGTGATACCTGGAGCGGTCTGTTGAAGAAACCGTTGACCATGGATGCCGGCAACTATATGCTGGTAACCGGTACACGTATGGCCAGTGGCAGTGTGTTGGCCGAATTGAACTTCTTCCGTGTGGAGGAGGGTAAGACGACCTCCATCCAGTTGGAGATGCGCGAGAATTTGGATGAGATCCAAGTGTTGGGCAATTTCAATTCGGAAGACAAATACAAACGTGTCGATAATGGAGAGGTAGTCAGTCTGTTGTCAACGACCGGTCGCGGCTATTATGTAGTAGCCCTGTTGGGTGCCCGTCAGGAGCCGACCAATCATGCCATGCGGGATATTGCCGCCGTCAAGGATGAATTGGAGGCTTGGGGACGTAGCATCGTATTGCTCTTCCCGGATGAAAAGGGTTACAACAGTTTCGATCCGAAGGAGTTTGGTGAATTGCCCAATACGATCACCTATGGTATCGATATCGACAATGCCATCCAGAAAGAGATGGTGGCAGCAATGAAGTTGGCCAATGCCAATACGTTGCCGATCTTCCTGATTGCCGATACCTTCAACCGGGTTGTCTTCGTGTCGCAAGGCTATACCATCGGTTTGGGTGAGCAGTTGATGAAGGTGATCCACAAGCTCTGATGCTGGGTTAGCCTACCTAAAAAGCCCTATATATATAATGTACGCGCGTACATTAATATATATAGGGCTTCTTGTTTTCGTTCCTTACCGGATTAGAAAGGCAGGTCATCAATGGGATTCGCAGGACCGAAGTCCGGTGCTGCCGGTGCAGTCGGTGTGACTACCCCTGTTGCGGGAGCTGCCGCAGGTGCTGCTTGCGGTTGGGCAGCAGCCGGCCGATCCACCTTCCAGGCATTGATGCTGGTGTACCAGCGACCCTGATATTCACGGCTATCTATATCGAAAGAGACCGTTAGTTCTTCTCCCGGTTGGATGGCCGCTTGAGCGATGCGATCTGCACCGAAGATCTGGAAGCAGACCTTCTTCGGGTATTGATCGTGGGTCTCCAATACATACTCTTGTTTTTTCCATTCGTTTCCGGCTTTGCTTACTCCGCCTTGTTCCGGTAATACGGCGATGATTCTTCCTGAAATTTCCATACTTGTTGTTTGAATATTGATGATGTATAAGTGGTGCGAAGATACGGTTTTTCTTCGAATAGTTGGACTATCCTTGCGGATTTAATCCTTCGAAGGCCGCTTTCATCTCCAAAAGTTCCTCCTTGATCTGTTTCAGCCGGTGGATGATTTCCTCTTGCCGGACCGTTTGTTCCGGATTCTCTTTCAGTTGCTGACGGGCACCGGCCAAGGTCAATCCCTTCTCTTTGACCAAATGATAGATGAGTCGGACCGATTCGATATCTTCCTGGCGGTAGAAGCGTGTGCCTTTGGCCGTTTTGCGTGGCTGGATGATGTCGAACTCCTTCTCCCAGAAACGGAGGGTCGATTCATTCACATCAAACATTTTCGCCACTTCGCTGATGGAGTAGTAGAGACGTTGCATCTGTTTGCTTTTTCGTTTCATAAAGTTTGCATTCCATTATTAGTCCATAACCTGTCCATGGTTCTCGGCAATCTGGATCATCCGGTCATACTCTTCCGGTGTCAGATCCATGTAGTAATAGCGCGAGGGATTGTCGTTCCTGCCTCGTACGATCACTTCGTAATGGAGATGAGGACCGGTCGATTTACCCGTATTACCCACTTCGCCGATGACCTCACCACGTGTCACCTTCTGTCCGACACGGGCGCGGAACTTGCTAAGGTGTCCGTAAAGTGTTTGGTAACCATATCCATGATTAATCATCAGACAGTTTCCATAACCCTGTTTCCATCCGGCAAAAGTGACGGTACCGTTGCCCGTCGCATAGATGTCGGTGCCCACTTTGGCCGAGAAGTCCATGCCGGCATGGAAGCGGGGGGTCCGGTAGATGGGGTCGATACGCATACCATAACCAGAAGCGGTCTTCTTCAAGTCTTTGTTGGCAATGGGCTGGATGGCAGGGATACACATGCTTCGTTCCTCCTGGTTCTGCCCCAGACGGATCAGCTCTTCCAACGAGTTGGACTGCACGTAGAGCTGCTTACGCAGCATATCCATTTTCTGGGTGGTGGAGATGATCAGTTCGGAGTTGGAGAGCTCCGTCAGATGCGCATAGCGATTGCTGCCGCCAAAACCGGCTTTGCGTACCGATTCAGGGATGGACTCCGCCTGGAAGATGGCACGGTACAGCGTCTCGTCCCGCAGCTGGATATCTTCCAGTACCTCCATGGCGGCATTCAGCCGCAACGACAGCACCTCGTATTGCGTCTGCATCAGGCGGTTCTCTTTGCGCAACTGAGACTCCATGGGTGAGTCCATGACATACATCATCACGAAAAAGGTAGCGATACCGAAGGCGATACCGGTCGTCAGATGACGCAAAATCGAGAAGACCCGATCCCGTGTAGAAGGCGACACACGTTCGTAATTGAGCGTGTTTGGATTATATAAGTAATAGGTTTTACGCGATTTAAACAGTTTCATTGCATATTTTCCTTTTTGAATGCGTGCAAAAATAATAATTTGCTGTACTTTTGCAAATTGTTTTTCAGAATATTAACGACAACTATAGATAAGTATTATGTTGACAGCAAAAGAAATCCGTGAATCCTTCAAAGCTTTCTTCGCTTCGAAAGGACACCAGATTGTCCCTTCTGCTCCGATGGTGGTGAAGGGTGATCCTACATTGATGTTTACCAATGCGGGTATGAACCAGTTTAAAGACATCATTTTGGGCAATGTGCCGCGTAAGTATCCGCGTGTCGCGGACTCACAGAAATGTCTCCGCGTAAGTGGTAAGCATAACGACTTGGAAGAGGTCGGTCATGACACTTATCACCATACGATGTTTGAGATGTTGGGTAACTGGTCGTTTGGCGATTACTTCAAGAAAGAGGCGATCAGCTGGGCTTGGGAGTATTTGGTGGATGTGTTGAAGTTGGATCCGGCACGTCTCTATGCGACCGTGTTCGAGGGTAGTCCGGCCGAAGGTCTGGATCGAGACAACGAAGCTGCCGGATATTGGGAACAGTACCTGCCGACAGATCACATCATCAATGGTAACAAACATGATAACTTCTGGGAGATGGGTGATACAGGTCCTTGTGGTCCCTGTTCGGAAATCCACATCGACTTACGTTCGGAAGAGGAGCGTGCTGCCATCCCGGGTGCCCAGATGGTCAACCACGATCATCCGCAGGTGATCGAGATCTGGAACTTGGTGTTCATGCAGTTCAATCGCAAGGCGGACGGTTCCTTGGAGTCTCTGCCGGCTAAAGTGATCGATACCGGTATGGGTTTCGAACGTCTCTGTATGGCATTGCAGGGTAAGACATCCAACTACGATACCGATGTCTTCCAGCCGATCATCCGTACGATTGCTACGATGGCCAATACGGAATATGGTCGCGACAAGGATCAGGACGTGGCGATGCGTGTCATAGCCGACCACATCCGTACGATTGCCTTTGCCATTACCGATGGTCAGTTGCCTTCGAATGCGAAAGCCGGTTATGTGATCCGTCGTATCTTGCGTCGTGCCGTACGTTATGGCTATACCTTCTTGGGCTTCAAGGAGGCCTTTATGTATAAATTGTTGCCGGTGTTGATCGAGACCATGGGGGATGCTTATCCCGAATTGATGGCTCAGAAGACATTGATTGAGCGCGTGATCCAGGAGGAGGAGGAATCCTTCCTGCGTACGCTGGAGACCGGTATCCGTCTGTTGGAAAAGAAGATGGAGGAGACAAAGGCAGCTGGTTCAACGGTGTTGAACGGTGTGGATGCCTTTACCTTATATGATACCTACGGATTCCCGTTGGACTTGACCGAACTGATCTTGCGCGAAAACAAGATGGAGGCCAACATCGAGGAGTTCAATGTAGAGATGCAGAAGCAGAAGGAGCGTGCCCGCAATGCCGCTGCCATCGAGACCGGAGACTGGATTACCCTGAAAGAGGGCGAGAGCAAGTTTGTCGGTTACGACCTGTTTGAGTGCGAAGCCGAGATTCTCCGTTATCGTCAGATCAAGCAGAAGAACAAGACCCTGTATCAGATCGTGCTCGACCAGACGCCTTTCTATGCCGAAATGGGTGGTCAGGTTGGTGACTGTGGTTGGTTGATGGCCGACGATGAACAGGTGGAGGTGATCGATACGAAGCGGGAGAACAACCTGCCGGTGCATCTGGTAGCCAAGTTGCCGAAGGATGTGACCGTTACCTTCACAGCCAAGATCAACGAGAAAAAACGTATTGCTTGCGAATGCAACCACTCGGCAACGCACCTGTTGCACGAGGCTTTGCGCGAGGTGTTGGGTACACACGTCGAGCAGAAGGGTTCGTATGTATCGCCCGACTCGTTGCGTTTCGACTTCTCGCACTTCCAGAAAGTGACGGAAGAGGAGTTGCGTAAGGTCGAGATCTTGGTGAATGAGAAGATCCGTGCCGACTTCCCGTTGGAGGAGCACCGCCACATGCCGATTGCCGAGGCCAAGGCATTGGGTGCGATGGCTCTGTTCGGTGAGAAATATGGAGATGAGGTACGTGTGGTTAAATATGGTAAGTCCATCGAATTGTGTGGTGGTACCCACATTCCGTCAACCGGACAGATCGGTTCGTTGCGTATCATTGGTGAGAGCTCCATTGCTGCCGGTGTACGTCGTATCGAGGCTGTGACAGCTGTCAAGGCCGATCAGTTTGTCTATGCACAGCAAGATCTGATCCGTGATCTGCGTGCGATGATGAACAACATGCCGAATCTGGCACAGGCGATCCGCAAGGCGATCGATGAAAATGCCGAGATGAAGAAGCAGATCGAGGCTTACGTTTTGGAGAAATCCATGCGTCTGAAGGATGAGATCCTGGCTAAGGGCGAGGAGAAGAATGGCATCCGATTGTATCAATATATCGGTCAGGGGGCTACGGAGGCGATGAAGAACGTGGCATTCCAGATCAAGAACGAGGTGAAGGACAACTTTGTTTTCGTAGCCGGTATCCTCGAAGGACCGAAGTGTACGTTGATGGTGATGTTGAGCGATGATCTGGTAGCCGGAGGCTTGCATGCAGGCAAGTTGGTGAAAGAGGCCGCCAAGCACATCCAAGGTGGTGGCGGTGGACAGCCTCACTTCGCAACAGCCGGTGGCAAGCATGCAGAAGGCTTGTCCATTGCGGTAGATGCAATCAAGGAGGCCGCTGGTGTCCGTTAATTGGGTTGGAACATGGCTGAACAGCAAGTTGTGATATGTAAAGACCTGCATCAGGAGGTGCAGGCCTTTCTGGCTGCCCTGCACTATGACAAGCTCTTTATCTTGACGGACCGGAACACCTTGGAGAAATGTTATCCGTTGGTGAAGGATATTCCGGTTTTTCAGGGGGCTCCCGTCATTACGGTAGAGGCAGGTGATACGCATAAGAATGTCGAGCAGTTGGCCTCCATCTGGATGCGCCTCTCCAACGAAGGGGCTTCGCGCAACTCGTTGCTGGTGAATTTAGGTGGCGGTATGGTGACCGATATGGGAGGCTTTGCAGGAGCTACCTTCAAGCGAGGCATCCGCAACATCAACATCCCGACGACTCTGATGGCTTCGGTGGATGCGGCTGTGGGCGGTAAGACGGCTATCAACTTCAACGGCTTGAAGAATGAGGTGGGTTCGTTCTATGTGCCCACCTGTGTCTTTATCGATTGCGAGTTCCTGCGCACGTTGGACCGTGACAACATCCTTTCGGGCTATGCCGAGATGATCAAGCATGGGTTGATCAGTTCGATGGAGCATTATGCGTCGGTGATGCTGTATGACATCGATACGATGAACTACAGTTACCTGAACAGTTTGGTGGCCCAGTCCGTGGCTGTGAAGGAGCGGATTGTCGAGGAGGATCCGAAAGAGAAGGGGATCCGCAAGGCATTGAACTTTGGCCATACGATCGGCCATGCCTACGAGAGTCTCTCGTTCCAGAAGGGGACTCCGTTGTTGCACGGCCATGCCGTGGCAGCCGGGATCATCAGTGAGTTGTATCTGTCGCATAAGCAGTGCGGTTTCCCGGCAGACAAGTTGCACCAGGTGTGCTATTATATCAAGGAGTACTATCCTCCTTTCCTGTTCGATTGCAAGGACTATGATACCCTGTATGAGCTGATGACACATGACAAGAAGAACGAGGCCGGTGTCATCAACTTCACCCTGCTCTCGCAGGTGGGTGATGTCCGCATCAACCAGCAGGTCAGCAAGGATCTGATTTTGGAGTCGTTTGACTTCTATCGGGAGATGTAAATCCTATTGTGTGTATATCGAACAAGCCCGACAGTTGGTTGACTGCCGGGCTTTCATTTTTCGTTCCTATTGCCTTGCTTTTGGTTTCTATTTCTCTGTTCCGCACGATTATTCGTGGAAGGCTATGTAAACTCCACGGAATCACCTGCTTGATGTTACGGAAACGCCTCTGAATCTCTATCACACACTGTGTGACGGACGTTCAACACTGTTGAACGGACATCAGACTGTTCTGAACGGACGTTCTACACTGTGTGATGGAGATTCAAAGGCCCTCCGAATAACTTTTTAGTTGGGGTTAAACAGATTCCTTTCCCTTATATAATAATGTACGCGCGTACATTATTTATAGCAGCCGAACTGACATTTTGAAACCAATCGGCCGGAATCGCCGTTTTGGACGGCTTTTTGCCCTGTTGTAGCCTATATCACATGGTGGAATACATTTGAGGGAAAATATAACTACTTGGTTTGTAGTATCTTTATAGATTTCGGCGAACGAAAAATGGCGAAGATAATCCCGCCCTTTTCAAATAGCATAATCATTAAGGTACCATGTGGATGATGAATCCAAGTAACCTGTAGATATGAGCGAACAAGTGGCATTGAAATATTCATACTAGAGTAAAAATAAAGTTCTCCTGTCAAAGTAAGACTAAGAAGTTTTATTTCTTATATCCTCGCATTACCATCGTATCCATGGATGATCGTGCTCAGCAGTAGACGATCAGTGGTGATGTTCGCTAAGACCCATTATTTTTGAAGTGCACCCCTCCGACAGCTCTTTCAAACCCTGTCGGGGGCTTTTTGTATCCTTTAACCCTAACATCAAACACAATCCCCGCAAATAACGGTACCATTTTATCGATTATATTTGATAAAATAGGGCTGTTTTTATCGAGTATAATCGATAAAAAGTTAACTTTGCAGAGAGAATCTTCAAAAAGAACGTTCATGGAAAAGGATATTATCAAACTGTTGATCACTGATTATCAACAGTACATAACGCAAATTGACTTGATAAAACGGAACATCTGTTTCATGGAGGGTCAAAACTATGTGTTGGTAGGCTTACGACACGTAGGAAAGTCCTATCTGATGTATCAACGTATCTCTGAATTGATCGGACAGGGACATCAGGTTGAAGAAATTCTCTATTTCAATTTTGAGGATGACCGGATTGGACCGATGACATCGCAAGATTTGGATCTGATCAAAACCTGTTATGAGGAGATGTATGACACGAAACCGATCTTCTTTCTGGATGAGATTCAAATTGTGGAGGGTTGGGAAAAGTTCGCCCGCCGTTTGGCAGATTGGAAATACCAAGTCTATATCACGGGAAGCAATGCCAAGATGCTGAGTAGTGAAATCGCCACTACGTTAGGTGGTCGATACCTCATACAGGAGGTCTTTCCCTATTCATTAGGCGAATATCTACAGGCAAATCAGATTGCCTGGCAGAGCAAAACGGCACGCTACCAACAGCGCAAGGCCATCGTGAAGACTGCGGAACGTTATTTTCTGCAAGGAGGACTGCCGGAAACTGCTACCATGCGGCACACGCGGCTCTGGATGAGCAGTCTGTTTAATAAGATATTCTTTGGCGATCTCATTGCCCGTCATACCATCCGTAACGATTTTGGCCTCCGTATTTTGGTGCGGAAATTGGCTGAAAGTGTCAAACAGCCGCTTTCCTATAATCGCATGGCAAGTATTGTCTCTGCTACTGGCAAGAAATTGAGTGTGGATACAACCATCGACTACATCCAGTTCATGATCGATGCTTGGTTGCTGATCCCGTATGAGAATTTTGTGGGAAAGATGCAAGACAAGGAGATGAATCGCAAGTATTACTTCACAGATAACGGGATTCTGGCACTGTTTCTGATCGATCCTGTCACATCGTTGTTGGAAAACTTGGTAGCCATTCAGCTCCGTCGCTACTATGGCGAACGGGTCTATTTCTATTTGACACCGAAGTGTGAAGTGGATTTCTTCGTGCCTGAAGAGGGAATCGCCATTCAAGTGGCCTACTCCTTTACGGATGAAGCGACACGGACGCGCGAAATAGCAGCACTTCTTGCTCTCTTCGAATATCAACCTGTCAGCCGTCGGCTCATCATCACCAAAGAGCAATCTGAGCAGATCACGATGGAAGATCAACTGATTGAAGTCATCCCCTATTGGGAATGGTTGTTGGATGTTTCAAGTCCGATGTAGTAGATGGATTCAGGCCAAAATCCAAAAAAGTCATGACATTTTAGGAATCGATTCCCAAAAAGTCATGACTTTTTTGGATTACAGCTCTATTTACTCCTATTGGGGAGTAGAAAGGTAATTCTTCAGCGGATTGGAGTACATTTCCAGGATCTTGCCTCGCAAGAAGGCTTCGTCCTTGTTGGGCAGCACGATCTTGTCCAACTGGTTTTGCAGATAGGTCTCAAATTGTTTCTTATCCTTCGGCCCATAATGATCGTGGAACCGACGGCAACCGTTCTGGATATCGTAAGCCACGTAGTTGCAGGGGTAGAAGTGATAATGTTTGAAGATCTGCTGGTCGATCGTATTGGCAATGGTTGCATAGAGCTCGACCTTGTCCATCTTGGGATCCAATTGGCTGATGAACTCGTTGATGGGCGTACAGATGGTGAAGTGTGCCCGTCCCTTGTTGTTGAGGATACCTGTTTCCATACTGAGCAGGTCGTCACGTTGACTTTTGACGAAATTGGGATCGTCCCGTTTCTGTTGAAACTCTTTGGCCTTCAGATAGTCGCACGGGTCGAACTCGTAAGAGATGGAGACCGGAACGATGTTCAGGGCAATCAGGTTGGAGAGGATATCTTTGTCGCCACCCATATTCAGCATCTTCAGAATGCTGGCCTGCGTACGGTCGTTGGAATCCTTGGCACGACCTTCCCGTTGGGCGATCCAGATCGATTCTTTGGTCTCTTTGATGGTGTGGTTGATGTAAGCAGACAGGGTACCGCTCACTTCCAGCATCTGCCGGACTGAGACGCCCCGCTTGACAATGAAACTGTTGTTCAAACGTACCAATGTCTTGATCCAGGGACGGATCAGCAAGTTATCACCGATGGCTACTTGTGTCATGCCATAGCCTACATCATACAACATCACATTCAAGAACGAAGCATCCAATACGATGTCTCGATGATTCGAGATAAAGGTACAGGCGGGCTTGCCTTTCGGCAGACGGCTACGCCCGGAGATGTCGAGCGAGAACGTTGTGTTTTTGGCAACCATCATGACAGCATCGTATGCCAATGTCGATTTGAATTGCTCTTTTGTCTGGCAAGCACGCATGGCTTCCACGAATTGATCCCAGGTCAACGGAGATCGGAGGTATTGGTAGGCACGTCGGAAATCTTCATCTGCAACCAACGTCTCGATGGCCTCTTTTACCTCGTCATTATTCAACGGACGTATGTCGTCGAAATTATAGGGAACTGTATTTTCCATATCTATCAGTTAAACTCATTTTCTATTATATCAGTCATTACCTTTGTGATGTCCATTCCGGCAGCACGTACCTGTTGCGGAATGAAGCTGGTTGCCGTCATACCCGGTGTCGTATTGATCTCCAGCAGGAAAGGATCGCCCTCTGCCGGGATGATATAGTCTGCCCGGATAATGCCTTTGGCTCCCAAAATGTCGTAAATGCGGGAGGTCTCCTGCTGAATCTTCCGGGTTGTCTCCGGATCGAGACGGGCAGGGGTGATCTCTTGCACTTGTCCATTGTATTTGGCATCGTAATCGAAGAACTCATTGTCTGTCACCACTTCGGTCAGCGGAAAGACCACCTCTTTCCCCTTGACCTTGTAACAACCGCAGGTCACCTCTGTTCCGGCAATGAACCGTTCGATAACCACCTCCTTCCCCTCGGCAAATGCTTTGGCGATGGCCGGCTGTAGTTGCTCGATCGCTTTGACCTTTGTGACACCGAAACTGCTGCCGCCATCGTTCGGTTTGACAAAGACCGGCAACCCCAACTGTTCAACTACCTGTTCGTCCGAAACCGATTGTCCGGCGAAGAGATGGATGGAAGGGGCAATGTTCACCCCGAAATCCTGGAGGTAGTGGTTGCATACATATTTATTAAAGGTAACGGCACTGACCAACATCCCGCAGGAGGAGTAGGGGATTCCGATCAGATCGAAATAACCTTGCAACCGTCCATCTTCGCCGGGTGTCCCGTGAATCGTGATGTAGGCAAAGTCAAAACGGATCTTTTTTCCCTCTTCCTGAAAGCTGAAATCGTTCTTGTCGATGACCGCTTCGGTGCCGTTTGGCCGTTGCACGAACCATTCGTTCTTCTTAACGATGGCAATATATAAATTATATTTGGCTTTATCAATAAAGGAATAGAGTCCTTCTGCACTTTTTAATGAAACTCCATACTCAGATGAGTATCCACCCGCTACAATTGCAATATTTCTTTTCATTTTTACAATTCTTTAGTGTTAGCATAGACGCGCCACCGTTCAAGTAATTGCTCCATATCGGCTGGCAATTCTGAATCGAAAAAGAGTTCCTGACCTGTCCGAGGGTGTACGAACCCCAACGTCTTGGCATGGAGTGCCTGACGCGGACAGATGGCGAAACAGTTTTGCACGAACTGCTTGTATTTTGTAAATGTTGTTCCTTTTAATATCTCATGACCCCCATACCGCTCATCATTGAAAAGCGTATGACCGATGTGTTTCATGTGCACACGGATCTGGTGGGTGCGGCCCGTCTCCAACCGGCATTCGACCCAGGAGACATAGCCGAGCCGTTCCAGCACGGTGTAGTGTGTGACGGCATGTTTCCCTTGGTCACCCTCCGGGAATACGGTCATCTGCATCCGGTCTTTGGGGTTACGGCCGATGTTTCCCTCAACGGTCCCCTCATCTTCCGGGATGATTCCCCATACCAACGCCCGGTATTTCCGTTTGGTGGTCTTGTTGAAGAACTGGAGACTGAGGTGGCTTTTGGCCTCCGGACGTTTGGCAACCACCAGCAGACCGGACGTATCCTTGTCGATGCGGTGCACCAACCCCAATCGGGGATCGGACGGATCGTATTGGGGATCATCCCGCAGGTACCAGGCCAATGCATTCAGCAGGGTACCGGTGTAATTGCCATGTCCCGGATGCACAACCAGGCCTGCCGGCTTGTTGACAACCAGCAGGTCTTCATCTTCATACACAATGTTCAGGGGAATCTCTTCGGGGATGATCTCTATTTCCCGTTTAGGACGGTCCATGACAATGGAGACCACATCCAACGGTTTCACGCGGTAATTGCTCTTGACAGGCTTCCCATTGACCAGGATGCAACCTGCTTCTGCAGCCAATTGGATCCGATTGCGGGTCGCATTCATGATCCGATCGACCAGAAACTTATCGACACGTAACAGGGTCTGGCCCTTATCCGCTACAAAACGGAAGTGCTCATACATTTGGGAAGACTCATCGCCTTCGTCCGACAACAAAAGATCATCGGAATCGATGTCATCTAAAAATTCATCCATGGCTAAAACCAATTTTCCTCGTCGTTATTGATTGATTCTACCGGTTTGAGGTCCAGCGAGTCGGCTTCCCCCTCCAATTCCAAGGTATCCATATCGGGTCCTCCACTGATTTTGAGAATCAGTGAAGAGGTGAGCGGCATCAATTCGCCGGTGTTCAGCATGCGTCCCTTGCATTCGACACCGATGGCCAAGTCTTTGTATTCGCCCAAGACATATTCTACTTCAATCTGGTTGAAGCCTCTTGATTTCAGAAGTGCGTAGGCTTGACGGAAAGAGAGGTCGGTGATTTCAGGAATGGCAGCCATCTGCGAAGTCAGTGCATTGATGGTGATGAAGAGAATGCGTCCCTCTTTGACTTTCGCTCCGACATTCGGAATGACCTCTACGATGGCACCGGGTGCCACCTCTTTGGAGAAGACCGAATCCACGACGTTGTATCGCAGATGATTGTTTTCTAAGAAGGGGATGGCCTCATCCAACTTAAGGCCCTTGATGTCTGGAACAACAATGGCCTCATTATGACGTGTATATACATCCAACCAGTTCAGTACACCCCAGATGATGCCGCCCGTGAGGAGGGTTGCCACAACGAGTGTAATGACAAACGGATTCTTTATCAGTTTTACAATAATCTTACCCATGTATTGTGTCACATTTGTATGGTGGCTCAAAAGTATAAAAAAAATGGCAATCCGCTCCATAACTTCGGAGAGATTGCCATTGTTTTTTCTAAAAAGAGCGGATTATCCGTTGTATTCGTCAGATACAGTCAATTTAGCTCTACCTTTTGCACGACGTGCAGCCAATACGCGACGGCCGTTGGCAGTAGCCATTCTCGAACGGAAACCATGTTTGTTCACTCTTTTTCTGTTGGAAGGTTGATATGTTCTCTTCATCTTGAAATATATTTATTTATTATTATTCCATGTCAATTCGGGCTGCAAAGATAGAGGCTTTTTTTCAATTTACAAAGCATTGTCCCTGTTTTTTAAAAGATTCCACCTGCTTAGCGCTGGCTGAAGTTGGAATGTTGCCCGTTGAACCGCTGTGCTTCCTCTCCGTGCGGATCCAATTCGATGGCTTTCTTCAGATCGGCAAAGGCTCCTTTGGTGTCACCCAAGGTGTTTTTGGCCCGACCCCGTTCGGAGTAGGCTTTGCTCATTTCCGGATTGGATTCGATCAGTTCGTCGAAGTATTGGATGGCTTCCTGGCATTTGCCCTCTTGCGTCAGCAATCGTCCGACAGCCACCAGTGCCTCTTCGTGGAAGGGATTGAGTGTCGTTACCTGTTCGTAGTCGGCTCTTGCCTCCGCCAATTCACCCAACTGTTCGTGGATGTGTGCACGCAACATGAAATAGCTCTCCTCCTCCGGATTCAGTTCAATGGCTTTCGACACATCGGCCACCGCCTCTTTCCCTTGACGCATCCGGAACAGCAGTTCGCCCCGATGGGCATAGGCCGGGGCATAATCCTCTTGCAGTTGGATCGTTTTGGTGAGGTCTGCCAAGGCATTCATGGCATTGCCCGTCATCCGTGCTGCTTTGGCCCGCAAGAAATAGAGGATGAAGAGGTCCGGGTGTTCAGCCAGGTTCTTCGTACAGTCGGTAATCACCTCCGGGATCCGGTCGAGCATGAAGAGCAGGTTGATCCGGGAGAGACGATGTTCCACCCGGGTGGGATCGATCTCGATCAGCCGATCGTTCGTCTCCAGTGCCTTGTCCAGTTGTTGGGTCATGGTGTAACCCGACACCAAATAGGCCATGGCCTCAACGTCTTCGCGGATGTTCAAGGCCTCGCGCAAACATTTGATTCCGTAGGCTTGTTTGCCACAACATTGCAAGGCTCGAATGCCATCGTATTTTAAGATGTCAAAATTCTTTGCTTCGTTTTTTGCCTGTGTCTCTTCGTTCGATGTTGTTTTGGAAGAGGAAAAGAGGCTACTAAAAAAATTTCCCATGATACTTTATTATTGCTTTGTTTTAGGGGGCAAAGGTATAAAGCATTTAGAAAGGTTCCAACAATTTCAGCAAACTACGTTTGTTTTTATAGCGTTGGCGCAATTCCCGAGCGGTCATATCGGTATAGGTATAGCCCTCTTCCAGCTGTTGCATGCAACGGAGGACAGGAACCAGGAGGTTGAACCGTTGATTCCCCACATGTCTCCTTGCTTAATACTCTTCGCGATACTTGCTCTCGTTTTTGTCTTCCAGAATACTTAAATAACTTTTGTAACGTGATTCGCTGATCCAATGTGCCTGTACGGCTTCCAGTACGGCACAACCCGGTTCGTGGCGATGCGTACAGTTGTTGAATTTACATTCCGTGGCGAAACGGAAAATATCGGGAAAATAGTGGGCAATCTCTGCCCCTTCCATCTCAATGGTCCCAAAGCCCTTGATGCCCGGAGTGTCGATCAGGTAGCCTCCTTGGGGCAGGGCGATCATTTCGGAGAAGGTCGTAGTGTGCATCCCTTTATTGTGATACTCTGAAATCGTTCCGGTCTTGAGGGAGACACCGGGAACCAGCTTGTTGATCAAGGTGGATTTGCCTACGCCCGAATGACCCGACAGCAGGGTCACCCGATCCTGCAAGTCGCTCTGGAGCTCTTCCAGTCCTGTCTCATTCTTGGCACAAACCTTCAAACAGGGATAGCCGATGGTGCTGTAAAGCGTGATGAGCGCCTCCATGTAGGCTTGGTCCTCTTCGTTGTAGCGGTCTATTTTGTTGAATACCAATTTGACGGGCACGCGATAGGCTTCAGCTGTTGCCAAGAAACGGTCGATAAAAATGGTGGTGGTCACCGGATAGTTGACCGTAACGATCAACATCGCACAATCGATGTTGGCTGCAATGATGTGGGATTGCTTCGACAGGTTGGAGGCACGTCGGATGATGTAGTTCTTGCGCTCCTCGATGGCGGTTATGAAAGCGGTACCCTCCTTGTTCTCTTCAATCTGCACCCAATCGCCGACAGCTACCGGATTGGTACTGCGGATGCTTTTCAACCGGAAGTTCCCTTTGATTTTGCTCTCAATGTCTTTCCCGGTCTCGGTGTGTACGGTGTACCAGCTACCCGTATTTTTGATGACTAAACCTCTCATATCGGACAGATAAGTCCGGGTGTATGGCGGGAGAGGCCATACACCCGAATGAATCTCATTTATACAGTCATGATCTCTTTTTCCTTGGCAGCATACAGTTCATCGACACGCTTGATGTATTTGTCGTGGATTTTCTGTACGTCTGCTTCTGCATCTTTCTCTACATCCTCGGGAACACCATCTGCCTTGATACTCTTCTTCAGGGCATCGATGGCATCACGACGTGCATTACGAATGCTGATCTTGGCATTCTCAGCTTCGCCCTTGCACTGCTTTGCCAGCTGTTTACGACGTTCACCTGTCAACGGGGGAATTCCCAAACGGATCACCTCTCCGTTGTTTTCCGGTGTGATTCCCACTTCCGAGTTCAAGATGGCCTTCTCAATCTCCTTGATCAGGTTCTTTTCCCACGGTGTAATCATGATGGTCTTCGCATCGGGCGTATTGATTGAGGCCACATTGCTCAAGGGAACAACGCTTCCATAGTAGGGAACACGCACGTTATCCAAAATCTTCGGATTGGCCTTCCCTGCACGGATGCGAGCCAACTGTTCGTCCAGATATTCGATGGCAAATGTCATCTTCTCTTCGGCTGTCTTTACTAATTGTTTCGTATCAGTCATAATGAATCTTTTTAGAAAATGTTATTTGCCGACAAATATAGTTATTTTGACAATTTAGGCCAAAGAACAAAGAGATAAAGCACACCTAATGTGATGACAAGGATGGCTCCTGTTTGGGAAGCCAACATGTCGGAGGCGATACCCATCAGAATCGGGAAGATCGTTCCACCGAAAATACCCATGATCATCAGACCCGATACATCGTTCCTCTTGTCCGGCAAAGCCAGCATCGCTTGCGACAACACGATGGAGAACAGATTGGAGTTGCCATAACCGATCAAACCGATACAGGTGTAGATGGCTGCTTTGCTGTCCAGACAGAGCAGACCGATCATGGCCGCCAACAACATCAAGGCGCTGATGAGGAAGAAGCTCTTGCCAGACATCTTCTGCAAGATGATGGAACCGGTGAAACAACCAATCGTACGGAAAATGAAATAGAGACTGGTGGCGAAACCGGCATTTTCCAGCGTCATGCCCAACCGTTCCATCAAGATTTTCGGTGCCGTGGTGTTGGTTCCCACATCAATGCCGACGTGACAGATGATGCCGATAAAGCAGAACAGGATAAAGGGGTTACCCAACAAAGCAAAACATTCTTTGAAGGTAGAGGGCTTGCTCTCCTCCTGCTGCTCCTCTATCGGAGTGATTCCTAACAAAAGTGTGGCAGCAATGCCCACTACCAAGTAGATCGGGAACAGTACGCTCCAGCCTAATCCGAAATGGGGAATGGCTTCCATGGCACCCCACATGGCAATGTAAGGAGCCAAGAAGGAGGCGATCGCTTTGACAAACTGTCCAAAAGTCAGTGTGCTGGCCAACTTGTCACCACTGACAATGCCCGACAACAACGGGTTCAAAGAGGTCTGCATCAAGGTGTTGCCGATACCCAACAGGGAGAAGGAGATCAACATGCAGGTATAGCCTCCGTTGAAGATCGGAAGCAGGAGTGATACCAAGGTAACCAATAGACTCAACAGGACTGTTTTCTTCCGTCCGATCCGACTCATCAAGATACCGGTCGGGACCGCAAAAATCAGGAACCAGAAAAAGACGAGCGAGGGGAAGAGATTGGCTTCCGAGTCGCTTAGTCCCAGATCAACTTTCAGATAATTGGAGGCAATACCGACCAGATCGACAAAACCCATGGTGAAGTAGGTCAACATAATCGGGACCATCACCCATAACAGATTCTTTTGTTTCATGGTGTATGCATGTATTATTCGGTTGGATAAGTAGGCCAAGCGCCCTGTTTCGTACAAACAAATGCAGCTGTTTCAACCGCATTCCGGTGTGCCTCTTGCAACGGCTTGCCCGACAAGATCGCATTGACAAAGGCACCTGAGAAAGAGTCTCCTGCACCGACGGTATCGGCTACCTGTACGCGAGGCGTGGGAATCGTCGAACTTTCTGTCTCTGAATAGATGGTGCTGTAGTCTGCTCCGGCTGTCAAGACCAAGTAACGGAGGTTGTACTGCTGCATGAACCAGCGACATATCTGATCTGTATCGCCTTGAAGACCGAACATCGGACGCAACAGCTCCAATTCCTCGTCGTTGATCTTCAACACATTGGCCAATTGCAGCAAGGACTCGATCAACTCTTTGGAGTAGAAGTGCTGACGGATGTTGATGTCGAAGAAGCGCAAAGCCTCTTCACGGGTGTATGACAACAGTTCTGTCAGTGTATGGTGAGAATCGGCATGACGTTGTGCCAAGGTACCGAAGCAGACCGCATCTGCCCGTTTCATCAACTCGATGGCTTGTTGGGTCAAGGGAATGTGATCCCACGCAACCCCTTCGATGATGGTATAGGTAGGAATACCCTCTTTCAATTCGACCAATACACTACCCGTCGGATAGTCAACGGTAGCGATGTAAGCACTGCTGATTCGGTTCTTTTCCAGTTCCTGGATGATCTCGGTGCCGAACACATCATTGCCGACGGCACTGATGGCATAACCTTCAGCTCCCTGCTGGGTAGCGTGATAAATAAAGTTGACAGGTGCACCACCCGCCTTTTTCTGATCAGGAAAGACATCCCACAATAATTCGCCGATTCCGACGACTACCTTTTTTTGCGTATTCATGTATGTAATATGTTTTAGATTTGTGTTTTTATTCGTAAATGGATTTCAAAGCTGTCAACTGACCCTTTTGGATGAGGATGCTACCCTGTTCCGTAAATGCCTCAATGGTATTGAATGGTTCGGAGGGATAGAATACATCGGTGATGGCGATCCGGCCATCTGCCGTGAACAATTCAACGGAAGCCACATCGATCAACAGTTTCCAGGTGATGCTGGGTGTGTTGACAATGTAGGGTACTGCATGGGTGCAGGCAAACTTGTCGGAGAAGACTTCGCCTACAGCATTCGTCCGATCGACATAGAAGCATTTCTCAACATTGTCGTAGCCTAACAAGATGTATTCCCCTTTGCTGTTTTTCAGTTTCACACCGTAACGGGCTGCAAACGACATTTGGGTGTTGTTGCTTTGGTCGAACGTGAGTGACAATTCTACCGGAGCCTGGGCAAAGGTGGCCTTCTCCGAGAGATTCAGGCTGTTTTCAACCTTCAGGTCTGCAAACTGAACCGATTCGCCTTTCAATACGTCAATCTCCGGCGATGGGGTAGAGGTCAATAGGTAGAGATCTTGAACCTTGTCCAAACCCAGTTCACGGGGCAATGTCATGGCACCACTCCAGGTGATACAGGGTTTTTCTCCGGCATACTGCCAGTTGTTCATCCAACCCAAGAAGATCCGACGTCCATTGGGAGCATCACTCCATGTCACACCGGCATAGTTGTCGCGTCCATAGTCGGCCCACAAAGTTTTTTGCTGGGCAGAAGTGAACTGCTTACCATTGAAGTCTCCTACGAAATACTGTGTGGCTGATCCGCCGGCGGGACCACCCGGGTTGATGTTGACAATCAAGACCCATTTCTCTTCGTCCGATCCGTTGACCTTCAACGGGAAGAGATCCGGACATTCCCAAACGCCTTCATGGCAACCGCGGCCTTCTCCGAAATTGCTCAGATAGCTCCAATGCTTGCAGTCGGGTGAACCATAGAAACGGATTTCCTGACCGGAGGCTAACGCGACGATCCACTGTTGTGATGCTTCATGCCAGATCACTTTCGGATCGCGGAAATCACGGATACCCGGATTGGGAATTACCGGATTCTCGGCATATTTAGTCCACGTACGTCCCTTGTCCGTACTGTAGGCAATGGCTTGTGATTCGACATCTACGCCACCTGCTTTTTCGATTTCGGGATTGTGATAGGTGAAGAAGGCAACCAACGGAGGATTCTCGGCAGTTCCGAATCCGGAGGTGTTCTTCCAATCGACAACTGCACTACCGGAGAAGATGTAACCCAAACTATCCGGGTAGAGGGCGATGGGTTGATGTTCCCAGTGTACCAGGTCGGTACTGATGGCATGTCCCCAGTGCATCGGTCCCCAATGGGATGCCTCGGGATAATACTGATAGAAGAGATGGTATTCCCCTTCGTAGTAAACCATTCCATTCGGGTCGTTGATCCAATGGGCTTCCGGTGAGAAGTGGATCTGCGGACGATAGGGTTCTTGATACTTGGCTGCTACGGTTTCAGCTTCGGCACCCTGCTGTGCCGGTTGGGTGCAAGCAGTCCAGCCGATCAGGCTGGCCGTTGCGATCAGACAGGAAGAAAGGATATGTTTCATCATGATTTTATTTTTTAACTTTGGTGACAAAAGTACAAAATGAGTACAAAACTGTACCCATTTTGTATCGTTTTTTAATTACCAGCCGTGATTTTGTTGATAAAGCTTCTTACTGAAGTTGATCTGATTCTTCGGAATCGGGAAATACTCGTCGCGGTTCTTTGTGCATTGTGCTTCGCCCATGTAGGTCCGACGTGTCTTTTCAACAGCGAAATAGGCATTTACCGTTTCGGCTGCAATACCCCAACGAACGAGGTCAAAGTAGCGTGTACCCTCTTGTGACATTTCCAGACGACGTTCCCAACGTAAAGCCTTGCGGGCAAATTCCTGGGTCCATGCCGGACAGTTCTTTCCCGGTTCGTAGGCAGCAACGACATACTTGCCAATCGGATCACCTTGCACATCGACCAAGCGAGTTGTACTGCGGGCTGCACGTTCGCGAATGGCATTGATCAATGGTAATGCTTCTTGGTGTCGGCCCAGTTCGATCAAGGCCTCAGCCTGCCACAACATCACATCGTCGTAACGGATGATATCGCGGTTCTTGCCGCTTGACATGAAGGGTGATGCAAAGGCAAAGCAGGGGCAATCGGGCAATACGGTTTCCTTCATGGACATGAAGCTGCCGTAGGTGCTCGGATCACGTGTCCAGCTGGTTTCGAAGATGAACTCCGGATTGTACTTATAAGGTGCACCCGGAATGGCAACGGTATGATTCAGACGCGGGTCGATGTTGTGTGTCAACAGATCTTCAGCTGTCTGGATATTGTTGTCGTTGTACGTATCGAATTGAGGCAGACCGTTTGCATCGGTCTGGAAGGCATTCACCATATTCTGAGACGGGCAGTGGAAACCGCAGCAACCATAATCCGGATTCATCGGATAGTTCAGCATGGCTCCCCAGTCCAAACGGCCACGTAACGTATTGTCGTTCACAGAGTGCTGGATTGCAAAGATAGACTCTTTCCCATTTTCCGTTTCACAGAGGAAGTTTTCGGCGAAGTCATCCGCCAAGGCATACCGGTTGCCCAATCCTTGGCAGAGCGTAACGACCTCTTGCAACTTGTTCTGGTCAATGCTGGTTACATTGTGTTGGTCGTCCTGTACATAAGCGGCATACAGCAGGGCTTTCGCTAAGTAAGCCTGCGCCATGTTTTTGTTGGCACGACCTACCTCATCTTGCGTTTCCGGCAGGTTATTGACAGCATAACGGAACTCTTCGATGATCATCTCCCATAACTGCTGGTCGGTATATTCCACATTCGAGATGTTGATGTAGTCTTCACTCTGGTCATTCTCATCGACCCATGGAATATGTTTGAACATGATCTTGATTTCGAAGTAGAAGTGGGCACGCAGGAAACGAACCTCGGCCTCGCGCATCTTCTTTTTCGCATAGTCACTTTCACTCAGTGCATTGATTCGTTTCAATACATCGTTACAACGGGCAATGTTGATGTATTGGGCATACCACCGTTTGTCGAGGTAACTGTTGTCATCACGCAGATAGACAAAGGTCTCGAACAGGTGGAAGTCGCCCATGTCACCCGTACCGGCACCTCCTTTGTAGGCATCTCCAGCACGTAGGTCTCCATAGGGCCACGGAGAGAACATACCATCCTGATAGTTGTCGTTACCCAAAGCTGAGTAGGCGGCAATTACCATCTTTTCCACATTGTCTACACTATTCAGGTCATCTGAATTGGCAATACCTTGTGGGGTCACTTCCAAAAAGGAATCGCAGGCTGTCATCGGAAGCAACAGAGCAGCAGCAATAGTTATATATTTGAGTGCTTTCATAATGAACTAACTATATTATTATATGTGTAAATGGTTGATATTAGAATGATACGTTGACACCTAAGGTAAATGAGCGCGGTACCGGATAAGCCCAGTTGGGAGTCTCGGGATCGACACCGGTAAAGGCATTGTCGCCCCAGCTCTTCTTGAGGGTCAACAGGTTCTGGCCGGACAGATAGACACGAGCATTGCTCATGTGGCAGCTCTTCAGCCATTGTTCCGGCAGGGTGTAGCCAATTTCCACGTTGGCCAGTTTCAGGAAAGAGGTGTTCTCGACGAAATAGGTAGAGAAACGGCCTTCATCGTTGACGTTGTTCGCAGTGACAGCCGGAATGGTCGAATTGGGATTTTCAGGACTCCAGGCATCCAACAGACGGGCTCCGTAGTTCTGACCACCAAACAGACCGTAGAAGTCGGTGAAGGTTTTGATGGTGCTGACGTTGGCATGTGATCCGACCTGACCATTCCAGAAGAGGGCGAAGTCCCAGTTTTTCCAATCTACATTGATATTCAAACCGTACAGGAAGTCCGGATCTTCGATACCCAACCAAGTCCGGTCTTCGTCGTTGATCTTACCGTCACCATTCAGGTCCTTGTAACGGATACGTCCGACACCCTTTCCGGCTTGGGCAGCATGGCTATCTACTTCAGCCTGACTTCGGAATAATCCGTCGGCTACATAACCGAAGAGTGATTTCCACGGACGTCCCAAAATGGTCTGGTCATTACCGTTACCCGGATAGGAGTTGATGACATCTTCCGGCAACTCTGTGATCTTGTTGCGGTAGCTGGCGATGTTACCTGTGACGGTCAAACCTACTTCTCCGAAATTCTTCTTGTAGGTCAACAGAAATTCCCAACCGCTGTTCTCCATGCTGGCACCATTGACCCAACGGTCACCACCGAATCCCAAGGTAGCAATGTAGGGCGGACAAACCAGGATATCGCTGGTATTTTTGTAGAAGTAATCCAATGATCCGGTAAACATCTGATCCAGGAATCCGAAATCAATACCGGCATTGTGCTGGGTGGTAGCCTCCCATTTCAAATTCGGGTTGGCACGTTGTGTACGGATGAAACCGGAAGATAACTGACCCTGTCCTGCTCCAGCAATGTCGTAAGCTGTACCTTGGTCACGACCCCAAGTTGCATCGGTAAAATAAACGGCTTTGTACAGACCGTAGGAGGCATAGTTGTCAATCTCTTGGTTACCGGTTTTACCCCAACCGTAACGGAGTTTCAAATCCGATACATAATTCTTGGCTTTTTCGAAGAAGGCCTCTTCACTGACACGCCATCCCAAAGAGAAGGCTGGGAAGGTACCCCAACGATGATTGGCACCGAATCGGGAAGAACCGTCGCGACGTACGGTTACTGATGCCAAGTATTTGTTGTCGTAGCTGTAGTTGATCTTTCCGAAGAAAGAGGAGAGTGCGTAGGAGGTACCCGAACCGGCATTCCGCAAGTTACCTTCACCTACGGAAAGATACATGTAGTCGGGTGTTTCTACCAGGAAGCCGTCACGACCGGCTGACATCTCTTCCAAACGATACTTCAACATCTCCTGACCGGCCAATACATCGATGTTATGCTTGCCCAGATCCAGCTTGTATTGCAATGTGTTACTAAGAATCCAGTTGCCACCGTAGTTGGTATAGGTATTCAGGCGGGCAGTGTTGTCGGACATGAAACCAGACTGATAGGTTTTCTGCATATCGCGTTTCCACCACCAGGTGTAATCCACACCGAATTTGGAACGGAAAGTCAAACCTTTCAGAATATCAACACTCAGGTTGATGTCACCAAACAGACGACCTACATCTTCATGGTTCTGCCGGTTGTCTTCGATTAAGCGGACCGGATTCTGGCGGTCACTCATGTTGCTGGCCGGACCACCCCAACCCCCTTCAAGGTCATAGATCGGAACGATGGATTGAATGTTGCGGGCACCCTCCTGAATAGCCTGGCTGCCGATGACAGAACTACGTGTTTTGGACAATGAGAAGTTTTCACCGATGGTGACACGGTCGTTGAGCAACTTGTAGTCACTGTTGACACGGGCCGTGATACGTTTGAAATAGGTACCTTTGACCGTACCGTTGTTGCCATAGTAATCCAATGAGAAAAGCGAACGGCCTTTGTCGTTACCGTTGGTCACTGTGACATTGTAATTTTGGGTCAGTCCTGTACGGCTTACCTCTTTCACCCAATCTGTATCGGCTGCACGCATTACCGGTTTACCGGCTACATCCAAGAACTCCGGTACGATGATCTTGTTGAGCGTCGGTGTGTTGTTGTTCCAAGCTACATCATACATGTAAGTATATTGGTCGAGGTTTGGATTGAGTGTACCGTTGCTCAGGGTGGTCGTGTTCAGGTTAGCACCATCATACACACCTGCCCGGAAGTTGATCAGACCATACTCTTCGGTGTTCAGCAGATCAACGGAACGTTGCCATTGTTGAACTGTTGCAGATGCACGGAACTCCACATGTGTACCGCCAGCCTTTCCTTTTTTGGTTGTGACGATGATGACACCATTGGCCGCACGCGAACCGTAGATGGTGGCAGCTGAGGCGTCCTTCAATACCTGAATGGATTCGATGTCGGAAGTGGCAATCTCGTTCATGGAACGGGTGCTCGGAATACCATCGATGATGTAGAGCGGTTTGCTGTTACCCAAGGTAGAGACACCACGGATCTTCACATCCACATCACCATTCGGCTGACCTGTATTGGTCACATGCAGACCCGGTACACGACCTTGCAACGATTGCACGGCATTACCGTTATTCATATCTTTAATATCGTCCATCTTGACTACGGCCACGGCACCTGTCAGGTCGGCCTTTTTCTGAGAAGAGTAACCGGTTACCACCACTTCCGACAACTTCTGTGTGTCTTCGATCAGGGTTACATTCATTACTTCGGCTGCCGGCAATTCCTGTGTCGCAAAACCGATGTAACTGATTTGGAGTATGGCCCCCGTGGCTACTGTGAGCGTGAAATTTCCATCCAAATCGGAAATGGTACCGTTGGTCGTACCCTTTTCCATGATGGAAGCACCAATGATAGGGAACTGGTCTGTTCCCGAAATGATCGTCCCCTTGACGGAGAGCTGCTGTGCGTGGATTGCCTGTGTTAAAAAGGCCAACAGAATCCAGGCACTCCATTTACGTAAGACTTGTGTCTTCATGTGCAAATACTGTTTTTTGTTTGACAATGATAAATAATTTGACGCAAAGGTAGATGCCTGGTATCTGCCTGTCAATCACAAATCAAACATGGTTTATCACATTTGTCATATCGGTGGTGAAAGGTGACAAATGTGATAGGAATCGTACAAAAATACAAGTGTATCTGCCTATTTGTATTCGGTGGGTGTCACTTCATAGCGTGCCTTGAAACATTTGGTGAAGTAGGCCGGTGAAGAAAATCCAGTCTGATAGGCCACTTCCGAGATGGAATAGCGTTGCTGTTGGAGTAGCAGGGCTGCCTGCTTCAGCCGGTAGTTGCGGAGGTACTCGACTGGTGTGATGCCCGTCAGCTCTTTGATCTTGCGATGCAGATGGCCGCGCGACAAACCTAAGGTCTCACTGAGGCGTTCCACATTGTATTCCGAATCGGTATAGACCTGTTCGATCTGTTCGATGAAGCGACGTAAGAAACGGTCATCGATGGAGTCCATACTCGTCATGTCGGGAATGGTAGGTTCGTTGGCCGATGTTGCAGCAACGGGCTGTGTGACCTGCTGCTCGATCTGTTGCAACAACTGTTGGCGCATCCGTTTGCGCTCTTCCAACAGGTGGATCAAGACCAGTCGGACATGGTCGGTGTGGAACGGTTTCTGGATGTAGCCATCCGCCCCTCCAGCAATGCCATGAAGCCGTTGTCGTTCTTCCGAAAGAGCCGTGAGCAATACGACCGGAATATGTGAGGTGGAGAGGGTGGTCTTGATGGTGCGGCAGAGTTCAAAACCATTCATGGCCGGCATCATCACATCGCTCAACACCAAGGAGATTTCTGCCCCTTGTTCGAGTATTTCCAACGCCTGACGTCCGTTGCTGGCTGTCCGTATCTCGAACTGGACGGCCAATTCACGGGCGAGGAACTGGCGGACTTCGTCATCATCTTCCACGATCAATAGGGTATAGGGATAGTGTTGAGCCAACAGATTCCGGGTCTCAGAGTCATCCAATTGAGAGGCTTCATAGGCCAAAGGGGACTCAGGCAGTTCCGAGATGATACCGGAGGTGAAGTGGGACTTTCCCTTGAGGAGGGAGAGCGTAAAGCAGGTCCGCACGTGAGGTTGACTTACGATTGTCACGTCTCCGTGGTGCAAATCCATGTAGGATTTGACCAAATGCAAACCGATACCCGTACCGGTCGATCGGTCTCCTGTATAGAAACGGTCGAACAGATGGACTTGCTGTTCGGCTGCAATCCCCGTTCCATTGTCTTCAACCGACAGGCAGAACCTCCGTTCCTCCTCTTGGACCCGCAGGGTGATTGTTCCCCCTTCGGGTGTGAATTTGAAGGCGTTGGACAAGAGATTGATCACCACTTTCTCCATCAGGTTGGGATCTATCCAGACAAAGGCCTCTGTGGGTTCGCTTTCGAAACGGTAGGTGATGTGGCGTACGGCAGCCATACTTTTAAAATAGGCATGGAGTTCTTTCGTAAAAGGAACCAGATCGGTCCGTCGGACCTTCAGTTTTTCCTGCTTGTTTTCTACCTTGCGGAAGTCCAGCAATTGGTTGATGACCCGAAGTAACCGTTCGGCATTCTTTTGGATCAGCAGCAGATCCTGCTCGTACGGGCTTTGGCGAAGCAATCCGACCAAGCGATCCAGAGGAGCCAGAATCAAGGTGAGTGGCGTACGCACCTCGTGGGAAACGTTGGTGAAGAACTGGAGCTTTTCAGCCGTTACCTCTTTGATCTCGGCATTCAAGGCGATCAGTTTCTGCCGTTGTTCCTCTTCTTTCCGGTTTTTCTCGCGTAACATTCGATTGTTCCCCCTTACTTTGCGATAGATATATAAGGTATAGCAGGAGAGAAGGATGACACCTATCATCAGGAACGAGGTCAACCAAAGTAAGGTCTGGAGCGAATAGTATCGGCCGTTCAAATCCTGTAGTCGGTTCATTTGTGTCTCGATTCGTTCTTTGAACTGTTCCAAACGTACAGCTTGCAGGAGTAATGTTTCTGCATTGTTTTGACGGATCGTGGCAGTATGCAACGGAATGAACTTATCTACCTTCTGTCCTTCAACTAATTGCATGGCTGTACGGATGACCTGTTCACCACCCGTCGGATACAGGAAGGAAGCATTGATGCGTCCGTCATAGACCGCATCCAGTCCTGCCCCTGCCACGGCATCTACCCCAATGATGGGTAACAACCGGCCTCGTACACTATCTTGCTGCATGAAGTATTCACGGGCAGCAATGGCCATCATATCATTATGGGCATAGACAAAATCGATCTCGTCGGGATGGGATAGCGTTTGTAGTTTCCGGGCTGCATCCTGGGGTCTCCATTCCCCTTCTATCTTGACAAAGGTGTAATGCTCGCTATTTCCCAATTCATCTACAAAACCCTGGTGGCGTTCTTGAGCCGGAGAGGAGAGTATGTCACCCCATACTTCCAGGATCCGGCTACCAGGTTGGAGGATCGTTTGGGCATATCGACCGGCTGCCCGTCCGATCTCATAATTGTTGGCAGCTATGAAGGTGGTGTAGAGATCGGTATTGACCTTTCGGTCGGTAATGATGGTCGGGATACCGGCCCGATAGGCCTCTTCGGCTACCGCTGTGATAGGTTCGGACTGATAAGGGGAGATGATCAACACATCAACCTGTTGCCGGATCAGTTCGCGAATTTGTTTGACCTGCCGTTCGTTGCTATATTGCGCATCTTTGACGATGATTTCCACTTGATCATAGTTAGAGGCTTCGATGCGGACATCGTTGAGCATAGCCTGACGCCAGGCATCATCCAAGGTGCACTGAGAGAGTCCGATGCGGACCGACCTCTCTTCTCCGTTTGGTTGGCAACCACACAAGAGAATGAGTATAAGCGGTAGTAGTTGGTATAAACGATGTATCATGGTAGCGATGTGAATCAAAGTGAGACATACGGCAAAACTACAAAAAAATTGGTTTCAATTGGTGAAAATCGGTTATCTTTGTGGCCATTTCAACAAATCTCATTCCGTATGAACAGATATCTTTTTCTCCGTTTGTTGCTGGCACTCTTCACCACGGGAGTCTTGTCAGCTGAAAATATTCACGTGGAACCCACTTTTTGGTGGAGCGGTATGAAAAATCCGGAACTGCAATTGATGGTGTATGGAAAAGACATTGCCCGCTACCGTCCTTCAGTCGATTATCCGGGTGTACGGCTCAAACAGGCTGTCACGTTGGAAAGCCCCAATTACCTGCTGATTTATTTGGATGTGGCAGAGGCCCATCCGGGACAGTTCTCGATCCGCTTTACCCAGGGGAAGCGTTCGTTCGACTATCCGTATGAATTGAAACAGCGGCAGCCTCAGGCAGATGCCATCCAGGGGTTTGATGCATCGGATGTCCTGTATCTGATCATGCCCGACCGTTTTGCCAATGGCGATCCCACCAACGACCAGATCCCGATGCGGACGCCCTATCAGGTGGACCGGCAGAACCCGAATGCCCGTCATGGGGGAGATCTGGCGGGTATCGAACAGCATCTGGACTACCTGAACGACTTGGGGGTGACGGCTATCTGGCTCAATCCCGTGTTGGAAAATGACATGAAGGGGGGATCCTATCATGGGTATGCCACTACGGACTATTATCGGGTGGATCCTCGTTTGGGCACGAATGAAGCCTACGTGCAGTTGATCGAAGAGGCTCACCAGCGAGGCATGAAGGTGGTAATGGACATGATCTTCAACCATTGCGGAAGCGACCACCCCTGGATGAAGGATGTGCCGAGCCATGACTGGTTCAACCATCTCTTTACCGATCCGAAAGAGTATGTGCAGACCAACCACGACAAGGAGGCCTATTTCGATCCATACGTGTCCGATTTTGACAAGGATGCCATGATCAACGGTTGGTTTGTACCTTCGATGCCTGACCTGAACCAACGGAATCCGCACGTGGCCAAATACCTGATCCAGAATTCAATCTGGTGGATTGAGTACAGTCGGGTCGATGGCATCCGGCAGGATACCTATCCCTATGCCGATGTGGATATGATGCGTCAGTGGTGCGAGGAGGTGATGACCGAGTATCCTAATTATAATATTGTAGGGGAGGCTTGGATGAACTATACCATCGGATCGGCCTATTGGCAGACCGGTAGCCGGCTGAACTTCGGACAAGATACGAAACTGAAATCGGTCATGGACTTCCGCTTGATGGGCATTGCCAGTCAGGCTTTTCGGGAGGGCAATCTGCAGACCCTCTTCGAACACCTCTGCTATGATTATGTCTATCCCGATATCTATCATGTGTTGCGTTTCTTGGAGAATCACGATACCGATCGTTTTCTCCCCACCTTGCCGATCGATGCCTCCAGCCTGTATGCCTTCAAGCAGGGCGTCACCTTCCTGTTGACGATCCCGGGTATTCCGCAACTCTATTATGGTCAGGAACTGTTGATGAATGGCAACAAGTCCAAAGGGGATGGCTACATCCGCTTGGATGTGCCGGGTGGCTGGCCGGGTGATCCGGTGAATCAGTTTGAGCGGGCAGGCCGAAGCTCTGTCCAGAATGAGGCGTGGGACTTCTTGCGTGCCCTGTTGCATTGGCGGAGGGGCAATGAGGTGATCGCCTACGGACGTATGAAACACTTCATGGTCTATCAGGATGTCTATGTCTATGAGCGAAGCCGGGGTGACAAATCCTACCTCATCTTCCTCAATGGTAGCCGTCATGGGGTTGACCTGCCGTTGGCGCGTTATGCCGAGGTCATTCAGGGACGGAAGGTGGCACGCGATGTCCTGACCGGTCAGGAGGTGGCTTTGGGCCAGTCGCTCTCGTTGGAGGGAAAAGCGGTCCGCATCCTTGAATTGTAAGAAATATTTTGGAGATTCATGAAAATCCGTTATATTTGCAACGTATTTCGGATTGCGCCTGTGGTGTAATTGGTAGCCACGCCAGACTTAGGATCTGGTGTCGCGAGACGTGTAGGTTCGAGTCCTATCAGGCGCACATTTGTATGAGTCCCTTGTGAGTATCTCTCTTGCAAGGGATTTTTTTTAAATTGAACGATATGAAGCGCTTGATCATTCTTTACCTATTGTTGAGCCAAGTGATGGCCTGCTTTGCTCAAGATGAACTGGTTACGGAGCTGAAATCCTTGATAAACGGGAAAAAGGCGACCGTGGGGGTTGCCATTGTCTTCAATGGATCCGAGTTGATGACCATCAACAACCAGTACCGTTTCCCCTTGATGAGTGTTGCCAAGTTTCATTTGGCCTTGACCGTCCTGCACCATTTGGACAAAGCAGATCAGCCTTTGGACATGGAGCTGCTGGTCAAGCCGGATGATTTGCGCCCCAATACCTACAGTCCGATGCGCGACCGCTATCCCGACGGGAATTACACCATGACGGTGGGCGACCTCTTGCGCTACAGCATTTCGCAAAGCGACAATATCGCTACTGATATCCTATATAAATATGTAGGCGGACCGAAAGCGGTCCAGAAATACATGGAGAAGTTGCGGATTCCCGATGTGAACATTTCCATGACCGAGGCCGAGATGGAGGCGGAGGAGATGAATGAATATGAGAACTGGTGTACACCCGCTTCGGCTGTCTTGGCCATGGAGACCTTTTTGCAGAGTAATCTCTTCCCGCAATCCTATAAACTGTTTTTGGAAAGGGCTTTGGTCGATTCGAATACCGGCCAGAACAAGATCAAGGCCTTGTTGCCGGCCGATAAGGTGCTGGTCGGTCATAAGACCGGCAGTTCCAAACGGAATGAATATGGGATGAAGATAGCTGACAACGATGTGGCTTTCTGTGTGTTGCCGGACGGTTCGCACTATTCGTTGGCGGTTCTCCTGATGAATTCGCAGGAGAGTGATGCAGACAATGCCGCTCTGATCGCCCGTATTTCTCAGGCTGTTTACAATTATTATCTGCACCATTAACAAAAATTTATCGTCAAGAGTTGGGTAGATAAGCAAACAGTCGTACATTTGCAATGTGGTTTTTTCATAATAGTATTAGATTTAAGGTTAACAAAGTTGGTTTAGGGTTGTCGTGAGACAACCTTAAATTTTTTATACCGGTTTGTACCGATTCCCCGGCATCGATTTCAGGATGCCATCCAATTCCATTTCAAACAAGATTGCATTCAATTGTTGAACCGGCAGGGCCAGTGCCAGAGCCAGTTCATTGATGTGTGCCTCTTTGCGGACAGCCAAAAGGTCCAGGATCTGTTGTTTCTCTTCCTGTTCGGGAAAGAGCAGTTGGGTCTGCTTGGGCAGTTGGGTCGGTTTCTCCTGTACGTCCCACCGCATGGCCAGGATCAGGTCTTCAGCCGACGTGACCAGAGCTGCCTTGTTTTGTTGGATCAGCTTGTTGCATCCGCGGGAATGCCGGTCCGTAGCGCGTCCGGGGATGGCAAAGACATCGCGTCCGTAGGAAAAAGCCAGGTCGGCTGTGATGAGCGAACCTCCCCGATCCGACGATTCGGCTACCAAGGTAGCATCGGCCAGACCGGCAATGATGCGGTTTCGACGGACAAAGTTGGGCTTGTCGGGTTCTGTTCCGGTGGGGAAGTCGGTCAACAAGCCACCTTGTTGCAGCATCTGGATGGCAATGGAACGATGCACACTCGGATAAATCCGGTCCAGTCCATGGGCCAGTACCCCTACGGTGGGTAGCTTACATTGCAAGGATTGTTGGTGGGCACAGATGTCAATGCCGTATGCCAGTCCGCTGACAACCAGCAGATCGGGGAATCGTCGGGACAACTCTCGAAGCATCTCCTCCACACAGTCCCGTCCGTAGGAGGTGGCCTGTCGGGTACCTACAATGCTCAACACCAGGGCCGCATCCAAGTTAGCATTTCCCTTGAAGTAGAAGAGGAGAGGTGCATCATCACACTCTTTCAGGCGGGCAGGATAGTCCGGATCCCCCCAATAGAAGATCCGGATGTGATTCTTTTCCGCAAAGAGCAACTCCTGTTCGGCCCGTTTCAGTACGTCTGGTTGTTGGATGGCTTCGGACAAGGCCGAGCCGATGTGCGGGATCTGTTCCAACAGCTGTTTCTTCTCCCGGAAAACAGCCTCGGCACTACCACAAGCCTGCAGCAATTGGCGGGCAATCGTATCGCCTACACCATGAATCATAGTTAAGCCGATTTGGTAAATACGTTCGTCTGTCATGCTTCCGGTGTCGCTTTTTTCAACAATTCATCAAAGTATTCTCCGCGCGTCAGGCGTCCGTTCTGCACGACAACCGATTCGACCGTACCTCGGGTAGCCAGGGCACCATCCGACAGCCGGTAGATGTCCTGTTCGAAGATCAGCTTCGGCCCCTTCTTGGAGAGGTTGAGGCAGGAGCGGTAGCGATCGCCACTCCGGAGCGAGTGCTTGTATTGGATATCGACCCGGGAGACAAACGCATCAATGCCCTGTTCATGCATGGCCCCGAAATTCTCGCCCAGCGATTCCAGAAACTCATGACGTGTATGCTCCATATAATGTTGGTAGTTGGCATTGTTCACCACCCCTTGCAGGTCGCATTCATAGTCGCGTACCTTGTCTTCCAGCTGAAATAGATACTGTTTCATCATTCAAAACTTTTTTCTAATTGTACATGCTCCATCTTATAGAGACGGTCGGAAGGACGGATCTTCTCGTTTACCTTGATGGAGAAGCGTTCTCCCTTGGTTGTCTTCTCGACCGGTTTCAATTCGACACGGATCTCATCGACCGTCTGCATGACGGCTCCTGTCGTTGGACCGGTGATGAGGATTTCGTCACCCACGTGCAACTCTCCGCATTCCATCTCGAACTCGGCCACCCCGATGCCACTGAAATACTTGATGCCACGGGCCAAATAGACCTTTTTGCGGGTGGCACCCGAACCATACTGACTGCTCCATTCACCCAGGCGTTGTCCCAAGTAGTAACCATCCCAGAAGCCCCGGTTGAAGACGGTCCGCAACCGTTCGTCCCAGTTGGCAATCTTCGCTTCGTTGTAGCTGCCCTGGCAATAGGCCTGTACCGCCTCCTTGTAGCAGGAGATGACGGTCCGCACATACTCCGGTCCACGGGCGCGACCCTCAATCTTGAAGACCCGTACACCGGCATCCATCATCTTGTTCATGAAATGAATGGTCTTCAGGTCTTTGGGCGACATGATGTATTTGTTGTCAATCTCTAACTCGATGTCGCTCTCCTTGTCGCGAACGGTATAGGAGCGACGGCAGATCTGCATACAGGCTCCCCGGTTGGCCGAGGCATTCATCTCATGCAGACTCAGGTAGCATTTGCCGGAGATGGCCATACAGAGGGCACCATGGGAAAACATCTCGATGCGGATCAGTTCCCCTTTCGGCCCTTTGATCTGTTGGGCGATGATCTGTTCATAAATCTCATGCACCTGCTTGAGGTTCAGCTCACGTGCCAGTACCACCACATCCGCAAAGCGGGCATAGAACTTCAAGGCCTCCACGTTGGAGATGTTCAGTTGGGTGGAGAGATGCACCTCCTGACCAATCTCGTTGGCATAGCTCATGGCTGCCACATCGGCTGCAATGATAGCCGAGATCCCAGCCTCTTTGGCCGCATCGATGATGGTGCGCATGAGTGGCAAGTCCTCCCCATAGATAACTGTATTGACTGTCAGGTAGCTTTTGATATGATGTTCTTGACAGATGGCTACGATCTTCCGCAAGTCGTCTGTCGTGAAGTTATTGGAGGAACGGGAACGCATGTTGAGTCCTTCGATACCAAAATAGATGGAATCGGCTCCTCCTTGGATAGCGGCCATCAACGATTCGTAGGAACCGACGGGCGCCATGATTTCAAATTCTTTCTCGTTCAAGATGTTAATCCTTTAAATTAGACTGCAAACATACGGATTAATTCCTTTGTTTCTGCAAAGATGAGAAATTAATCTTGACTTGTAAAACTGAATAAGCTGTTTTATACTATTTATAGCCGGAAATTAGTGGTTCAGTATCTATGACTCTTCCCAAATTGGATGCGACAATGAGGGGCTTTCTTCCCAAATTGGATGCGAAAGCGAATTCGTTTGTTTAGCATAGGTGAAAAAAGCGAAGTCACAGCGAAGGAAGAGCGAAGAAAGAGCGAAGAAAGAGCGAAGGAAGAACGAAGGCATGGGGCTCTACTGATGGCGACTGTCGGTCATCAGTAGTAACCAACTGCCATCATCCGTGATGCCTCCTTCGATAGCCCTTCGAGCCTCCTTCGGGACAGGAACTACATTTTTTGCGTAACAACATGTTACGTTACGTTTGGGCGTGCGTAACGTAACACATTGTTACGCGAAAAAATGAGCGTTCTCGTACTTGAACCCCTCAATGGTACCCGTCTCGGACGAGAAGTTGACACCAATCTGATACAGTTTGCGAGGGTCGGCCAGGTAGGGCTTCGCATAACCCTTCTCCTGGATCTGCTGGAGAGCCTGTTCGGCCGAACCATCCAACTTGAACTCGAAGATATAGACGTAATCAGGCGTCTCCACAATGCAATCGACCCGGCCTTGGCTTTGCTCCTTCTCACTATAGACCGTATAGACACTCAACAGACGCAACAGCAGGTAGAAGGTGTAATGGAAGTAGCGTTCGTATTCCCGCTCATCCTGTTTCCGACGCATGGAGTAGGGCACACTGGACAGGAAGGCCGTCAGCTGATCACGGAACTGTTCGAGCTTTCCTTGCTGGAGAGCCCCGACAGCCTGCTGTATCCAGGAGGTCACCCGCTCTTTCGGTTTCAGGTAATCGGCAGCCACCAAGGTCAGGAAACCCTTTTTCACCTCGTTGTTCGGGAAATCCAACAGGAAGGTATTCAGATTTCTATTATAATCCTTGATGGTCAGATAGCCACTCTGGTAGATCATCGGCAAGGGTTGTTCCACCGTAGCCTTGTAGTCGATAAATTCCTCCGGAAAATAGTATTTACCCACTATTTCGTCGAGTTGTTCTTGGGTATGGCTCAACAGCCGCACAAGATAGGTAGGTGTACCCGACTTGAACCAGTAATCCTCTATACTCGTTTGCTTAAAACAGTTCAGAATACTGAACGGATTGAAAACACCCGTCATCCGCTTGCTGAAATGATAGCCGTCATAGTGGGCTTTGAGGGCGTTGATCGTCTGTTCGACACTGCAATCCAAATCTTCGGCCAGTCGTCGGATCGGTTCGGCAAAGACGGAGAGTAACTCCTCCTTCGTGATGCCACATAAGGCTTCATAATCACGGGTCATGCTGATGTCTTCCGGCTGGTTGAATCCGCTGAATACACTTACCTGCGAGAATTTGGTCACACCCGTCAGGAGGACAAACTGCAAGTGGGGATCAGCTCCTTTGAAGACAGAATAGAACCCTTTGAGGATATTGCGATGCTGCTCTTCCAACAGGATCTCCTCCCCATTCTGCTGGGTTCTGTAACCTGAATCCAGCACATCGAGGATAGGTTTGTCATATTCATCAATCAAGACGACAGCCTGCCGACCTGTCTGTTTGTGGGCTTGTTCCAACACGTAAGCGAAGCGGTCTCCCAAATCGCCTTCAACGGGAAGGGCCCCATAGATCTGTTCCCATTCAGTTAGATAGATGTTGATTTTCATAGCCAGTTTACCCGCTTGTGTAAAGTCTGTATTGTTGAAGTCGATATGGAATACGGGATATTCCAGCCAGTCCTGTTCCAACTGCTCGATGGCCAACCCCTTGAAGAGCTCTTTGTGCCCGAGGAAATAGTTCTCCAAGGTAGATACAAGCAGGCTCTTGCCAAACCGCCGGGGGCGGCTCAGGAAGTAGATCTTACCCGATGTGACTAACTGGTAGATCAAGTCGGTCTTATCTACATAGACGTAACCTTTGTCACGAATATCTTGAAAACTCTGGATGCCGATCGGATATTTCATAGTGCTGTCTCCTTCTATGCTGATGTATAGGGCAAAGATAGCGAATTTTCGGTTTCTATTTCTCCGTTTCATCGATTATCTGAAGATGGCTATGTAAAGTCCACGGAGACACCTGTTTGATGTTTCGGAGACGCTTCTGAATCTCCATCACACACTGTGTGACGGACGTTCAGAACAGTGGAACGGACGTTCAACAGTGTGTGATGTGCGTTCAACAGTGTGGAACGAAGATGTAGAAGCCCTTCGAATAACTTTTTCGTGCGGGGTACGTAGATTCCTATTCCTATATATATATTAATGTACGCGCGTACATTATTATATATGGTATGCAGAAATAAGTTGGAAAAGAGACAAGGGAAATCGCCACTTTTAGGCGGTTTTAGGATGGTTTTCGCCAATTCTCACCATGTTAGGGTGTTTGAACCGTTTGCCGGGAATTTGTAAACAGTTGGTTTATAGTGGTGTTTTGAAATCCGGGAAAGCAAAAATGGCGAAAAAAAACGTACCTTTTTCTTCGCCATTATTTACAGTACAAAGGTACCCCTTTTTTTGATACCTACAAGAACAACAAACCCAAAATTTTCAATTTATATCTGTTTCCTTATCAATCATATAGGTTTCTTGTACGAAACGGCTCTTCTTACAGACCAAAATCTGTTTTTGGGTCCTCAAAAATGGCGAAGAAAAAGGTACGTTTATTTTCGCCACTTTTCCCGCCGGCAGACGGGTTCTCCCGGCCCTAAGATATGACTTATAGTAAACCTATTTATCCTAAAATCCGCAAGCAATCTCAATGGCAATCTCAATTGCAGTAAAGAGCTTGAACACTATGCATCATGATAG
>JAFBIU010000025.1 GCA_021531775.1 Parabacteroides distasonis | reverse complement strand
CTACGGCCGTCACGGTGGCTTGCGTACCCGCCTCATACTCTCCACCACCGGTCACGCTACCCATCTGGCTGTCGGCCGAAGTGACCGTCAAGGTGTATTTCTGAACGGAACTGCCGCCGCCATCTGAACCGGTGCCGCCATTGTCAGAACCTCCATCCGAACCGGAACCATCTCCGTTGCCATCACCACCCGAAGGATCGGTAGGATCGGCCGGTACCGTCAGATCGACGGTCGTCTGGCCTGCCTTGATCGCCTTCAAGACAGCTGCTTGGGCGTTGCGGCTGGCCACCAGGTTGAACTCGGCATCTGCCAACAGGTTCTTGAACTCCATGCCCGGATCCCAGACGACATTCACACCGGTGATGTTCTGAGCCGTGAACTTGTCGGCCGTCTCGGCCCCCTTCGAAGAGAGGTTCACGGAGAAGTCACCCAAGTCACCCAAGCGGATCTTCTTTCCCTCCAACAGCTGCTCGCGCATACAATCTACCGCCATGTAGAGGATGGCCGAGATGTCGGCACGCGAATAGACGCAACCATGGGTGGCAATGTGTCGGGCAAATTTCTCGATGGTCATCACATCGGCATACTGGGCAATGGCGAAGGCGTTCTGCTTCTCGGTCGCCACGAGGTCGAGGTCGGCCTGCTCCGGTGTCTGGCCCATCTTCTGAGCCATCTTGATGCGCCCCTTGGCCTGGTTGATCTCAAAGAGGTTCGCGTTCACGCTGCGCATCACAATACTGTAGTTGATCATAGTAGTTCCTCTCCCCACCTCCCACGAAGGGGAGCTGTTTTGTATTCCGCGGAAAGGATAGCGGTTGTTAAGGGTTCATGTAAAAAGGCTGTTTCAATCTCACACTGCAAAGATACACACGATTCTCCACCCCTTCCCGATTTCCCCACATTTTGCCATTCAAAATCCGGGGGGAGAGATGAAGATGACTATTTTTCACACCATAACGCCTAAGTTTAATACAACATTAAATATACCTCACCTGTTTTTCCAAATGGACATGGACGTCATCTACTCTGCCAATCAAGGGAAATGAAGCTAATAAACGAATCTGACTACTATCCCATACTTGATTTAATAGCCATCTCCAAATCGTTTTGACTCATACAATGTCCACGCTTCAGATCATCCAAAGCCACATGGATCAACTGTTGCATGGTTCCGTCCGAGATACCCTGCAAGTAGGCAGTGGCCTGATCCCGATCCACACCGTATGCTACAGAAGGTTCTTTTACGACTGAAGGGTGTTCATTTAGCCTGTTTACTTTCGACTCTTCCATTAATTCATTTTTTTGTAAAATATGCTTCTTGAAAACTCCAGCAAAGTTAGATATTTTTACAGCACCATCTCTCATAACTCCCCTCCTTTTCTGCGGCAGAAGGCTGCAATGCTATTGATGTTGTCACTCCACGGAAGCGTGTGCATGACATTATAATGTTTGTCACACAACTCTATAGCTCCGTATCGACTCATGTATCGTGCAGCCTGTGCATCGGTGAGACCATAGTGGTCTGCAAATTCAGCAATGAGTGCCACAAGATATTGGATCTTCTCATATTGATCTGTGCTTGTCATATAAGTCCTCATTAATATTTCCGGTGCTAATGTACGAATATTCTGATATCGATACAAAGGGAATCGAAAAAATGACAGATCAAGTAACTCAAAATGTGATATCTTACAAGTTTCGGATTGAGAGTTCAGGCAGTCTGAGCGATCAGTTGCATGGTTCCGTCCGAGATACCCTGCAAGTAGGCAGTAGCCTGCTCCCAATCCACCAAGCGGGAAACCGGACCGGACTTTCCGATACGGGTTTCCCGCTCTCCTGGTTATGTCAGTTGATGACCGGTTAAGGCTTCGTCACCACCACTTCGGTGCGGGCCGCCTTCAGACCCTTGCCTGCCACCGTCAGGATGGAAGTACCCGCTGTGGGAGTGCTCTCCACCACGACCACCAGCTTGCCATGGAAACTCTTCATGGTAGGACGCGTAAAGGGCTCCAGCGAGGTAGCGTCACCGTTGCAGCATGAATTAAAGTGGGCCGAAGCTCCCTGCACCTGGAAGGTCAGCTGGTTGTCAGCATCGGGACACAAATTGCCATCCTTGTCCACCACGCTCACGGTGTAGTAGGTGAGGCTCGGAGTGTCCAATGCCTTTCCTTCGCTGTCCACAGGCTGTGCCGGCATACTGCTGCGGTCCGCTTCCAGCACGATATGGTGAGGCTTTCCGGCCGTGCGCACGATCCGCTCCGCTGCCGGTTTGCCCGATTGGTCGTAGGCAACCACACGTATCTCTCCGGGCTCGTACTTGGTGTTCATCCAGCGCAGACGATACCGGTCGAGTCGGTTTTTGGGCGACGAAGGGTCAAACATCTTCTCCCCACCCCAAGGCGTCGGGCGCAAATGAGCCGAAGCAAGGTATTCGTCCAGCGTCATGGGCTGCCGCTTGAGACGACCTTGGCTCACACCATTGATGAAGAGCTCCGCCTCGGGATAGCTCGTATAGACAAAGACAGGCGTCACTTCGCCTTCGCGTCCCTTCCATGTCCAGTGAGGCAGGATATGCAGGGTCTCCTTCTCGGGAGCCCAATGCGTACGGTAGAGCCACACACGATCCTTGGGCAGGCCCGCCAGGTCGTAGATGCCGAAGTAGCTGCTGCGCGAGGGCCAGTATTCATCATAAGGAGTAGGTTCGCCCAGGTAGTCGAAACCAGTCCACACAAACTCACCGATCACCCGGGAGTCGAGATCCTGCATCACCCAGTCATCGTCGGGCAGGTTGCTCCAGTGGCACACGGTCAGATCATAGCTGCTCACCTGACCGTCGGGATAGGTCGGCTGCACCTCTTCCCGGACGGGGAACTTGTACACCCCACGGCTCGATATGGTGGAGGCTGTCTCGGAACCTACGATAATACCGCTTTTAGAAGCCATCTCACCTGCGGGATACCCCATCACATGGTAGTTCCAGCCGGGAAGGTCCATCGTCTGCCAGATGCCGTTTTCCATGGCCTGCATACCATTGTTCATGCCCTGTGTACAGGGGCGCGTACCGTCGAGACGGTGAATGAGATCCTGCATCATGGTGCTGAAGTAGAGTCCGTCGGCAGAACCCTGCTCAGGCACCTCGTTGCCAATGCTCCACATGACGATGCAGGGGTGGTTGCGGTTGACACGTACCAGGTTGCTGATGTCGCGCAGGTACCACTTCTGTCCGTCGGCATTGACACTCTCGGTGTCAGTCTCATCGAAGAAGCGAGCATATCCATTCTTGCATTTGGGGTTCTTCCACATGTCGAAACTCTCCGCCATCACCAGCATACCCATCTCGTCGCAGATGTCCAGCTGCCAGGGGCAGGGTGTGTTGTGCGAAGTACGAATGGCATCGCAGCCCATCTCCTTGAGCAGGCGCACCTGACGGCGGAAGGCATCCTTGTAGAAGGCCGTACCCGTCGGTCCCATGTCGTGATGGAGGCACACCCCCTTGAACTTGCGTTGTTCACCGTTGAGGAAGAATCCCTGCTGGTTGTATTCCGCCAGCCGGATGCCCACCTGGGTCTCCTGCCGGTCCCACAGCTGGCCATCGCGGTGCACCTCCGTGACCAGGGTATAGAGAACGGGATGTTCCGGGCTCCACAGGAGCGCATGGTCCACATCCAGGGTCTGTACCGACTGGCTGAAGTTCTTCCACAAAGTTCGCTGACTCTTTGCTGCGGGCTTTCCGTTTGCATCCAGTAGCGTATGAGTGACCGACAGCTTGCCGTCGTAGGCCGGTGCCACAACCGCACTACTGACCGTCATTCTGGCCCGTTCAGCCTGGGTATGGTCGGCTGAGATGCCCTCCAAGCGAGTGGTCCGGGCAAAGGTTTCCCAGCGGTCGATGTACACCTCCTTGTGGAGCACCAGCCGCACAGGGCGGTAGAGGCCAGCCCCCGGATACCATCGGCTGGATTCTTCCACGTTCTGCAGATGCACAGCCAGGGTGTGGCTTCCCGGTGTCATGAATTCCTGACCTAACGGCAGGCTGAACACGTTGTATCCGAACGCCCAGTAGCCCACGTCCTTGCCATCGACCCACACATGGGGCTCAGCCATAGCACCGTCGAAGATCAGCTCACCGCTGGTATAACCTGCTGGAATCGTAAATTCGGTGCGGTACCAGCCCTCTCCTATCCAGGGCAGCGAACCGCTTCGGCCGGTCTTTTCCGTGGCCTTCTGCTCGCCATTCTCCACAATGGCCACCACCTGTTTGTCGACCTCCTTGTCAAAAGGACCGTCGATGGCCCAGTCGTGCGGGATGCTCACTTGTTGCCACCCGCTGTCATCGAAGGCTGCCTGCTCAGCCCCCTGTGCCGTACCTTTATGGAACCTCCACCCGTCCAGCAGAAGTCTCTCGGTACTCTGTGCCATCATGGTCAATGCAATGGTACAGTTCAAAAACAGAAAAAACAATCTTCTTTTCATCTATTTGATTTGTTAGTTTAACAATACTTCCATGATTAACAATGGTAAGGTGTTCATTTAACCTATTCTCTTCCGACAGGTCCGTTTGCTCATAGAACCCTATATTTAGATAATATAGCTGTCTGACTCATCATTCGTTTCCCTTTTCCGCAAAACTACTATTTTTTCTCGATATGACCAAGCGTTGCCAATCGGCTTTCAAAAGGCCCCTCCCAAAAAGCCTCTACTGAAGACAAGGGTTGGTGATAAGTAATGAACGGAGGCGGTCTTCACTGATCCCCCAGCTGAACGGGAAGGAGAGAGGAAACGTCTGGAAGGTCATTTTCCTGCTAAGAGGAAGAAGAGTTTCCCTGCCAAGGAGGAGAAGAGTTTCCCAGTCAACGAGGGTGAAGAGGGGAAATCGGTCTTGAGAGATAAATGTCAAATGTCACATGTCAAATCGAAGCAAATGGAGATGTGCAACGTCCCCTATTCTTCCTATTATATTCTTATTATATTATATTATTATATTTATATTATATATATTTAACTATATCTTTAGATAGAAAGAGGCGATTGCACAAAAACAATCGCTTCGATATGACATTTGACATTTGACAATGTGACATTTTTCTCTCAAGACTGTTTAGGCAACAGGCAGGTTTCCAGTAGTTTATGAATTTCAACAAAAGTCTTCACAGAATCTTTACGTCCTCTTGAAACATTCATATAGTCTTTATCACCACAATTCGGAAAAAATCTTTTGCAAATATCATTATCAGTACCTCCCTTCAATATCCTCTTATTGACACTCCAGCCAGCTATGTTGAGCCAAGTCACCCGCAGGCTCTTTTCCGCATCACAATTGTCACGTTTCTTGAATAATGTCCAAAGCTGCTCGCTCTGCGATTGAAGCTCCTTCGGCAATGGATCACCGACTCCCAACGCTCGCTTAAGACCAGCCTGAATGGACTCGACGGTCGCCCCCTGCGTCCAATCGCCTATTTCTGCCAAGTCCATCAACTGATCGAGAATCTTTTGTTCATCGTTGTTCAGCTGACGAGGCATAGCCGGCAGATCGGGCAGCTGTTCCTCATCCGGATATATAAGTTTGTTCCACTCACAAATCTCGGAACAAATCTTATAAATCGCCCGTACATCTGCAATCTCCAATATCTGCCGGTTTTCATAAAGAAACCAACCAAAGCCGGCAGTCTCGGACAATTGCGGATCATTAAAGTCTATATACTTCTCCAACTTTTGTCCCCATCTGTTTTTCATCAACTGTGCCTGCAACAATTCTTTCTGTTGCTGCACGTTGTCCTTAATTGTTGATTGAGGCCAAGATTTTACCAATAGGGATACTTTTTTTCTGGCAATAGCACCCAAATTTTGGCAATAATGAGATATAACAAAGTAACTGAGTCGTCGAAGTTGTACATCAGGCCATAATTCTTTTGTATATGCTGATATTTTAGATAATACAACATACAGATTGTACAATGACCGTATATAATATTGTTTGTTCAATTCAAAATTGACATCATTAGTTTTAAAGAGTTCCTCCACGCCTTCTTGTGCGCCCCAGTCATCTGTTCCCAGCAACTGCTTCTTAGAGATCGAATTACACTGAGTCTTAATATCCTCTTTCAGAATTTCAACACAGTATCGGCTTATCTCACCCAAACAATCATCATCATTGTTTTTTATTGTTTCCAATGTTTGACGGTTGTTGGTGTGCCACGATTTTCCACTGTGTCCCCGAAACTCTCCTGACGGAAGATTAATAGGCAAATTATTCCAATGTAGAAAGGATTCCAACTCGGCAGAAATACCCTGTGCTGGACGTATCTTCCATAGTAAATAAAGATCGAATAGGAAAGAAGCACTTGCAATAAACTGCTTACCTTGATTATCAATGCACGGTAGTGAATTTTGTAATTCGACCAGCCAATGACCAACCTGCCCTTCCCAAACATCAAACTCAACATCACAGGCTTCTTTGAAAGGCAAAAACCACTTCCACTGCGTCAACATGGCCTGCATCTTCAAGGTCAAAGTCTCAGCTTCGATGGCCAAGGCTTTCAGCAGGGCATCACGCGCATACTCATTTAGACACTGCTGGGCGGATACGAACATCCGTTCCAGATTCTCCAACATCGTCAGCATATCTGACTTCTCTTTACCAGTGTTTTTGACGGTATTTTCCATGTTATTTATAGATTAATTTTCGGTACTGTTTTATATACATGCCAAGATTTAGCACGTTTAGGCCCTAAAGGTAACACTTTTCACACAATCTCCACTATTTTTCCTCATTTTCTTGCTTTCCGCAAATCAGATGACATCCTAAACATGGCTGGTCTCTGGAATCTCATTCAATCTCATCCAAATATTTGATAAAATACAAAATGGCTTCCCTTAATGGATCGATATCATTCTGAATCACATCCCAAATAAAATCCACATTTATATCAAAATAGCCATGAGCAATGTGATCGCGCATTCTTTTCACCTGATTCCAAGGAATTTCATTTCTGAGTATCAGCAACTGACCATTAGTTTTCACATCAATTTTCTTAATACTTTCACCTATAGCCTCAATCAGCATGCAATCGGCCGCCAAGGTTTTCATCCCAGAAGGGGATTTCAGTAAGTCATCGGCCATGCTGTATTCTTTGTTCCAATCGATAAGATTGTCAATTGCCTGATCAATTTGCATCAGCAAATCTATGACTATTTTCCTCTGTTGCAAAGATAATGATTCCATCGTGTTCTATTTGATTGCGGAAAAACGGACGTAAATTTTTATGGTCACATATCAAATCCACACTGCAACCGAGTATAGATTGCAGATAATCTGAAGCCTCCATATAATTATAGAATTTACTTGGCATTTGGGCGAACAAATCAACATCACTTCCCTCCTTGTGTTCATTCCGGGCAACGGATCCGAACATGGACAAGAATCGAATGCCGAATCTTTTTTGAAGTTCCGGAGCATGATCTCGAATAATTTGGATGTATTCAGCTCTTGTTTTCATATTTCTCCATTACATATAAAAAGAGTTTCTTTAATATGTCAATTTCTTTACCATTGCAAATGTAGATATAATCCACGAGACTCTGCAACGGTAAGACAAAGAAATATTTAAATCCATCCATTCTTTTTCTGAACGGACAGAGTCAACTCTCCTCACCGGCTGTTCGCAGTTCCGCCTTGATGTCGTTGACGATATAGGTATCTGACATGATTTGGTATCCATATTTGGGATCATCCCCCACTTAAAAATCATTAAGCACATTGGTGGGATTGCACGGCAGATCTGCCCCTCAAAAACCACCATTCAGGAATGCACGGGTCTGAACGTAACTGGGCTCGTAACATGAACTGAATTTTGAACTGAGTTCTTTTGAACCAGTTCAATGTGGTTCTACAGTTCATTTTCCTTCGCGCTCAACTTCAAAAAAAAGTTGAGTATGAAGAATTTAGATTTAATGAAATTAGTGCGCGTTCGCGAAGAGATGTTCCAACAGGTGGAGGCTTTGCGTCAGGCCGCACGCGAAGGCCGGCTGTTCGTTTTGCCGGCACAAGTGATGAACCAGGTAGCTGCTTTGGCAACGGGAAATGACCTCAGCCAAACGAAGGATCCAACGGACGGAAGAAGCGTTCCAGCTGCTGTGCCGCTGAGCGAAGCGGACAAACGGGAGGAGTCGATCCAGACCATTCTGACCTATGTCGCGCGGATCGATGATTGTGCCGAAGAGGCGTACCACCCCCACATCCGCGCCATCTGGGAGACGATCTTGCGCTCCGAGAAACTTGGCGACCTCTTTTTCCTCTATCGGTACACCCAAACCAGTGGGAACCCGAATTGGTACCGGGTGACGGCCGCCGTGGAAGTGCTGCAACAGAAACGGGTCTATCGGCCGGAGTTCAGTCTGCCCGACCTGCACCGGCGGATGGAGCTGCTGAAGCCGGACGACAAACCCAAGGCGAGCTATTCGTCGAAGGACCGCTATTGCCTGAACAGAGGGGAGAAAGAGGAGCTGTCCAACATTATCAGAATAGTAATAAACAACTGATAAACATTGCATTAAGTAGGGATAAGCCCTAAATATACCGAGGTCTCAGTATATTCAATGGCCCCCTTCTACCTTTGCAGCAGATCCTCCGGGAGACAACCTCGGACCGGAAGGCGCCAGTGTCGTGAGGCTTTCCCGGAGGACAAAACGATCGAAAATAACAGAAAAATATGAAAGAAAAAAATGTTTACCCCTGGTCCTTCCAGGTGGCCCTGTTTGAGTATCTGAAACCGGAGCAGCAGGAGGCGGTCCGACCCATCCTGCGGGTGCTGAAAAAGCCGGCACAAGTGAAACTTTGTTGCGCACTGCTGGACTACTTGGAGCGTGGCGAGGTCAACCCGCCAGCCAACGTGACCCTGTGGGCTTCGTTCCTTTATCTCACGAAAACGGGGCTTATTCAGGATGATGGCAGCGATCCGTCGGTGATCCGTCCGTTGCAATTCCGGTCGAGGGTTCCGGAAACCAGCGAGGAGGAGCTCGACCGGTTGTTTCCCGCTACACCGATGGCATGATTCACAGAAAAAAAAATAACAGTATAAATTGATGTTTTTATGAAAAAGAAAGTCTATAAAAATGTGGAGCTGTCATGCTCCTTCCAGCAGCAGGATGAGCTGACAGTCAACGAGTGCCTTCAGGGCATCATCAGTAGAACCAAGAAGGGGTTCTGTTTCGAAGAGGCGGTGAGGCATACACGCCAGCATCGCAACCTGAAGCTCTACGAAGGAAAGTACTGTAGCCTGGTGCATCGGCAGAACGGCAAGTATCAGCTTCACTTCAAGGCGTTTGAAGTGAAAAACTCCTGCAGTTCCTTCGAGATGGCCCGACCCCTCTACTGGGAGATGATAGAGGCCTTAGGAATCATCGAACAGCAAATGAGGGAGGCAGAGGTATGAAGCCGTTTTCCTATCCACTGCCCCCTGTAGAGCTGCTACCACCTGTCTTTCGGCAGGTGGTAGCCAACGCACCGCAGTCGCGCAAGATCCCCTCGTACATCGCCCTGCTGGCTCCACTCTGTGCCTTGGCTACCCGCGTCCGGATCCATTACTACCACGATCCGATGCGTCTGCATGCCCTCTTGGTGCAGGTGATTGTCGAGGGTGAACAGAGTTCGGGCAAGAGTTTTGCGGCCGACATCGAACGGCTGATCATGGATGGCACACTCAAGGCGCGCGACAAGCTCCAGCGACGCATCGAACAGGAGTATCGCGAGCGGAAACGACGTCGCAAGGCGAACGAGCGCATGGAGGAGGAGCCGCATACGTCGATCCGGGTCATCCCGCCGACCATCTCGAAGACGATGCTGACGAAGCGTGCCGACAACCACGACCGTTTCTTGGGCGACACACTCACCTTCTGGATGTTTGCCGAAGAGCTGGCCCAGGTGACGGATGCAGGCAAGGCGGGCTACTCCAACTTGCGGACGATCATGCGCACGGCCTACGACTTGGGATCGCTGTTCGGCATGGATTTCGCCAGCGACAATTCCCACTCGGCCATTACGGACATCAACATCTGCTCGATGTTTTGTGCCACCCCCTCGGCGGTAGACAAGTATTACGACCGGGAGTCGATCGAAGGGGGAAACATCACCCGGTGCATCCTCTGCCCGATCGACAACCAGGTGGAGAACGACGACGAACTATTCCAGCCCTTTACGGAACTGCAGCGACGGATGATCGACCAGACGTTGCAGAAGATGATGGACGACACCTACAATCCGGACGGTTCGTTGGCTCCCACGCTGGAGTTGGACATGGGCTGGATCGACGATGCCTGCCGGGAGTTCATCCATCGCAAAGGCAGGGAGTATGCGAAGTGTAACCGCGAGTCGGTGAAGGTGTTCCGCATCCGTGCTTCAGTGAGTGCCTTTCGGGCGACGGCTCTCTGCTACTACCTCTACCAGCTGGATCCCGAACGGGACTGGACGGAGGAGGAGCGACGCGAGCAGTGTCTGCAAATCTACCGTTTCCTAAGCGAATACATCATGCAGGGGCTGCTGGACCGCTGGGGCGACGTGTATGACGAGCTGCATGCGAAACGGGTCACTCCATCGGGCGCGGGCAAAGGGTCGAAGCCGAAACTCTACGACTGCTGCACCGAGAAGTTTACGCGCGACCAGCTGTCGTTGCTCATCGAACAGCAGCAGATGAAGACGGATGTGCGCCATTTCATCAGCCTGTGGAAGAACTTGGGGCTGATCGAGGAGGTGTCGAAAAATGTCTATCGGAAACTGGAGCCATGATCCCGCAGGAGACGATTGACCGGTTGAAGGGATTGCCGGTCGAGCAGGTGGCTGGCGAAGTGGGACTGGAGGTGGTGCGTCATCGGTGCCGCTGTCCGTTCCACGACGACCGGCACCCTTCGCTCACCTTCAACCTGCGGACGAACCGCTTCAAGTGTTATGCCTGTGGGGCTTCGGGTGGTCCGATCGACCTGGCCATGCACCAGCTGAACCTCCCGTTCGTGGAGGCTTGCCGCTGGTTGGGCAACCGCTTCGGGGTCTATGTCGATGAGGAGCAACGTGCGGAGCGATGGCGGTTGGTGAAGCCGATCCCGATTCGTCGGCCGGCTCCACTGCCGGAAGTGGAACAGGGTCCTTCGGCTACGGACCTGAAACGGTGGGCGGAAGCGGTGGCTCACCCGGTGTTGTCGGACGCGGCAAGGGCGTTTCTCTTCGAGGTGCGTCGGTTGGATGAGCGGGTGGTCCGCTGGTGCCGGCTGAGTAGCAGTTGCGACCAGCGGGGAGTCCACTGGCTCCTCATCCCCTATTTCGGGGTGGATGGGCAACTGATCGGGATGCAGTGGCGCAACCTGGATTACCGGAAGGAGGAGGTTCAACCAACGACTGGTTCGGGAGAAGGGCTGCAGCCCTCCTCACCAACGACTGGACCGACGGAAAGAGGGTCGGTTCCACAACAGGCCGGTTCGGGAGAAGGACTGCAGCCCTCCTCACCAACGACCGGACCGACGGAAAGAGGGTCGGTTCCGCAACAGGCTGGTTCGGGAGAAGGGCGACCCTCCCTGCCCCGATTCCGGTTCCCGAAGGGACAACGTTGCCCGATCTATGGACTGCAAATCCTGCCGATGCTGAAGCCGTCGGAACCGCTCTTCATCTGCGAAGGAGCGAGCGACTGCTGGAGCATGTTGTCGGACGGACACAAGGCGATCGCCATCCCGAGTGCCACGTTGCTGAAGGAGGAGGACTTGGCTCTGTTGCAGGGCGTGAACCTCCACATGTATCCCGATCAGGACCGGCCGGGCGAACGGCTCTTCCTCCAGCTGCGGGAACGGTTGCCACAGATCGTCCGCCATCAGTTGCCGGAGGAATGCAAGGATTATTCGGACCAGTACGTCCGTGTCAAATGTCAAATGTCACATGTCAAATGAATAGTGCATGTCCTATATTTTACTGATTATCCATACCAATTATAGATTATGTTACAAATCAATTTATCACGATACTCCAGGCAAGGAGAAACGGCAGAGGGTCAGCTCTACATCGAGGGCTGCAAGATCTGCGACACGTTGGAACATACGGAGGCTTGTCTTCCGTCGGGCGAATACCTCGTCACGTTGGCCTACTGCAAGCATTTCAAGCGGAAAATGCCGCTCATCGGCCCGACCGACTTGGGCAAGCGTGGCCTGCGGGACTGTAACCATTGTTGCTGGGATCATCCGCAATTCTTTCTGAACAACAGCCGTCTGCCCCGTTTTTGTCCGATGATTCGGCCGGGGAATGGGGTACACAACCAGCAGGATGGACGTCTCTTGGTGGGCGAACGGTTGGTGACGGGTTGCATCACGCATCCGCGGGCCTATTTCGACCAGCTGGTCAACCGTATCAAGGAGCAATGCCGGCAAAAGATGCCGGTGATGTTGACGATCCGTGAAGTGACTGTGAAGGTATGAAACGGCCCTGCTGCTTTTCCACCGGCCTGTCTCTGTGGCTGCTCTGTCTGTTGCTCTGTGGTTGTCGGGTCACGCAATCCGACCGTCAGTACGCCCGGAGCAGCTATCATCAGGACAGTGTGCGTCAGCAAACGATCCGCTACGACAGTATCTACATCGACCACTGGCGCACCGTCCGGCAGCAGGCTGATACAGTTTACGACGAGACAATCCGGTATGAATATCGCTACCAGCTCCTGCATGATACGGTTCGGATCGTCCAAGTCGATACGGTTTCGGTTCTCCAGGAGGTGGAGGTGGTGAAGGAAATCACGACTCCGCTCACCTGGTTCGACCGGCTTTCACGCACCACCTTTTTGTTGGTCGTCGGTCTGCTCTCCGCCTATCTGCTGCGGAGCGTTGTCCGACACGGGCTTTCCCGCTCCTGACCTGTAACGATCAGTCTCCTACTACCAACCCTTTCCTTTTCAATCTGTATGAAACTTACTGAACATTTCTCTTTGGAGGAGTTTGAGTACTCCTCCACGGCCCTTGCAAAGGGCATCGACAATCACATTCCGTTGAACGGCCAGCCGAGCAATGGAGGGGCCAATGAATGCGGCAGTGAAATTTTGGAGAATATCCGGAGCCTCTGCAAAACCATTCTGGAGCCCTTGCGCCAGCACGCTGGGATCCCCATCCAGCTCAATTCGGGCTACCGCTGCCCAGCCCTCAACCGGGCCGTCGGTGGTTCTTCCCAATCGCAACATCTGAAAGGTGAAGCGGCCGACATCCGTGTGCCGGATCCGCAGACCGGCGAGGCCTGGTTCCGTTGGATGCGGGATCATCTCCCCTTCGATCAGCTGATCAAGGAGCGTTTGTCCCGTACCTCCCCCTCATTCTGGATTCATGTGAGCCATCGCCGCACAGGGTCCAATAGGCGGCAGGTCATTGGGGATTTGATCAAATCAATTTGATGAATAAAAATGGAGGGATTGCTTCCCTTGTCATTTTCGATTGATCCATACGTTTTTCTAATTTAATGCATTGCCTCCTTACGGAGTTCGATGAGTCCCCAAACACCTACACAAGCTACAAGAACTCCCACAACCGCTAAAAAAACAATCAGTCCCATTTTAGTTCTCCTTTCTTTTGGATAAAACTGTCAATAATAATCCAGTCAAAAAGCAAATGAGTACAACAATTCCTCCGATGCTAAAAAGCAACCACGGATTTATATTTTCATACTTCATTATGCCAGCGAGAATAACACCACCAAAAACTAATTTAGCAATGTCGATCAGAAATTTACCTGTTTCCGACAAAACAGTCTCTTTACGTTCTTTTCTCATGTTGCAAATGTAAATATAATCTGCGAAACATCCTGCTGTTTCCACCCTAAAAATGTCAAATGTCACATGTCAAATCGAAGCAATTTGCATTTGCATACTGCACCGATTTGGGGCTCCCTACTAATTATAGAAGAGGGGAAAGCGTCAGTCTCAGTTTTTTGTTGTATCTTTGCCCACCAAAGAAGAAAAAAATCATAAATAGATCATACAGCGAATATGTTTGAAAATCTAAGCGAAAGATTAGACAGATCGTTTAAACTGTTGAAGGGTGAAGGCCGGATCACGGAGATCAATGTGGCCGAAACGCTGAAAGATGTGCGCAAGGCATTGTTGGATGCCGACGTCAACTATAAGGTTGCCAAGAATTTCACCGACACGGTGAAGGCTAAAGCATTGGGTCAGAATGTGCTCACATCGGTGAAGCCGAGCCAATTGATGGTAAAGATTGTACACGACGAGTTGGCCTCCCTGATGGGTGGCACAGCTACGGATGTGAACCTCGAGGGTGCACCGGCCATCATCTTGATGTCGGGTTTGCAGGGTTCCGGTAAGACGACGTTCTCCGGCAAGCTCGCCAACCTGTTGAAGACAAAGAAAAACAAGAAGCCGTTGTTGGTGGCGTGCGACGTCTATCGTCCGGCCGCTATCGAGCAGTTGCGCGTGGTCGGCGAACAGGTGGGGGTACCCGTCTATATGGAGTTGGACAGCAAGAATCCGGTGGACATTGCGGTCCATGCGATCCAGCAGGCCAAAGCCAAGGGCAACGATGTCGTGATCGTCGATACCGCCGGTCGTCTGGCTGTCGATGAGCAGATGATGCAGGAGATTGCCGCCATCAAGGCTGCCATCCACCCCTCCGAGACCCTGTTTGTCGTGGATGCGATGACCGGTCAGGATGCCGTCAACACGGCCAAAGAGTTCAACGAACGCTTGGATTTCGACGGCGTTGTCTTGACGAAGCTCGACGGTGATACCCGTGGTGGTGCCGCCCTCTCGATCCGTACCGTGGTGACGAAGCCGATCAAGTTTGTCGGTACGGGTGAAAAGATGGAGGCCCTGGATGTGTTCCACCCCGAACGTATGGCCGACCGTATTTTGGGTATGGGTGATATCGTTTCGTTGGTAGAGCGTGCACAGGAGCAGTACGACGAAGAGGAGGCCAAACGCCTGCAGAAGAAGATCGCCAAGAACCAGTTCGACTTCAACGACTTCATCTCGCAGATCCAGCAGATCAAGAAGATGGGTAACCTGAAGGAGCTGGCCTCCATGATTCCGGGTGTGGGCAAGGCCCTGAAGGATGTGGAGATCGACGACAATGCCTTCAAGAGCATCGAAGCCATCATCTACTCCATGACACCGGAGGAGCGGTCGAATCCGGCCATTCTGAATGCTTCCCGTCGCCAGCGTATCGCCAAAGGTAGCGGTACCACGATTCAGGAGGTGAACAAATTGCTGAAGCAGTTTGAGGAGACCCGCAAGATGATGCGTATGCTGTCGGCCATGAAGCCGGGCAGCAAGCTCAAGATGCCATCGATGCCCTCTTTCAAACCGGGATTCAGAAGATAATCATATAATATAGGTATATGGAAGAAAAGAGCTATCAACTATTGGATGGAAAGGCTGTCTCCGCACAGATGAAACGCGAGATGGCCGAAGAGGTGGCCCAAATCCAGGCAGCCGGCGGCAAGGTACCCCATTTGGCTGCGATTCTGGTGGGTCACGATGGAGGTAGCGAAACATACGTTGCTGCCAAGGTCAAGGCCTGTGCCGAGATCGGTTTCAAATCGACCCTGATCCGTTACGAGGCGGATGTGACGGAAGAGGAGTTGCTCCGCAAGGTGGATGAGCTGAACCACGATGACGACATCGACGGTTTCATCGTACAGCTGCCGTTGCCGAAGCACATCTCCGAGCAGAAGGTGATCGAGGCCATCGACTACCGGAAGGATGTGGATGGTTTCCATCCGATCAATGTGGGACGGATGTCCATCGGATTGCCCTGCTTCGTGTCGGCTACCCCGGCCGGTATCCTGGAACTGCTGAAGCGTTATCAGATCGAGACACAGGGCAAGCATTGTGTCGTGCTGGGACGCAGCAACATTGTCGGCAAGCCGATGGCTACCCTGATGATGCAGAAGGCCTATCCGGGCAACTGCACCGTGACGGTCTGCCACAGCCGTTCGGAGAACTTGCAAGAGATGTGCCGCATGGCCGACATCCTGATCGTGGCCTTGGGTGTTCCCGAATTTGTGAAGGCCGACATGGTCAAGGAGGGAGCCGTCGTGGTGGATGTAGGTACGACCCGTCTGCCGAGCAGCAAGACCAAGAGTGGCTTCAAGCTGACAGGCGACGTGAAGTTCGACGAGGTAGCTCCGAAGTGTTCGTACATCACACCGGTGCCGGGCGGTGTCGGTCCGATGACGATCATCTCCCTGATGCGCAATACGTTATTGGCGGGCAAGAAGGCGATCTACCGCTAATCTGAAAAAATCGGGGAACTTTTTTTGGAGAAAGCCCTTGCAGATTCAAAAAAGTTCCCTATCTTTGCACCCGTTAAAACGAAACATGGTGAATGTAGCTCAGTTGGTTAGAGCATTGGATTGTGGTTCCAAGGGTCGTGGGTTCGAGCCCCATCTTTCACCCTCACTACGTAATCTTGTTGTCTGCGGACAGCAAGATTTTTTTTGTCCCTACCGCAGGCATTTCCCTACCGTAAGGTTTTTGATCCTTGCAGCCAAGCATTTGTCCTTATGGCCAAGCGTTACTCCTTATGGCCGGTTTTTTCTCAGGGGAAAGGTAATCTTGAAACGGGTCCACCCGTCGGCATAGGTGCGCAACGAGAAGCTGCACCGATGACGCTCCAGCACCTCGCGAATGAAGATCAGTCCCAGCCCCTGTCCATCCGGTTTGGTGGAGAAGAAAGGGGTGAAGAGTTTGGATTCGGTCTCCTTGTCGATGCCTCGCCCATTGTCGATGATCTCCACACCGGCCGGCTCTGCCACCGTACGCAACTCGATGATGCCTCCACCCTCCCCGATCGACTCGGCGGCATTCTTGAGGATGTTGAGCAGCACCTGCTCGAAGAGGGCAGCATCCAGGAAAACCACCGGAGAGACGGGGCACAAATCCCATTTCAAGGCAATCGACCTCTCTTGACAGAGCTGTTCCATGAAACGGGAGCAGTTGGTCACCAGACTGTTCAGTTCGACCGACTGACAGAAGGGTTCAGGAATGCGCACCACGTCGGCAAAGCGGGTGATGAAACGGCTCAACCCGTAGCAGCGGTCGATCGAAACCTGCAGCACCTCGCAGATGTCCGTCATGTCGGGATCGCCGTGGAAGGTGCTCTCCAACGTGTCCAAGGTAGAGGTAATGCCCGCCATCGTGTTGTTCACCTCGTGCGAAATCATCCGGATCACCTTCTCGTAGGCCTTCCGCTCGGCCTTGAAGAGCTCCTCCGTCAGACTCTCGACCAGAAAGAAGGGGTGCTGATAGCCCTGGTCGATGAAGGAGGAATGGGTACATTTGTAGATGCTGGCATCGCCCAGGCGGATGGTCCGGCTTTGATCCATGGGGATCTCGCGCAACTCCTCCACCAAGGGATTGTCCAACTCCTGCAGCGACTTGCCGATCCACTCGCCCCGACGGCTCACCGCCAACAGGCGGCAGGCGGCGGGATTGAGCGACAACAACCGGTCGTCCAGATCGCAGATGAGTACCCCCATGGGCGAGGCTTGGATCAGCAGATCCAAAAACTGGTTCTGCTCGCGCACCTGCAACCGCTCGTTCTTCAGCTGATCCATCATCTTGTTGAAGACCTCCACCACCCGATCGGCCTCCTGCTGTCCGACCCGCCCCAAACGGGAGGCAAAATCCTGTTCGTTCAGCAGATCCATACCGTTGCCAAGCAGATAGAGGGGTTTCACGACCCGTCGATAGAAACGGAACCACAGGCAGACGGCCACCAGCACCAGCCCCTCCAACAGAAAGAAGGTCGGCAGTGCGGCGGCATAGAACACCTGGTACAACAGGAGGGTCACCGCTACTACCCAGAGAGCCGTCAGCCAAAAGAAATAATTCCGGATGCGCATGGTCGGGAGGTGATTGAGGGGTTATTTATCGACTTGAATGCCATATTTTTCCAACCGGCGATAGAGGGCTGCCCGGCTGATGCCCAAGGCGGTCGCCACATGGGACAGGTTGCCCTCGTGGGTCTCCAGCGCACGCAGGATGGTCTGATGCTCCAGTTCGTCGAGGGTCAGCCCGTCCAACGAGGTGTGGGCTGTCGGATGGGTTGCGACGGCTCCCCCCTGTTGCTCCAGATCGGCCACCTCCAAACGGGACTTGCCGGAGACCAAGATGGTGCGTTCCACCAGATTCTTCAACTCGCGGATGTTGCCGGGGAAGGGCAAGCGACTCAGGTAGGTCAGTGCATCGGCAGAAAATTCCACCGGCGGCAAGCCGTTCTGTTCGACCTGTCGGTCGGCAAAGTAGCGCGCCAAGAGGGGAATGTCCTCCCGCCGTTCACGCAAGGACGGCAGATGGACGGTGATCAGGTTGATGCGGTAGAAGAGATCTTCGCGGAAGGTACGATTGGCCACCATCGCCGCCAAATCCCGATTGGTCGCGCTCACCACCCGCACATCCACCTTGCGGGGATGGCTGTCACCCAACATCTCGTAGGTCTGATCCTGCAGGACCCGCAACAGCTTCACCTGGCAGGAGAGCTCCAGATCGCCGATCTCGTCGAGGAAGATGGTTCCTCCGTGGGCCAGCTCGAAACGTCCGACGCGATCGACATAGGCATCGGTGAAGGCTCCCTTCTTGTGGCCGAACATCTCGCTTTCGAAGAGGCTTTGGGAGAGTCCGCCCAAATTGACCTTGACAAACGATGCCTGCCGGCGGGGGCTGTTGGCATGAATGGCTTCGGCAATCAGCTCCTTACCGGTTCCGCTCTCGCCCGTCACCAAGACCGAGGCTTGTGTGGGGGCCACCCGTGCCACGGTGCCCAACACCTCCATCAGCGGCTTCGAACGGCCGACGATCTTGTCGAAATGGAATTGCCGGTCGGCCACACCCCGGTCCAATGGTTCGGCAGCGACCTGCTTCTGCTCCTTCAGCTCCAAGACCGTCCGGATCGAATTCAGCAGGGCCAGGTTATTCCAGGGTTTCGTGACGAAATCGAAGGCTCCCGCCTGCATCCCCTTGACCGCCAAAGCGATCGATCCCCAGGCGGTCATCAGAATGACCGGCAGATCGGGGCAGAGGGCCTTGACCTGCCGCAACAGCTGGAGCCCCTCCTCGCCCGTCGTGGTCAAGGTGAAGTTCATATCCATCAAGACCAGTTCGGGTTGCAGCCCGCGTACGGCCGCAATCGCCTCTTTGGGTCCAGCCACTGCTTCCACCTGAAAACCAGCCCGTTTCAAGAGAAAGGAGAGCGACGTGCGTACCCCCGCATCGTCATCCACTATCAGTATCATCTTGCCTGTAAATTTATCATTGTTTCACGATCGCTTCAAAATCGGCGTCTAAATTACATCGATTCAGGAAATCATACAAGGTTATGCTCCGAATGTTGTAGAAATAGTACCAATAATAGAAGAGCTCCTGCACATGTTTCTGCTTGGCCTCGTCCTTGGAGCTCTGCGCATCGTTCAGGTCGAGGATGTTGATCTTCCCGACGAGGAAGGTCTCGATGGAGGTGTGATACCGTTTCTCCGCCAGCGTATCGACCTGGGCGGCGATCTCCAGCTGGTCGGCCTGGTTGTTGAAATTCTGCACCAAGAGGAAAATGTCCTGGTTGAAGTCCATCTCCTCCTTGCGGATCTTCGAAAGCACCACCTCGCGGTTGGACTCCGCCACCTTCACCTTGCCTTTCCGCTTGCCCCAATCAAGCAGGGGGATGGAGAGACCGATCTCCACCACCTGATTATCTTTCAGGGGGTTGAAGGCCCCCGCCATCGTACGGTCCTTACCCGTGTAGCCAACCGAGGCGAAGAGGTTGATACTTTGCCGATTGCCCTTAGCAATGGCCACATCGTAGTCGGCCTCCAACTGCCGGCGCCGGATATTCTTGGCAAAGGCATTGTTCTCGTGTGCCTTGAGCAACACCTCCTGATAGTCCATGCGGATGCCTTCGACCGGTTCGGGCACAACGGGCTCGATCACATCCTGCTCGCTCAGCCCGAGGAAGGATCGCAACTGAAACATCTTCGCGTCGTAATTGCTCTCAGCCTCGGTCAGCCGACCCTTGGCTTGCAGGGCGGACTGCTTCAGGCGCATCAGCTCGCTCTCCGAGATATGGCCGATCTGCCGTTTCGCCACGGCAATGTCGTAGAGCTTGTTGGCATTCTGCAGGTTCTGCTGGCAGATCGAACGGTTCTCTCCGGCCAACAGCAGGTTGAAGTAATGATTGATGGTGGTGAGCGTCACCTGCTCGACCTGCTCCATGAAAGTGGCCTTCGCCTCCTCGTAGCGCACCGGCTCGATGCGACGTTTCCATTTCTGGTCGTTCACACCGAAGATCGGTTGCGAGAGCGTCAGGCGCACCGGCACACTCATGAACTCGTTGTAGGATCCGGAGCCCAACTGACGGGTAAAGTCGAGGGAGGTATTGAGGGAGACCTGACCGCCGGTCAAGGCAATATTCTGCTGGATGGAGATCTCCCCATTCAGTCCCAAGGTGTTGTTCGGCACGTAGGTGTAGGAGCCGTCCGACTGCTGGTACTTGGCATACTGTTTATAATAGGAGGGCAATGTGCCGGTGAACAGTACCTCCGGCAGCTGGTCTGCCCGATGGGTGCGATACTCCCAATAGGCCGTGCGCAACTCATTGCGTGCCACGGCAGCATCCACCGAATGGAGCTGTGCCCGCTGGATGGCCTGCTGCAGGGTCAGCCGCAGGGGAGCAGCCGTTTCCGCCCCCTGCATCGTAGCCGCCCAAGCGAACAAACCCACCATGATGATCTTGATTCTCATATCTTATCTCGTTTAAATGTCATGTCCCAAAGCTACGGCAGGATGCTCGTTTGCCGCCCGTGTGGCCGGCAACCAGATGGCCAAGCAGATCACTCCGGCCAACAGGAACCAGCTGATCAGGTTGGTGAGCAGAAAACGGAGCCAGGCAATACCCGGTAGATAACCGGCAGGCGGATTCGAGACGGGCAGATCGACAAACCCGGCCACGGCCAACTGCATCTCGATGAAGAGGGCTACGGGTGTCACGAAGAGCAACAGGCAAAGACCTTCGCACAACAGCCATCTTCTGACCTGTCCGCGTGTCGAGCCCAAGGCCATCCGCAAGCCGATCTCGCCCTGCCGTTGGCTCACCCGATACCAAAAGGTGCCCATCACACAGAGCAGGATATTCAAGCTCAAGAAACCCAACAGCAAGACACGAATATTCCAATTATAGGTGTTGCCCCAATTCAAATTATGTTCCCGCAACAGATCGTCAAAGTTCTGGACCGAATGGAGGTGGAGGTTGCCCATGCGCAGTTCCCGAGCCATATCCAACTCAAATCGCTGTTGAAAAGCGGCTCCAGCCACCTTCGGATCGATGCGCAAAAAGAAACCATGGTCATCGACCGACTGGGGATTGTTGCCATTCGGCAGAAAGATATACCCCTGCGGGAGGTGGTCCGGAAATCGTTTCACATCCTGCAAGACCCCTTTGATCTCAAGATAATGATCGGTACCGCTCCATGAGAATTGAATTTTCAATCCGATCGAAGCACCTGCAGGTACCTCCTCTCCCATCAAATCCTTTTCCACCTGTCGGGTGATCAGCACGGCATGCGGATCATTCCAATCGAACGCTTCGGTTCGAACCAATTGTCCATCCACGGCCGACCGATATCGAAAGACCTCCAGAAACTGGCTCCGTTCGTGGATGCAGTATTGACAAACCTGAGTGGTCCGCGTGGTATCGGACAGGTTCACCACCTCATTCCCATTCCAACAATCGGCATAGGGCCATGAAGAGCAACCGTAGCTGACACCCACCGATTGCACACCCGGATAGGCTCTGATCCGATCCATCACCCGTTGCAGGTTGGTCTGCATGTGAAGTGTATCCTCCTCAGCGGGCTGAAAAGCCGGATCTTCGGCTGGCAAAGTCGTCATCCGTACTTGATAGACCTGGTCCACCTCGTACCCTGCGGGCAGGTGATCGTTATAGATTTCCACAAAAAAGTAGTTCACCATGTACCAGGTCACACCGAACACCAACACCAACTCAATGCCAATCGCCAACTGGCTACGCCAGCTGTTCAGCAACTGTTTTCCGATATGTATCCAAACTTTCATCGTGCATTCCTCCTATTTTTGCTGGTTCAACGATTCGACAATCGGCCGTCTCGAACCACGCCAGGCCGGAATGGCTGCCGAAAGAAAATTCAACACAAAGCAGACCACGATGGCGATCACAAACACCGTCGGATTCAACAGACTGGCAGCAGGCAACTCAATCGCTGACCAAGCACCGGGCGAGTTGAACGATATAGTGGACGAAAAGAGCCATCCTTTCACCAACTCAACCAACCCGAAACTGATCAGCAAGCCCAACAGGCCGCCCAACAGGGTGTAGAGCAAGTTCTCCACAAGGATTTGCATGAAGAGGGTCGAACAGGGGGCACCGAAAGCGCGTCGGACACCCAACTCTAACCGATGACGGTTCATCCGCGAATCGGCCATACCGCTCAGACTGACCGCCGGAATCAGCAGCAACAACAGCAAAACAACGCCATATTGGAACAGCTCGGCCTGGATATCCGGTGCTGCATTGGAAAAACGTCGGAAGACACTTTGCCAAAACGGATCGGGTCCGCCATGGGTCGTGAAACGGCACCCCTTCTCCAGTGCCAAAGAAAATCGCCTCAGCCGTTCATCTACTTCCGCCTTGACTTGCGACAGGGAGGCCTCCCGTTTCACCAAAGCGATGGCCTGATAAGGTCCTACCCCATACGATCCCGATGAGGTCTCTTGCTGCGTCGTGAAGGGAATGTACACATCGGCATAGCAGGTCTCCATCAGGGGTGAACAGGCCTCCACGACACCCACCACCCGAAAACGATGGAAATGGAGACTGATCTCCCGACCGACCACATCGGTTTCTCCAAATAGTTGGCGAGCCAGCCGGTGGGTGATGACAGCCACGGGAACTCCACTCTCAAATTCAGCTGCCGAGAAGGGCTTACCAGCCAAAAAACGGAAGGCATAGACCTGCCAAAAGTCGGGATTGATCAGGCGCTTGGACACCCGAATCTGATTCGGACGATCATCCGGCTGTACATAATCCTCCCGACCGGATTCTTTGCAGATGGCGACCGCCTCCACCCCGTCCAAGGAGTCGAAACAGGTTTCGATGAGCGGACGCGAGAGACAAGCGCTCATCATGCTCTTTCCCTCGTTACTGTAATAACACCCATACTTCAGGACCAGCTCCCGATCGCGATGGATATCGGGATAAAGGGGCGCGAACTTCACATAGAGCACAATGCTCAACACCATCACCAAGGAGATGGCCAATCCCGTACCAACCAGGTAGATGGTACTGTAGAGCCGCTCCTGCCGGATCTGATTCCACGCCTGTTTTATATACAGTTGTATGCGCATACCACCTCCCCCATTAAAGTTCCATATCTGCCGTGACCCGCAGATCGCCGATCTGCCGTCCGTCGAAGAAGCGGACGATCCGGTGGGTCTGCTTGGCCTGATTCTCGTTGTGCGTCACCATCACGATGGTGCGTCCATCCTCCTCATTCAGCTTCTTCAACAGGTCCATCACCTCGATACCCATCTTCGAATCCAAGTTACCGGTGGGCTCGTCGGCCAGGATGATCTCCGGATTGCCGATGATGGCACGGGCGATGGCGACACGTTGGCATTGACCACCCGAGAGCTGTGTCGGATAGTGACGCATCCGGTGGCTCAGCCCCACCTTGGCCAACACCTCTTCGGCCTTCCGTTTGCGTTCGTCGGCTGTCGAGGGACGATAGAGCAACGGTAACATCACGTTGTCGATCACGTTCAACGAGTTGATCAGATGGAACGACTGGAAGACGAATCCCAACTGGGCGTTCCGGAAAGCGGCCAACCGCTTGTCGTCCATGCCGGCGGTATCGACGCCATTGATCTCTACACGGCCCGAGGTGGGCAGATCCAGCAAGCCCATGATGTTGAGGAGGGTCGATTTGCCACAACCGGAGGGTCCCATGATGCTGACGAACTCGCCCTTCTGGACGGTCAGGTTTACATTTTCGAGTGCTTGTGTCTCGATCTCTTTGGTCCGATAGACCTTATCTACTTTTGTCAGTTTAATGATTTCCATATGGATTACTTTTTTATTTGATTCTACATAAGATGATTATTCATAACGCAGGGCCTCGGCAGGTGGCAACTGGATGGCTTTGTGCATCGGATACCAGACACCCAAGGCGATCAGGAGGGCCAACAATAGATAGGAAATACCCATCGTCGCTACCAAGCGGAAGAGGGAGAGTGACTCCCGGTAGGTTTCCAGCAGATCCATCTTCGCCAGATTGAGGACAAAGAGCAGCAGGAACGGGAGCGTCAACCCCAACAGGATGAGACCTTCCAGCAAGACCAGCTGACCGATCTGACGGTGGCTCGATCCCATGGCCAGGCGCAGGCCGATCTCGCCCCGACGACGTTCGGTACGCAACCAGAAGGTTCCGACAATTCCGAAGAAGACATTGATCATCACAAAGAGGATGATTCCCACCTGCTGTTTTTTCCGATCGAACCAAGATTTCATCTTTTCGACACGGATCTCCTCCATCGACTTCACCCCTTGGATGAACTTGTTGTTGTATTGCAGGCGATCGCCCGTCCGTTCCAAAAAGGCGATCATCTCGGCCTCGGTCATCGGCTTCTTCATGCGGACACAGAGCTCGATCAGCTGGAAAGCGGTATCGCCGTAGGCATCGCCATACTCACGCAAGATATCGGGCGTCAGAATCATGAAGGAACAGGCCTCCTCCGGCTCAAAGTCAATCGTGCGGAAATGGGGCAGGACAGCTGCCACAGGACAAATCGCGTCCATGTTTTTTGAAAAGGAAATGGATTTTCCGACAGCCTGCTCGTTGGGATAAAGATGATCGGCCAGGGCTTGGCTGAGTACGACTACCAGCCGTCCGTCCGACACTTGTGCCGTTATGGATTGCCCGGCGGCATCCCGTATGCGGAAGAGATCGAAATAGGTCGGTGAAATCCGTAAGATGTGAAAGGATTCCATCTGTATATCGGCCGAATCCAAATCGGCCCGACACAACGAATTCCATGAATTACTGGGCGAATAGGGCATGGACCAGAAACAGAGACAAACCTCTTCGATCTCGGACTCCTGACGCATCCGATCCATCAAAATCTGGATGTCGGTGGCAAAGTCGGCCTCACCCGTCGGTTCGACATAGTTGGGTGTGCCTTCTGGAATCACGCCCAACAGGAAACGCCAACAGTTCTCCGTATCATACCCCAACGGAGCCCGATAACTGCGTTGATCAACCCACAATTTATCCACTAAAAACCAAATGGTGCACATGGCAATGACCAGTTCGACAAAGATCCAGCCGTTCGTACGGCGCTGTGCCCACAGTATCTTTCCTAATTGTTGTATCATAATCATTATCGTATTCGTTTTCATGATTCTACATTTCCTATTTCTTCTCACTCTCGGATCCGTGCAAAGCCTCCACGATGGGGTGGCGCATGACGCGCCAAGCGGGCAACATCGCACTCAAGATATTCAGCAACAAGGCCAACAGGAATGCGGCCAAAAAGAGTCCCGGACGAATCAGCATCGGCAAGGTCAGTTGGATGCCACTGTTCAAGAGGAAGGACTTGGCCACATAGATGAGTCCCAAGGAGAGCAGGATGCCGATGGCCGCTCCGATGAGGGTCATCACGAAATTTTCGGACAATACCTGCCAGACCACATCGCTGCGGGTGGCTCCGAAGGCCCGACGTAAACCGGTCTCCTCCACCCGCTTCTGCAGCGACGATTGAACGAGGGCGATCAGGTTCAAGGCCGGTACCAACAGAAGCAACAGCAACAGGCTCCCCTGATCCGCCATAAACTCCGTCCATTGCACCTTCTTGAATCCGTCACTTCCCATGGCGGTATCGATTTGGGTGAGACAACCGGCCGGAAAACTGAGGGTAGCATCCCGTTTGGTACTGCCATACCGTTCGACCTGTTGCAATAATTCGTCCTGAATGGCATCAAAATCTTGGGGAGACCGGGCCAACAGGCAGGCACTGAAGGCTCCGGACATATTCTCCGCATAGGACATGGGGGTGACCCACTCCGGGAAACAGCTGTAGGGCATCCACACCTGACCATACGAGACCATCAAGGGATTGGGCACCTCTTTCGCCACGCCACACACCCGGCAAGGTTGCATATCGATCCAAACCTCTTTGCCCACTGCCGATTCATGACCAAACAGGTCGCGGGCAGTCTGTTCGGACAGCACAGCATTCCGGATACCGGACTGGACATCGGCCTCGGTGAAGGGAACGCCCTCCACAAAGGTGTGGTCGAAAATCCGCCAATAGTTTTGATCGGTTCCGCACACTTCATAGGGCTTATACAATCGTTTAGTGGGCAACGACAGGGAATGGGAGCCTCGGGCATACCCACAGACCGCTTCCGGGATCTGCAAGGGATAGAAACACTCCCGCAACACTTCAGCCGAAAAACCACCCGAGTTTCCGCCACTGCTGGACCGGACCTGAGCGAAAAACACATACAACAAGCGGCTTCGATTCGATTCGGGTGCGAAACCGGCGCTATTGATCTGAAAGACCAGTACCAACACCAACACGACTGCAATGGCCAACGCTGTACCGGCCACCGAAAGCCCTGAGATGAGTGGGTTCTCCCGAAATTGGTACAGGGCCTGTTTTACATACTGTTTCACCATACGTTTATCTCCTTTCTTACTTTAGTTTCAATTGCTGTTTCTCTTGAAATTGTTTCATGTCGGAAACCACTACCTGGTCGCCCGGTTGCAGACCGCTGATCACCTCCACGAAATCATAATTGCTCTCTCCCAATTGTACTTGCAGCTTCTCCAACTTCTCCCCGCGCACCACGAAGAGCTCGTATTCGCCCGGCCCCACATAATAGGAGCCATTGGCGATACGCAGCACCTCCTCCTTGATGGCGTGCATCACATACACATCGACCTTCAATCCGGAACGGAGCCGACGGTGATGGTTCTCCTCCAGCTGAACCGTGAAAGCGATCAGGCCATTTTTGGAAAGAGGGGTCACGTCGCTAACGGTTCCTTCCAATTTCTCCTTACCAATGCGGATGATGGTCCGGCTACCGGCTGCTATGCGATCACCGTAGGCATCGGCTATCTCACCCTCCACCTTGAAGTGCGACAGATCGGACACAATTGCCACCCGATTGCCCTCGGCAACCTGTGCACCAATCTCACTGTTCACATAGGTCAGGATCGCCTTACGGGGTGAACGGATCTGGGCATCTTCCAAAATTCGTTTGCTCTCCGCCAGACTCTTCCGAAAGATATTCAATTCCAATTCCTTCACCTGATAGTCGGCCTCGGCCAAGGTCTGTTCGTTGCTATATTTCTGTTCATCTTCCTTGAGTTTCAGTAGGCTCACGTTGTAATCGAGTTCAGCCTGACGTACCTTGTCGGTCGTACCAGCACCGAGACTGTCCAAATAACGTTCGTTGCGCAGCTCCACCTCCTTTCGATTCAACTCCATGCGCGATACCTTCAGCTGCATCTCCATCTCCGACAGCTTGTTGCGGTTCTGAATCGCCAATTGCTTCAGTTGTAACTGCTTCATCTGCATCTCATCCAACTGTTTCTGATACTCGGTCTCGGCACTTTGCAGATCGAGCCGCAGGATGGGAGTCCCCACATCGACCGAGTCGCCTCCTCGCTTATAGACCTCTACGATGCGTGAATGGATGGGTGAATTGATGATCTCTTCAAAGGCAGGAACCACCCGGCCGGAGGCATTGACCGTTACTTCGATGGTCCCTTGATCGACCTTGGAAAGCACCAGGTCGTCCCGATCCACCCCCACTTGCATCAGGTGAAGCAGGCCACTCATCGCCACCGCGACACCCAACACCCCGGAGCCCATCTTGATCCATTGCTTCCGACGTTCCCGTTGTTGTTCTTCTTTTGATATTGCTCTGTCCATATTGACTGTTCGTTTGTTTTCGTTTTGCCTATTACCTAACAAATGGCGTGCCAAAAATGCAAATAGCTCATGGACAATTAGGTATATAAAATGAGAGTGTCCGAAAACGAACACTTTGTTCATTTCCGGACACCCGAATTACACGGTTCCCTTTCGGGAAACTCCTTACAACACTTTAAAACGGACAAATTGTTGAGATCATACCGAACGTCGAATTGTCGTTTAAGCTCCAAACCATCTGACCCTGTGCATCCACCTCCAGCAACTGCGGGAAGTGCAACTGGGCAGCCTCGCCATCATGTCCTTGCCAATTGCAGATATAGGTACCTCCGTTGGCTGTCGGACACAACTGGGCCACAAAGAAGAGACGGCCACCTTCAATCGCCTTCTCCTCGACCCGACGAACCACCTCGCCCGTCTCCCAGTTCAGTTCGATGTAGGCATGACCATCACCACAAGCGACCAGGTAGTTGCCGTTCGCCAACAGGGCTGTGCTGAAGGGGGTGCCTCCTACCTCGATGCTCTTCACCAGTTCGCCTTGCGGATTGACCTCGCGGACATCGTGCGTGGCAAACAGCGGGATCAGGTAGTTGCCATTCTTCGCCTTATTCACCTGACGGAACTGGGCATGGCTATGCTCAATACCGGTGTCGTAGGTGGTCTTCGAAAGAATCTGACCCTGCTGATCCACCTCCATGATACAAGCCGGACTGCCGCACCATGCCAACAGGATATTCCCGTCGGGCAAGATCCGTGCTGTCTGCATCTCGCATCCTGCGGGAGCTGCGATGTTCCACAACTCCTGATGGTCTGCCGTAATCAGTTTGGCCCCCTTCGAGTAGGAAAAGAGGATCTTGCCATCGGCGGTACGTGCCACCGAATTGCATTCCCATCCCTTCTCCAACGGGTGTTCCCAAACGATCTGCTTGGTCGCCTTATCGACGATCACGATCTTGTTCCAGCCGGAACCACCCAAAAGCAGCTGTTCGCTTTGCTTCTGGCAGGCTGTGAAGGCCAGCAACAGCAGGGCTGAAAACAGATAGGTGTAGATCGTTTTCATATTACTTGCTCAGATCTTGATACATTTCAAAGGCCTGCTCCGGTGTCAGGTTATCATGCACAACGGCATGGACAGCCTGAATCATAGCAGCCGGATGCTCGCTCTGGAATACGTTACGTCCCATATCGACACCTGCAGCACCATCGTTGATGGCATTGTAGCAAAGCGTCAACGCCTCCTGTTCGGGCAACTTCTTGCCGCCGGCAATCACTACCGGAACCGGACATGCGGCAGCCACCTTCTCGAAGCCTTCGCAGTAGTAGGTCTTCACGATGGAAGCACCATTCTCGGCACAAATACGTGTAGCCAGACCGAAGTAGCGTGCATCGCGGGTCATCTGCTTGCCCACAGCGGTTACACCCATCACGGGAATACCGTAACGGTTGCCCAAATCGACAGCCTTCACCAAGTTGGCTACCGTAATGGCTTCGTGGTCGCCATCACCGGCTGAGAACATCACAGCCATGGCTGAAGCGTTCATGCGAATCGCATCTTCTACCGCAATCAGCAAGTTATTGTTCAAGTCGGTCAAGACCGATGTACCGGCATCTGAACGCAGACAGATCGGCTTGTTGACGTTGGCGGGCACCTGGCTCTGCAGGATACCACGTGTACACATCAAGCAGTCTGCATAGGGGATCAACGGCACGATGTTGAGGTCGATACGCTCCAAACCGGAGGTCGGTCCCATGATGAAGCCGTGGTCAAAAGCCAACATGACGGAACGTCCTGTCTTCGGGTTGAAGATACGTGACAAACGATCCTTCATACCCCAAGGCAAATTGGCTGCCCCTTTTACATGAAAATTATCAAACTGGGAAGTTTGTCCGAAACCGAAGTTGTTCGCTTCCCGGAAGCCATCCATATCTGGCATAGTTTTCTCCTTTCTTTTTAATTGGTGTTTAAATTCTATTCAATCTTACAATGCTTCGGCGAAAGATGCCAACATGCAGCTCCAAGAAGTAGCTCCACTATCGGCAAAACCGATGGAACGTTCGCCATAGTTACGAGCACGACCGAAGTTTGCCTTCATCTGAACCGTTGCCTCTGCACCAGCCAAAGCTGCCGTGGCACCGGCTGTCAGGATATCCTTGATGTCGTCAGAAGTAGCCGCCTGAATGGCCTCTACCGCCGGAACCAGCGCATCCATCATGGTCTTGTCGCCCGGTTTCGCCTTAGTCTGCTGCTGCACATTGGCCAAACCACCGGCAAACATGGCCTTCACGCCAGCTGCATCCAGTTCCGTTCCGGCTACGTTGTCGCTCATGCCCAAGAAGAAGGCACCCAACAGCGTACTGGTGGAACCGCTTACCTCCAGCATCACGCCCATGCCCATGTCGCCCAACATGGCCTTGAACTCGGTACCATTCTGGGCAATACGGTGTACAGCGGACAGGGCTGTTACAATGGCAGTACCGTGGTCGCCGTCGCCAATAACGGCATCCAACTTCGAGAATTCGTCCTCACGTGCCTTAATTTGTTCCAAAGCGTGATCCAACATCGCCTTGAAATTCTCAATCGTTAACTTTGTCATGGGGTCTCAATTATTTACCTAATGTTGTCCAATAGGGAGCGTTAGAAGCATAGTTTTTCAAATAATCGATGTGATCGTCATCGAGTTTAGCCATAATCATCTGGAATCCGGCCTGTTCCTGAACAGTCAGGATTTCCTGGATGCGTGATACGACAACCTGCATGCCGCGAGCCTCCAACTCCTTGTAAGCCTTGCGGAAGACGATGTTCAACTCCATGTGTGTAGTTGCGCCCACACCGTTGATGATCAACAACATCTTGTCGCCACTCTTCGGCTGCAACTGCTGGCAGAGCAGATCTACCATTTCAGCAGCTGTCTCATCTGCGGATACCAACGGCTTCTGACCGCCACCACCTTCACCATGCTGACCCATACCGATCTCCATGATTCCGGCCGGCAGATCCGTAATGGTTGCACCATTCTGCGGGTGTGTACAAGAGCGCATAGCCACAGCCAACGTAGCTACCTGCTTGTTGTAGCGTTCACCGATCTCCAGCAATTCGTCGAGTGACTTGCCTTCGTCAGCCGCAGCACCCAAGATCTTGTACAAAGGCACACATCCTGCCAAACCACGACGGTCGTTGTCGTCTGCACCGATACCGGCACTGATATCGTCGTGTGTCAGCAACTGTTTCACCTTGATGCCCATGCGACCTGCCAGCTGACAAGCCATGTTGGCACTCATCACGTCACCTGAATGGTTCAATACAACCAGCAAGATACCTGCTTCGCGCTTCATCAACTGCAACGCCTGGAACACACGCTGTGCACCCGGAGCCGCAAAGATGTCACCAACAACTGAACAGTCCAGCATACCATCACCTACGAAACCGCTCAAAGCGGGTTCATGACCGGAACCGCCCAACGTAACGATCGCCACCTTATCCGTACTCTTCGGATTGGCACGAACGATGATGTTCTCACCACCTAACTTCACTTGATCGGGATAGGCCAATACGTAACCTTCCAACAATTCAGCTGTAATCTGCTCAGGATCATTTATGAATTTTGTTTTGATCTCAGACATAACGTTTTTCCTCCTTTTTTTGATTTAAGATGATACAATTGATTATTTCACTTCCATAATTTCAATCGCAATACCCTCTTCTTCGATGAAAGCGATTGTCAAGTGTTCGTCGCAAACGGCCGGACCGAAGATGACCTTCTTGTCCTTCAGCTCCTCTTCCAAGGAGGGAACAACGTAAGCAACATGGCCATTGGTCTGTACCAGTTCCGGCAGACAAGATCCCGGTTCAAATTTCAAGAATTCGATCTTGTTCGGGCTCTTGCTATAGTCTGTCAGCCAAACGTGCAAACCTTCGTTATACACAGCACCCTCTTTCTTTTCTGTTGTTACAATACCTACATGACTCAATGTTCTCATGATGTTTCAAAATTTAATGTTTAACATATAATGAATTAATTCTCTTGCGTGACGTAAAGGCCAACAGGACCACCAGTCCTATGGCGATATAAAGATAGACAAAAAGATGATGCACGTCATCATTCTGCCCGTATGAATGCATACCGCTCAAAAAATAATTGACGCCGAAGTAGGTCATCAGCACGGAAAAGAAGGCCACTACCGTACAGAGGTTGAACAACCACGTGCTGTACCAACGCTTCACCAAATGCAGATGGGCAACGACGGCATAAATCACCATCGTGATCAGCGCCCAAGTCTCCTTGGGATCCCATCCCCAATAACGTCCCCACGATTCGTTCGCCCAGACAGCCCCCAAAAAGGTTCCGAGGGTCATCAAAGCCAAGCCGACCCAAAGGGCCATCTCGTTCACCAACGTCAACTCTTCCACCCGGGTCGAGAGCAGTGCTTGATTCCGCTCGTTCCGCAACGAGAGCAGCAGCAGATTCGCCAGCCCGGCCAAACAGCAGATACCAAAGAATCCGTAGGCTGCCACGATGACAGCGACATGGAACATCAGCCAAGGGGATTTCAAGACCGGTACCAACGGACTGATCTCCGGATCCATCCAGTTGAGCCCCGAAACGAACAGGATGACCCCGGCAAAAAGGGTTGCCAAAGCAAAGGCCAAGGGGGTTCGACGGGCAAAGAAACCACCTGCCAACAGGGTTGCCCAAGCCACATAGACCATCGTCTCGTAGGAATTACTCCAAGGGGCATAGCCAGCTATGTACCAGCGCATCCCCATACCATAAGTATGACAAGCAAAAACGGCGGCAATACCCACCATCAGGATCCATTGTGCCCACACCCATCCCCGTTCTCGCCGGAACAGGGTCACAAAGGCGCAGACCAGCAACATGCCTCCCATGATCAGATACCCCTTTTTGCACTGACGGAATATATCGAGTTGGTTGTAACGTACTTCCGCCTCCATCTTCTCCGGACGGATGTCCAGACCCCGACTCTTGGCCTGTTGGTAGGTGGAGATCATCGACAACACCTCATCCGCTTTGGACCAGTCTCCACTCTTCAACGCGGCCTGTACCTCCGAGAGGTACCAGCCCAAGATCCGGGAGACAAACAGTGAATCTTTTCCGGCATAGCCCGACAGATCATCGCCCGATGCATACCACCGATGGGCCGGATCGCTCTCCAGCGGGAAGAGTGCCGGCATCTGATAGGAAACTAACTGATTCAGCAGATTGGCCTGCTCGTCGAGTTTCAGCAGATCCTTCTCGAACCGGTTTCGTTGGTTGGCCATCTTGGTATATGCCTCTTCCAGCTTGGCTTGCAGTTTGTAGTTGCCCTCTTCATCAAAGAGCTGCAAATAGGAACAGGGATCGGACTGCAAGTCGAAATACTGCACCAGATCGTGGTTACCCACCTGAATCAGCGGCACCCGAATCCACATCTGGGGCATGGCCATCAGACTCAGCAGAAACTGATCGGAATTGAGCGACCCGAACTGGTCCGATTTATGGAGTTTGCGTAAAAGTTCCGAAGAGAAGGTATTGATCGGCATCATGCGGCCGCGCAATTGCATCGGCAACCGTCCAAACCGTTCGGCATGATCCGGAGAGATAGCATATTGTTGGACAATCTGCGCCATATCGGGCATATCCTGCGCTGAAAGGGAGCCGACTCCTGCCAAGCAAAGGAATCCAACGAGTGGCGCACGCATCTCCTTCAAGCGTTTGCGCAAAACGCCAAAACGGGTACGAGGCCCCACGATCGACAGGAGCAGTCCCAAGGTCAACAGGGCGTAGCCCGTATAGGTAATGTTGCGTCCGGCCACATCGCGATTGACCGACAACACCGTGCCCTGTTCATCCGGATCGTACGAGGCTTGAAAGAAACGATAGCCTTTCACGTCCAGGACATTGTTCATAAAGACCCGCTCCTGACGGGTAACACCATCCACGTGTACCAGCAGCTCGCTCTCATAGGCAGAGGGACTGGAGGATCCGGGATAGCGTGATAAGGTAAATTTCACCAGTTCAACGGTAAAGGGAAGTGTGTGGAAATAGGTTTGGTCGCTGGTGCGTACCGCTATGCGGTCGCTTGATTCGCCTTCGCGCAGATGCAGCAATCCCTCTTCCCCGAAGATGTGGGAAACGAGTGCACCCAACAGGATGATCAGAAACGAAAAATGAACGGTCAACAATCCCCAACGACGGCTTTGCAGCAAATGGTGTTGCCAGCAGATGACGAGAAAGTTTACCACCAATCCAAACTGCCACACCAGAAAGAGCGGAGAATAATAGACAAAACGTTTGGCCATCTCCGTGCTGGTCGCCTTCTCCAAAAAAGTGGCTCCAGCCAAACCGGCCGCATAGACCAGCAACAGCAGGATCGTTGTCCGATAGGATGCAAAAATGCGAATCAATTGTTGTTTCATACAATAAAATTACATAAAGACCGGAAGAAGGGAGCCTGAAGCTCCACTTCTTACCGGTACTTATCATCAATCTTCAATAATCACGCGGAAACCGACGTTGAATACACGCTGCCAAGGATAATAGCCCTTGCGGGAATATGCGGCAGCATACTTCGGACGTTCAACCCATGAACCGCCACGTACCACCTTATACTCTGCAGACTCCTTCGGATTCTCCACATACGGATAAGATACATAGTCGGAACGGGTCCATTCAGCCACATTACCGTGCATGTTGTACAGACCGAACGGATTGGCCTCATATACCTTGCCACCCACCTGGATCAGATTGCCATCGTTGACACTCTCTACCTTCGGCAGGAAGGTATAGTACTTGTACCAGAACGAGGTCTTCGCCATCGGCTGCGGGTCGATACCACTGACGGCAAGCAGGTTGGTCGTTTCATCGGCCAAGTTCTCCTTCTTACCGAAGTCTGCATTCATGTCGCCATACCAGAAGTCCTGATCGCTACCGGCACGACAAGCCCATTCCCACTGAGCCTCGGTCGGCAACGTCACCTTCAGACCTGTCTTTTCGCTCAACTTCTGACAGAAGGCCATCGCCTCTTCGTAGCTGACACGGATCACCGGTTGTTCCGGCTTGAAGGCCGGGTAACCCTGGTTGACATGGTCCTTCCACTGCTGGTCCATGTAACGGCTGAAGTGGTCGGGGAAGAAGGTATTGAACTGCTGGTTCGTCACCTCGATCTCGGCCATCCAAAAGGCCTTGCCAATCTTCACCTTGCTGGTCGGACGGGCATCCGGTTCACCCCGGTAGGTACCCATCACGAACTGACCTGCCGGAATACGAACGAAGGTCATCTTCACGCCCGGAGCCAATTCGATCTCCTTGCGAGTCTCCTCACCGGCCAACATGCCCTGAATGGCATCGGCACCAAACGGCCAGCCCTTCACCTTCAAGTTCTTCTCCTTGACAGGAGCCAACTTCTCCGGCATCTCAGGCTTGATCTCACCTTTGCTCTTCAGGTAATCAGCATAGTCGGCAATCTCCTTCTTCCAATCCACACCGGCACCGCAGGCATATTTGTTGGTCAACTCAATACGACGTTCAATCTGGTCATAACCCTGATACGGAATCACCTCCTTCTGGATCACGTTTGCATTGAAGTAACCCTTGTCAGGTGCGTTGTAGTCGATCCAGTTGTAGAGCGTCTTCCACTCCTGGTCGGTCAGCTTCACATTGTGGTGACCCTTCTTCAAGAGACGAACCAACTCACTGGTGTTCGGGTGATATTCATACGGATAGAGGACTGCCATATCACCTTCACCACCCTGACGGTGTACGTAAGGATGCAGGTTGAGGTAGGAAGGACCGTAACCACGTTTGTCCTTTTCACCGGCACGCAGGTCGAATGCCTTGCCTTGACCATTGTGACAGGCGATACATGCACGATCCAGGATCGGCTGAATCTCCAGATCATACGTAAAGGAACGAACGCCACCCTCCGGAGGAGTAATCGAAGCGGGCGATTTCTTCGAAGCAATCACACGTTTCGGAATGGCAATCTGGTTCTGATCTTCGTGGCAACCCACGCAGGAAACCACCTCACCCGGCTGACCGGTCAACCAGCTACGCATCCACTGGATGGCAGCTCCATCTTCACCAATCGGCTGGATGGAGATCGGTGTGTTGGCCGGGATCTTGAAGATAGCTGAACCATCCTCTTCTACCGGCACTGTTCCCAACAGACGCTTGATGTCCCAACCACTCTGGATACCATGCCAGTTGTGATCCGATGTCGTCTTCAAATAGGCATATTCGTAGGCATGCAGACGCAATTCCTTTACTTTGCCACGGGGAACACCCTTCAGACCTTCACCTTCGTAAATATCCTGAATGAAGACGGTAGCCTCCTTCTGATCCAACTTCACGCGGTCCGGAATCAACGGAGGAGTCTGGTTCTTCCGAACAACGATCGGGCTGATATAACCCTCACCCTCTACTTTGCGCAGACAGGTCACGTTGTCGAAGACATCGACCAGGTACAAGCCCCACAGATCATCCTTATCCAACTTGGCAGATACCAAGAAATACTTATCATTCAACGGAGTCGGTTTGACGAACTGCGGCCAAACGCCATTCACCAATTCATCCTTGATCTCCTCCTTGATCGGACGGTTGCGGAACGGGATCTCCTGCAACATACCCTCGACACCCTTACGTGCCTTGTTCGGATCGAACAGGATCAAACGTCCGGAACGTGCTATACCATGGTGACCGGAGATAATACCGACAAAGGCAGAGGCATGACCCGGCAACGGCTGTACGTCGAAGGTACTGTTGGGGAACATGGATCCACTACCGAACAGGGCTTTCTGCTCCGTTCCGTCGGGGTTCATGGTCATCACGATACGTGTATAGTAATGGGTCAAGTCCGTATATTCCCAACGTGTGTACATCACCTTACCCGTGTGCGTAATGACCGGGTTCCAGTTGGCATCCTGGTCGAACGTCAGACGACGCAGGCTCTTGTCCTTCGGATTATACAGCATCATGTTACCGACGGGGTCATCACCACTCACACAGGGTACACCTTGATACCCCACATTCGAGATGGCAATCACACGTCCATCAGGCAAATAAGTTCCATCGTAAAACTCCAGATCGGGTTCTGAACATTCAACCAATGGTTTATGTCCCGTACCGTCCAGTTTCACTTCATACACATTCCAATGTTTGTTGGCATCGGTCTGGGTAAACATTACACGATCACCATCCCAATGCAACTTCAAGTCGGCAATGGAAGAGGTATTGTCCGGCTTATAGACCGAGCGTACCTGTACATCACCCCGCAAGTTGGTCAATTCCACGATGTCGGCATCAAATCCAGAACGGCGGGCAGACTCCTGATTACTCCAGTTGTTGGCCTGTGTACCCAACTGCGGAGCCATCGCCTTATGGGATTCGATACCCAACTGATAACGGCTGGCTACGATCTTGTCGCCATCCAAGAAGGGGTTACCCACCAAGATAGCCCGTTTCAGCGAGAGCGCCTTTTCGGCACTAACCAAGGCGGCTTCATCACCCGAATAGATATTGCCGAAACCACCCTTCACCAACTGCTCCAATTCGTTCAGCATCGGCTGATACTTCGCCGTATCGTAGTTCGGCATTGCCTTCATGTCGGCAAATGCCAGACGGATGGCCTCGATATTCAACCAAGCCAACTCATTCTGCAAGTTACAAACCCGCTGCGCTTTTTCATACAATTCCAAATAGGCACGGATCTGATCGTCCACATTCTGCAAAGCCTCAATGCGTTTTACCTCCTGCTTGAAATAAGAAGCATCTTTCAACTTGGCACTCAGGTTCAGCACAATGTCTTTCTCGGCTGTTGCATCGGAAGCTGTCAGCCAGTTCTCCAAACCATCAATGTTGGCATTCAGCGCACCCAACTCTTTCGGATATTTCTCCAACAGGGCAGCAGCCTCATCCTTCGGATAGACATTCAGAATGGTGAAGAAGACGCTACCCACCGTCGATTGCTCAGCCAAACCCACTTCGGCTTCGAAACGGACATATTCCTTACCTATATTATAGACCATGACACCGTTTGCATGGCACAACACACTGTGGTCATATTTCTTACCACCGATCAGCAACGGATTACCATACAAGTCAGTATTTTTCCGAATCGAGCCCGATCCGGAAACCCAGTATTCAGGCTCCAGTTCATCCAACCAAACCGATGTTCCGTCAGCCTTGATCAGACGCGCATTGGCCCAAGTACCCCAGTCCCAATCATTACCATCCGGTCCTCCTGAAGTGACGAGTACCAGTTTTTCCTGACCGGTAACATCGGCACTGATCGGTTCAGCTTTTTGTTTAGCCTTTACCCATGAGGATCCGATCGGCATATTCACCTTCTTCAGTTCAGACCGAAGATCGGATTTACATTGAATGGCGGCATCGATCCAAGTCTCCACCCGCTTTTGCTTCGGTCCAGCCGAAGCAAAGCAAGCAGATGCCAACCATACAGACACTAACAAAGCGTATTTGTTCATGTGTTTAAGTTTTGAGCATTAACAATGAAGTTGGCGTAGATTACAAAGCGGCCTTCTTGTTGGTGAAACGCAGACCGTCATTGTCGTGATAGCAAGCCCACTCGTCCACGATAGCACCTTCCGGACCAGCCATCATGAAGTGGTATGATTCCAATTGTTTCAGACGGAGCACGTCGCCCACCTTCTGAACCACAAAATTCTTACTCTGGATCGGGCCGTGTGAAGCCGGGATAGCCGGAGCGTTCGGTGTTTCGTCGCCAATCACGGAGAAGTTATACACCCAACCCTTCTCTACCATCCAAGATTCATGTTTAGCCGGGAATTTGGTAGCCACGTGTGCATGTTCCGGAATCATCTGACCCGGCAACAGGTAAATAGCGTGTGCGAAGTAGCCATGATCCGGATCGTTGATCCAGAAAATACCACCCATACCCAAGTTTTCAAAATCACCCAAACCAAAGTCTGTTACCCACATATCTTTGGCCATCAACTCTGTAAACGGAACGCCGTAGAAAGCGAACATATCCTTCATTGCCTCCATGGCAACCTCCTGCTGGAACTTTCCATCTTTGTAGAAGTCAGCATTGGTGTACTTTTTTGAATACTTCATATCTTTATTTGTTTGACAAGTTTGATTACATGCTTGTTGACAGCTGCTGTTGCAAGCCTCCTGGCACTGGCCTTTGCCATTAGCCTTGCAGCAAGACTTGTTTTCCGCTGTGTTGTTACCCGTACATGCCATCAGGGCACACAACGATGCGCCCAAGGCCCATTTCATAAAACCATTTCTTTTCTTCATGTTCATTGTTATTTTATAGTTGTTGTATCTTTGATCATTCAATGGCGATACCCTCGATCTCAATCAACAGCTCGTCTCGACAGACATCCGCCCACATGTAGGAGATCGGAATGTTCAGACCATATCCGTCCAACAGCTGTTTGGCCAAGGCATAATCCTCCGGATGCTTCAGATAGACCCGCAACATCCGTAAGCGGGCCGATCCGATCAATTCAGCGATGTTCTCCATGGTGATGTGCAGCTGGCGTTCTAACCCGACACCGGTCAAGCTCTCCTCGCCTCGAATGGCTGCCGTACCGGAGATGTAGATCAGGCGATGTTCTCCGAAGGTCATACTTTTGGCCCGCTCGAACTTCGGCGTTGTCTTTTTCTGGCAAGCCGCCTCCAGCACCTGGTCGGAATAGGCATGCGCTGCGACCTGAAGCCGGTTGTCGATCGGAGTGGCAAAACAATCGGGCGATTGGAAGGTAGCCGCATCAATGTCGATCACCAAGCCTCCCAAATTGGCCCCGATACCGGTAGCTGCCGGATACCCGTTGTCCCATACAGTCCGTCCGTAAAACTCACTCCGGGCATTGTTGAACGACTGGTAATGCTGGTCGGCCCCATCGAAAGCGGTGATCCGTTCGATGTAGTTCCATTGGCGGATGATGCTGTTGACGGGGAAACCCTCCTTGCGCATCACCTGCCCCAACAACCGGAACACCTCGCGCGATATCTGCTCTATCTGGAAATTCACCACATCGCCATGAAAACCGCCGGCAAACAGGAAACGCCCATCCGGGTTCTCCAACAGCACGTAGGGCATTCCATGCAGGTGACGGAAGGTAATCCGATCTTCCGGCTCGGGCACAAAACTATGCACCTCCAACACCAAGGGCGCATCCAACGGAGGTTGGGAAACATAGGTCAAAGCAGGTTCATAGTTGCCATAATGACGGCGTATCCGCTCACGCAGACGCACACGACGCTCCAAATACTCCTCGTTCGAGGCAGGCATACCGAAAAAGGTCAACCGCAAGATCACCTCATAGTCGGGTAATTGAGCCAAAAGATTATCCACCATTTGGCCAAACTCAGCTGCTACGGTCCGATAAATGGTGTAGCGTATCTTCTCACAATAATTCATCCTGTTTTCCCCTCCTTTATAATGAATTCACATATTCGGTCAATTCCTCAATCTCCCGTTTGGAGATCTTGCGCTCGATGCCATGTCGATGCACTTCAAACACCTCCTCCATGGTGGCAGCCCGTCCATCGAACAGATAGGGAGCCGTCCGCCAAACCTCGCGCAGGGTGGGCGTATCCCATCCATCGTCAAACTCCACATCTTCGCCGATGCGATGTTTCTTCTGGTCGGTATAATAGGGACCGCTGTGACACTCGCCACAACCCTGCTTTTCAAATACCTTGCGTCCAGCCTTCGCCTTGTCAGAGAGCTCCCCATTCACCAAGTAGGGACTCGGCACCGGCTGCAACGACTTCAAATAGGCATCCACGCACTCGGCATGTGCCGTTTCGATGTCGAAGAACTGGATATATTTGAATCCGGCATGGACAGCAATTTCCGCCGTTGCACGGATACCGGAGATCATGCAGGGGGGTGTCACATGCGCAAAGAGCATACTCTTGCAGTTTTTCGGATTGCCTACCCCATCATTCATCAAGTCCCAGTTCATACCGTCAGTCCGGCCGTCACCCGGATGGCAGCCATTGCAACTCTGCCAATTCTGGAAACAGTTGGTGGCATCGTTGAAGTAACGTTCGCCCCGGTTCTCGATGCTCTCCTCGCGCGTCGGGTTGAGTGATACGCTCGCCAATTGCTGGCTCTTCACATCCCACACATTCAGCACATCCGCAAAATAGGTCGGAATGTACAATTTATCGTTGGCTAACAGCATACAACGCGGTCCGTTTCCCTCCAACGGAATCCGTTGCCGCATCCCGTACAGGAAGGTCAAGTCATAGTCCAGGACCGACTTGTCCGGATAGTTTTCCAATTTCTGACGCATGGCTTTATGATCGATCACACTGATCTCGTGCGTGCCCGAATGTGAGATAAAGATCGACTCGTCGTTGCAGGCGATGCTCCAGATACCAGCCGCACCCCGGTCGGGATCATCCACGATGACCACACCATCCAACGCCTGCGTAGCGGTATTGATCACACTGAAGGCACTGGTATTCATCCAGCCCTGCTGCAACTGCGAGGTAGGCACCGCAAAACGGCCTAAGTTGTGCGATACATACACATACTTGCCATCCGGCGTGATGCAGATACCACGTACGGCATTACTGCCGTTGGCCAGCTGAATATCCTTGATCTTCGTAAAGCTTTTTACATCGATGACCGACACACAGGCTGCCACATAATCGATATCCGCCCGTTGCGCAGGCAGGAAATTGGTGACATAGAGCTGTTGTCCATCCTGACTAAAGACAGCAGACCGAGGTTCACGCAACACCGAAACCGTCCGTGTCACCTTGCGGGTTGACAAATCAATCTCACTCACCGTATTGGAGAACTGATTGCAGACATAGATATGCTGTTTGTCCGGTCCCCACATCGGATGGCAAGCCCCCGAACCGACCGGAATGGCATATTCCACCTGTCCGGAAGTCAAAGACAGCACCTGCAGCTGTCCGCGCGTTTCAAATGTCGTCACATAGGCCTTGTCGCCATCCAGCAACAACCCTGTTGGCGGAGCATCCAATGCATAGGAATGCAACAAAGCAGACCCATCAGGCGAAAAGACATCGATACTTTTTGTCCCCTTTTGGGCCAAAATCAACTCACCTTGACTATTCATGGCCAAATCGGTCGTAAAAAAGGGAGGCGTTCCGGCAGAAGCCAAAGCGATACATCCCCAGGCCATACAAATAGCCAACAAATGTTTCAACATGTGTTTATTACTCATGGCTCATTTTTTTGTGTTTATAGTTTTGAAGTCCGGATATAACCCAACTCCATCGAAATTTGCTTACAAAACCGCAAGATCGTTTCGGCTGACTGCCGAACCACCTCCACAGGCAAACGATCCTTGGGTCCAGAAATCCAAATAGCACCACAGGGGTAACCGGTATAGTTGAAGATGGGAGCTCCCACACAGATGACCCCGCTCATCTCCTCCTCATTATCCAACGCATACCCCTTTTTGCGCACCCGTTCCAACTCTTGCAAGTAACGCACCCGATCCGTGATCGTCCGTTCGTTATAGGGTTCGAAAGCCATGTGAGCGAGATACTGGTCACGCACCGTATCGGGCAGATAGGCCATGATGGCCTTCCCCGGTGCCGAACAATGCAGTTCGAACGGTTTCCCGGGTGACAACACAAAATGGAACGTATGTCGTCCCTGCGCCTGCTCGATGAAAATGCCCTTCTTCTCGCCCAACACACCGAAGCAAGCAGTCTCTTTCACCTCATCGCGTACCTGACGCAGATAGGGCAAGACTGTTTCCAACAGATTATGCTCATTCAGCGAACGAAAACCCAAAGTCAATAATTTCTTGGACAACCGGTAACGCTTGGTCTCTTCACTGTACAACAAATAGTCCAACCGCACCAAGGTATTCAGGATCCGGTAGGCCGTTGTCTGCGATATTGTCAAGTCAGACTTAATCTCCTGCAAGGTTTTTCCCAGGTGGTGAAACGACAGATATTCCAAGACAGCAATGCCCTTCTCCAAGTTCGGGACCTTGTAGCTCTCATCCGTTTTTTCCATATTTGAAATTACAGTTTCCATATTTGAAATATCGTTTCACTTTCAGACCAAAAGTAACCCCCATAAAATTAATCGAGACAAATATTCATTGAAAATATGTTAAGTCTGCTGTAAAGCATATATCGAAGAAAATAATCCCCCAAAATAGAGAGCCAACCAAATAAATTCTCTATTTTTGCCACTCACATTTGGAAGTCTATGTACACAGTCATCAAACGAATGGAGATCTCTGCATCTCATCATCTACATCTCTCGTATCAGAGCAAATGCGAAAATCTGCATGGCCACAATTGGATCATCACAGTCTATTGTCGGTCGGAAGTGTTGGATCAGAATGGCATGGTGGTTGATTTCAGCCACATCAAGGCCCTCGTAAAGAAGCGGCTGGATCATCAGAATCTGAACGATATACTCCCCTTTAATCCAACCGCCGAGAACATGGCACGATGGATTTGCGACCAGATCCCCACCTGCTTCAAGGTGGAAGTCCAAGAATCGGAAGGAAACATGGCTATCTATGAGAAAGATTAATGAAATATTCTACAGCCTGCAGGGGGAAGGGTACCACACAGGCACACCCGCCGTCTTTGTCCGTTTCTCCGGATGCAACCTCCATTGCGACTTTTGCGACACACGCCACGAAAACGGTGAATGGATGAGTGACGAAGCCATCCTGGCCTCCATCCAGCGTTTTCCGGCATCCTGTGTCATCCTGACGGGTGGAGAGCCTTCGCTTTGGATTGACGAAGCCTTGATCACCCGGCTCCACCAGGCAGGCAAACGGGTCTGCATCGAGACAAATGGCACACACCCCCTACCCGCCGGCATCGACTGGATCACCTGCTCACCCAAAGAAAACGCTCCGGTCGTCTTGACGCGGATAAACGAGGTGAAGGTGGTCTATACCGGACAAGATGTAGAGACCTATACTCAACTACCGGCCGACCATTTCTTCCTTCAACCCTGCTCCTGCCAGAACACCGAAGCGGTCATCGATTATATCCTTGCGCATCCGCATTGGCGGTTAAGCCTGCAGACGCACAAGTTGATTCATATTCAGTGAGCATAGCGAACCTCCATGCCCCGGACAGCTTCGTTGACCTGTCCGTCGGCATAGGCCAGCTGACCATTTACCCACGTCTTCTCCACCGCCTGATGGAACGTTTCTCCCTCCAACGGCGACCACTTACATTTATATAATAGGTTATCCTGTGCCACGGTCCAGACCCGATCAGGATCAACCAGCACCAGATCGGCATAGTAGCCGGGACGAATGTATCCCCGTTGCTCGATCTGGAAAAGTGTTGCGGGTGCATGACACATCTTTTCGACCACCTCCTCTTGGGTGAATACCCCTTGACGGGCCAACTCCAACATCACCACGAGCGAATGCTGGATCAACGGACCGCCTGAAGTGGCTTGCAGACAGTTGCCCTGCTTCTCGGACAACAGATGTGGTGCATGGTCGGTTGCCACTATATCGATCCGGTTCGTACGCAGTGCTTCGCGCAAAGCCTCCCGATCGGCAGCCGTCTTGATGGAGGGATTCCATTTGATCCGATTGCCCAGGCGGGCATAATCCGCATCGGTAAACCAAAGGTGGTGCACGCACACCTCACCCGTGATCTTTTTCTCGGCCAGCGGAAGCGTATTGTCCAAGAGCGTTGTCTCTTTCGCCGTCGAGAGATGCAGGATATGCAGACGGGCCCCCAAACGGGTTGCCAAACGGACCGCTTCGGACGAACAGGCATAACATGCCTCCTCACTTCGGATCAAGCTATGGTAATGAATATCCAAATCCTCTCCTTTCAACTGGGTATAATAGGCCTTGTTGCGTTGGATAATATCCTCCTGCTCGGCATGGATCGCCACCAACATACCGGAGTCGCCAAAGAGACGCTCCAAGGCGGCCGGGTCGTTCACCAACATATTGCCGGTCGAAGAGCCCAAGAAGAGTTTGAGGCCCGGAACCCGTTTCCGATCCACCCGACACACTTCTGACCAGTTGTCATTCGTGCCACCGAAAAAGAAGGAGTAGTTGGCTACCGAAACAGAGGCCGCCCGTTCGAATTTCCATTCCAAAGCCTCCAACGTAGTGGTCTGCGGCTTGGTGTTGGGCATATCCATAAAGGTAGTCACCCCACCGGCCACGGCAGCACGGCTTTCGCTCTCCATGTCCCCTTTGTAGGTCAAGCCCGGATCGCGGAAATGTACCTGGTCGTCAATCACACCCGGCATCAGCCAATGGCCTTTTGCTTCGATGACTTCACCTGATGACTGCAACAGCCCCTCCGGCACCTCTCCCTCATAGACAGCCACAATGCGGTCGCCCTCTACCAGGACGGAACCGAGGAAAGTCCGTCCCTCATTGATGATTTGTGCGTCATGTATCAGCATATCCAATTTCTACAAATTAAGATTCAACGATCGATCTACCCTTATAATTTATGAAGCAGACTCCACCATTTCAACTTCAAGACACCGAACAGTGCCTCCCCGAAAATGGAAGAGTTCATTTTGGAGGTACCCAACACCCGGTTGATAAAGATGATCGGCACTTCGACTATCTTGAACCCACGGACGTAAGCCGTGAATTTCATCTCAATTTGGAAAGCATACCCCTTGAAATGGATATGATCCAGGTCGATGGCCTCCAATACGCGCCGACGATAGCATTTAAACCCAGCCGTCGTGTCATGTACCTGCATACCGGTCACCCAACGGACATAAACAGAGGCAAAGTAGGACATCAACACACGTCCTAACGGCCAGTTGACCACATTCACGCCATTGCAGTAACGCGAACCGACAGCCACATCGGCACCCTGCTCGCTGCAAGCTGCATAGAGGTGGGGCAAATCATTCGGATTGTGACTAAAGTCGGCATCCATCTCGAAGATATACTCGTAGCCATGCTCCAATGCCCACTTGAAGCCACAAATATAAGCCGTACCCAAGCCCAGTTTACCCGTCCGTTCGATCAAGAAGAGACGGTCAGGCATTTCTTGCTGCATCCGTTTCACAATGGCGCCGGTGCCGTCGGGCGAACCGTCGTCGATGATCAAGACATGGAACTCCTTCTCCAACCCCGTCACCGCACGGATGATGTTCTCAATGTTTTCCTTTTCGTTATACGTAGGAATGATGACAACGCTATCTGACATACTTCATTTGTTCTTTTTATAGATAATCAGTCTCCAAAAGTACAAAAAAACGGTCGGTAGCAAAAATAACATCCCATGATTTACACTTTTTCACCAACAAAACTGTAGCTTTGCACCCGAATTATTATTTATAAGCAATTGCTATGTTTAAAAGTAAATCATTTTGGATCATTGTAGCTTTGGCCGTGCTGCTGTTTTTCTGGACCAAAGGAGTGTACAACAATCTCGTCACACAAGACGAAGGAGTCAAGACCGCATGGAGTCAAGTGGAGAACCAATACCAACGTCGTGCCGACCTGATCCCCAATCTGGTCAATACCGTCAAAGGATATGCTGCTCACGAAAAGAACACGTTGGAAGGCGTGATGAATGCTCGTGCCAAGGCGACACAGACGACCATCGACCCGACTAACCTCAACGAGGAGACCATGAAACAGTATCAGGCTGCCCAGGGTGAACTTAGCAATGCCCTCTCCCGCCTGATGGTCGTTGTTGAGCGATATCCGGAACTGAAGGCCAACGAGAACTTCCGCGAATTGCAAGTCCAGTTGGAGGGAACGGAAAACCGGATCACAGTGGAGCGTAAACGTTTCAACGAGGTAGCCCAGGGATACAACACCTACGTGCGTACCTTCCCGAACAACATCCTCTCCGGCATCTTCGGTTTCCAGACCAAAGCCTATTTCACGGCAGAAGCCGGTGCAGAGAAGGCTCCTCAAGTCGAATTTTAAGCTGTTCCCATCATGGCTACGCGATGTTTTCGCACGCTCCTCTATGGATTGATATTCCTTTGGTGTAGCTGCCTTCCGGTAGTCGCCAAGGAATACACCCTTCAGGAGATACCGAACGTTCATTTGTCCAACCGCAACCAGTATGTAAGCAATCCGGACGGTATCCTCAACAGTCAGTCTGTGGCCGGCATCAACCAGTTGTTGCAGACCGTGGCCGACAGTTTGGGCATTGAGGTTGCCGTAGTGGCTGTCGAAAGTATCGGACAGGAGGAGCCGCGTACTTTTGCCAACGAACTGTTCAAGTTGTGGGGATTGGGCAAGCAGGGAAAAGACAATGGTCTGCTCCTGCTTTTAGTGACCGAACCCAACAACCGATCCATCACCTTCGAGACCGGTTATGGGCTGGAGTCAGTCCTGCCGGATGCCATCTGTTTTCGACTGCAACAGCGTTACATGGTACCCGACATGAAGGAGGGTGACTACAGTTTGGGTATGCTAAAAGGGGTGGCAGCTGTCAAAGAATATCTGGAAGCCAGCGACTACGAACGGGATGGTTTGTTGGGACAGACGGACGATGAGGATATGGCATTGCTGTGGCTCTTTGGAGCCATGGCCCTACTCTTCTTCGGTGTCATCGGTCTTGTCATCTACCTGCAAATGCGTCCTCGTGTCTGCCCGAACTGCGGACAGAAAAGTTTCTATTATCAGGGTACACGCACCATCACACGGGCTACCTATTTTTCTGAGGGAGTGGTAGCCAAGGTCTATCGTTGCAAGAAATGTGGTTATACTGAATCGCACCAACAACGTACCGACCGTCTGCACCAGGATTCGGGAGGTCCTTGGATCGGAGGCTTCGGAGGAGGCGGTGGATTCAGTGGCGGTGGAGGATTCAGTGGAGGATCCTGGGGCGGAGGTGCCAGTGGAGGAGGTGGAGCCTCCAGCCGTTTTTAACAGTCTATTTTACTCATTTACTCACAGTTTAATTATTTAGGTTTATGGATAAGACGTATCTTAAAAAGACGATTCCCCTGTGTGCGGGAATCCTGACAGCCGCATTAGGACTGTCCAGTTGTGGATCGTCAGCCTACAAGCAGTATGCCGACAATCCCGCCAAGCAAGTCGCTTCCATTTTGCGTGACAACCAGTGTCTGGCTTGCCATGCCGTTGATGCTCAGGTGCCCTTCTACGCCAGTTTCCCGATTGCAGGGCCGATGGTCAAGACTGACATGCTGCAAGGTACCCGTTTTGCCGATTTCACGGCGATGGTCGAAGCCTTGGAGAATGGAGGTCAAGTAACGGAAGTGGATCTGGCCAAAGTGGAAAACGCGGTACTGAGTAGCAGTATGCCTCCTGCCCAATATTCGCATGTACATTGGGGCACTTCGTTGGACGACGAGGAAAAAGCTGTTATTTTGGCATGGGCCAAAGCAGAACGGAAAGCTCGCTTTGCCAGTCCGACGGTAGCCGAGGCGTTTGCCAACGAGCAGGTACAGCCGCTGATGGAGTCCATCCCGACCGATTCGGCGAAGGTGGCTTTAGGTTTTGCACTCTATCACGACACCCGTCTTTCGGGCGACAACACCATTTCATGTGCCTCTTGCCACGGCTTGGATATGGCGGGAGTCGATCGCCATCAGTATTCAGACGGTATTGACGGTCTGTTGGGAGGTGTCAATGCACCAACCGTCTTCAACGCAGCCCTCAACTACTTGCAGTTCTGGGATGGTCGTGCCGCTGACCTGAAGGAACAGGCAGCCGGTCCTCCCTTGAATCCGGTAGAGATGGGTAGCAAATCCTTCGAAGAGATCAGTGCCAAATTGGCCGAAGACAAGGAATTCAGCAAACAGTTCCTGGAGGTGTATCCGGAAGGATTCTCGCAATCTACGATTACGGATGCCATTGCCGAGTTTGAGAAGACATTGTTGACTCCGAGTCGTTTCGACCAGTATCTGCGTGGTGATGAGAAGGCCTTGACAGCAGAAGAGCTGGAGGGTTATCAGATCTTCAAGGATAGCAAGTGTGCTTCTTGCCACGTCGGCATGAACTTAGGTGGACAATCCTTCGAGTTCATGGGCGTCAAGAGTGACTATTTCAGTGCACGTGGTACCGGCCTGACCGATGGCGACAATGGCCGCTTTGCGGTAACGGGCAACGAGGCAGACCGTCATAAGTTCAAAACACCGACCTTGCGTAACGTCCTGCTGACCTATCCGTACATGCACGATGGTTCAGTCGATACGATCGAGCAGGCCATCAAGTTGATGCAGGATCAGATGGGCATCGAGCTCACGGCTGACGAAACGACCAAGATGGTTGCCTTCCTGAACACCTTGACAGGCGAATACAACGGCGCATTATTGAAATAATCCGCCCTTCATGCTTACAATCCCCGGCTTCTTTCCTATCAACAGAAAGAGGTCGGGGATTTTTCTTGGGTTATGAAAAATATTTTCTCAAAACCTATTTGTTTCTCAGATATTATTGCCAATTTTGCCTTATCATGTCTTCTTTTGTATGAAGAATGGATATGTCGGTTAGTTTTTACAGATAGTAAAAAAACAGATAGGCTTATGACAACAGGTATAATGACGAAAACTATCGCAGAATATTTCAAGACACAACCCGTCTTGAAAGCTTGGTTGTTTGGCTCCTTTTCAAGAGGAGAACAAACAAAAGACAGCGACGTGGATATTCTTGTCCAATATGACAGAACTCAACGGATCGGCCTGTTGAAAATAGCAGGCATGCATATCGATTTAGAGAATCTCATTGGCCGCAAGGTCGATATAGTGGAAGATGGTACATTGAGACCCTGGGCAGTAGATAGTGTCAACAATGATAAGTTTTTAATCTATGAGAGAACGAAGTAGAGACAAAGGAAGACTTGAAGACATTCTGTTTTATGCAAATAATGTCACTACAATTCTTGAAGGTGTTTCGTATGAAGAATTTGTAAAAGACATACGAATCTACTATTCCGTCATGAAAAATGTTGAAATCATAGGAGAGGCAGCTAACATGCTATCCAAAGATTTTATAGAGACCTATCATGATATACCGTGGAAGCCCATCATTGGAATGCGCCATGTCTTGGTACATGGTTACGCACAAGTATCTACTATTGACTTATGGGATACCGCAAAAAACGATATTGAACCATTGCGCCAAAAAGTATTAGCGTATCTCTCTGAAATTGATTGGAATCACTGGATAAACAATTGAGGTTTTTGACTCTACTCCCCTTGTCATTTCTAAAGGACTATAGGAGTTTACCTGATCCCCGGCCTCTTTCCTACCAACAGGAAGAGGTCGGGGATTATGTGATACTCCAGTACAAATACCGAAGATTAGAGATCAGCTAACGGAATCTGATTCTTGAAAGTCTGTTCGGAAATGACCGTGTCAAAACCACCAACATTCTCACCCTCATGCGTATTGATCCCCGTATAGACGAGTGAAGCATCTTCATAACGCTTGAACTTATAGACAGCATCATTCATCAGTTCGCGATTGAATACCCCCAACGACACGAGCAGGTCGAAGTCAGGTAACGTGCTTGTTTTCTGGAACACCACAATGATAGTCTGATGCTGCTATGTCTATATGTGTTTTATCTATACTTTCTCTTATAAAAAGTAAGAAATATATTCGGGTTTCAAAAGGAATGCCCGTAATTCCTAAACAGTATAGGGATTCAACCAATTCTACTGTGGGGTTCGTGCCGTCCAACAGTAGGGGTTCAGCCGGTTTTACCGTGGGGTTCGCGAGACCCGACAGTAGGGGTTGACGCAGGAGGCCATAGAGGTTGACGCAGGAAGCTGTGGGGTAGCAAAGCAGGCATCATGAGATGGAAATTTATTACTTTACTATTTTACTTTTTTACTTTTTGGTAGGTTAGCCTACCAATCCATATGGTTTATTATATATTATATATATAATAAAAACTTCATCCAACCTATGTAAGGT
>JAFBIU010000024.1 GCA_021531775.1 Parabacteroides distasonis | reverse complement strand
GATATTCCGCCCACTCCTTTTCAAGGGAGTCAATGGCCAGTCCGCGGAAAAGTTCCTTTCGACCGAGGAAATAATTCTCCAATGTAGAAACGAGCAAACTCTTGCCAAAGCGGCGGGGACGACTCAGGAAATAGATAGTTCCAGTCTGCACAAGGTCATATATCAAAGCGGTCTTATCCACATAGACAAAACCATCTTCTCTGATTCGTTCAAAGCTCTGTATTCCTATCGGGTACTTCATTGCCAATCGTATATTTGATGCATAGTATTACAAAGTTACACGATTAAATCCAATCCATCAAGCATTACCCTAAAAAATTATCAGATACCTGCGAAGACTACAACCTACCCTGAACTGGTTGCAGTTCTGCATGACCATTTTGCAATACGCTTTACTGTCCCTTATTCTTCCTTTTATATATTATAGAAGCAAAGGTAGTATCGAACTTTCACGATACCTTACACTGGATTGGTGGGTTACCAATTATTCACCTGTTTACCTTTGCTACGAATGGCTGATTAGTAACTAATTTCCACAGTCCCAAAAGGTAACCCAAGCCATAACTGATATGAACTACAAAATAGACATACATTTGGACAGCTATTTGTACGATGTTTCGACTAGACCGAATTGAAAAATAAAACGCTAAACATAAATATAAAGCTATCACCATAAAGTATAGGGGAAAAAGAATAGGAAAAGCCAAGGTAACCAATAATCCCACAGTTAAGCCTAAAACCAATATAGGAGGGAAAAACTGACGAACAGTAGCAGGAGATCCCAGTTTCTTATTGACTAATGGCTTGAACAAACCATACTGAAAAAACATTTGGGAGACCTTCGAAATCTTGTCTCTCGCGAAATACTGTATTTCAACATCTGGAAGCAAAAAGATTCGACCTCCATTCTTTATTGTTCGTCCATTAAATTCATCATCTTGGTTTCTGACTAACTCTTCATCAAACCCTCCAATTCGCTCAAATAATTCTCGATGCCAACATCCAAAGGGCACCGTATCTACTTCTCTAACTCTATTTGTACCCACTCGAAATGAAGAGTTTCCCATCCCAAACTTACTACTCAAAACTGAAGCAATCGCTTTCGGAACGATCGTTTCAGAAATCGGAAGTGTCACACACACACCACCGACATTATCCGCATGAAGATCATCCAAGGCTTTTGTCAAACGTGAGAAATAGTTTGAAGGAAACTCAGCATGTGCATCTAATCTCATGATGACATCACCTTGTGCAGCCTTGATACCAACATTCATGGCACAAGGAGCAATTCGTTGCGGATTATCTAAGAGATGAATCCAAGGATGCTGACGCAAATAAGGCTGAATAAGATCACGTGTGCGATCGGAACTCATACCATCTACCAAAAGTAATTCCATATCCTCTTGTGAAAAATCCTGTTCTAAGATAGAATTGATACATTTACAGATATACTTCTCTTCATTGTATATCGGCATGATTATTGATAACATAACTTGACTATTTGAAACGGATTCAATGTACGCAATAGTATCGAACCATAAGCCCTAAAAAAATCCACCTGCGTACACACTTATATTTAAATATGCTCCTCAAATCCACGGAAATGGACATTCAACTCATGGAGATGTTCAAGAAGTGTTCCGAGCGGAGTGCCCTTAGTCAACTTTGCAAACGCATTTACATCCTTCGGAAAACACTTACCACCATAACCAAACTTACCATCAGGACCAGGAACATAGGTATGTGTATCATTAATATAGCCCGAGAGGAGCATACCCGTATGCACTTTACGCCAATCACCACCCATCTGCTCACAGTATTCACGACAAGCATTGAAATAAGTCACCTTGTAGGCTCCAAATACATTGTGCATATACTTTGTCAGTTCAGCTTCGAGCGGAGACATAACACAGAATTTCTTTCCAACAAAAATCTTTGTGAGCAGTTCATGAGCACCCGTAAACACCATCGTCTGCTTTTTGAAGTCCTCAATATGCGTACGCTCAGTAAGGAATTCAGGCATATAGTGGACTTTATGTCCAGTCTCACGTGTGAGTTTCTCACTCGTACCAGGGAGAATTGTAGTACGAACGAACACAGGCACATCAGGTAAACTCTTTATCAGCTCTTCCATGAGTGTCAAATCCTGTGTACCATCATCCTCTGTAGGAACATGAATCTGCAAGAATGCAATGTCGATATTACTAAGGTCATCATGATACCCCTTAGCAGGGTCACTGATAAATAGTTTACAATCAGGATTGTTATGTTCCAACCAATCCTTCAGGGCTCCACCTACGAAGCCGCATCCAATAATTCCAACATTAATCATTTTGATCTTACAATTATTTAATAATCAATATATTACAATTTCAAACAAATCTTAGTATAGTTGAGCCATGTATCATAGAAAGAAGCAAAGCCAGAAAAAAGCACATCCTCAATACATTTCTACTCTAACAGTACTTTCTCAAGCGAAGGAGGAGCAAACTCCATTCGCTTTTGCATGGCATTTGCCTGAAGCTGATGTAACAGGTTTCGATCCTTTTCCAAAAGCAACACTTTCTCTATCAATAACTTTTGTCCATTCTCAAATGGAACGATATATCCACTCTTTTCATCATCGATAAACTCATGCGAATGCTTCCACTCTGTTGCAATCACAGGGATACCTGCAATATACGCATCGACAACTGATCCTGGAAGTCCCTCAGTGTAGAAATGAGTAGGTAGTAACAGAACATCATAATTGCTGAGAGTTCCATGTATTTCATCAGGCTGAAGTACACCTTTATATTCAGCAACTGAATGTTTTTCAAGATTCGAGAAGAAATACGCTCTATCCTCTTCATGAATTGGTCCATAGAAAGTAATAGAAAACCGATCTTGTTTACTTTGTTGTTCTATTGTATCAGCTAATTCAAACATCCAGTCCAATCCCTTTCTCTGATTAATTCGAGCCATGAATACCACTCTCAATTTATCAGACGCATGTCTTATTATAGAGTTGAACTCAAAGAATCTGAAATTTGGAAAAACATCGACATTTTCAAAATGATAATAATCTTTTAATTCACGTAGGAGTCTATTTGTCTCTACGTGAATGCCAACTATTCTAGTTAACATAAACCGATGTAAAGGAAGATGTGTCAAAAACTCACGTAGCCACCCACCTACAACAAAATAATGAATTTTGAATCTAAACAATACACTCAACACATAGATGAACGGAAAAATAAACTTTAGGTTATTGTGTGCAGGAATATACAACAGAGTACGACACCTCACAATTTTCCAGAACATCTTGAAAATAGACAATTTATGATACTGAAAATCTTCAGTATCATAATAATCGACATGCCCATCGGTCTGTTCATTGGCTAAACGAAAGATATCACGCGTTTTTACAGTCTGCCCATCCAACTGATTTGTGTTGTAACCGAAATATCCGATCACCAATACTTTCTTCATTTTCTATACTTAATTACCCTTGCAGGAACACCACCGACAATAGCATAATCGGGTACATCCTTAGTTACTACTGCTCCGGCACCTATTACAGCACCATTTCCAATCCTGACTCCAGGCATGATGATAGAACGCATACCGATCCAAACATCATTACCGATGATGACCTTTGCCACTCGCGAACCTTGATCGCCCATTGGAATATCCGTACGGTCAATATTGTGCGTATGTGTCAGGATGACCACATCAGGTCCCATCATCACCTTCTCGCCAATTATAAGAGGCCCATGCACTAAACAGTTCACACCGAGACCACTACCAAAACCTATAGAAACACCCCCTCCAGTAGCAAAATATGCACCTTTTTCAACATTCACTTTGTCACCACAATAATCAAATAAATGGCGACATACTGCACGCCTTATCATCCTCGCCCAATGGGTTATAGGGCTAGTGGATGCCGGCAGGTAACGTGCAAAGCCATAATAGGCTGCCAAGCAGATGAGCTTCTGAAATTTCATTTCGTTAATTCTTATTTGATCAACACCTAATACATCTTAACTCAATTCTGTCAAATTGTCAGCAAAGAACATCTCATGATTGTTTTGCCGAAACGACAATCGAATACGCACTTGTATATGTAATTATCGCATAATCATAATCATCGTCAGCACCCACTGTTCCCAATACATTCGTATTCTTGCGGCCATTATACAAATAGAAATTAGACACCAAAAGAGCTTCACGAACGAAATCTTTGTATAGCTCTCTAATATCACTAATATTCGAGAAACAGTTTAATGCCTTCTCTATTGAAGGAGTTCCATCGCTACCTGTGGCTGGTCTGTTTTTCATACGCTTTACAGTAAGTTTAAATTGCTTTCTGTCTGTTGAGAGATCCATCACAATAGCGTATTTTACCGAGAAGTTCCACTGAGATGTATACTCATTAGCTGCAAAACCAATATACTCCTTAAGCCTCTTCTTCAACTCAATGTAATGTGTATCTAATGTGCTTGCATATCTATCCGAGTTAAGGTGTTTCCTGTGTTTCCGAAATTCGAGTAAAGACATAACAGGCAAATGCTTGATAAGATTGAATTGATTAATGAATGGCTGCATCTTCTCACCTCTTGAAGTCAGACAGTTGTACCTCAGGAGCAACATTTCACCCTCGCTAAGTTGCCCCCTTATACATTTGGCATATTCAACCCTATCTGGTTCGGTCAACTTTACATTGCCTTCTTCATCAACATTGTCAGTCTCTCCAACAAATTTAGCCAATAGATACAGATTGCGAAAATGAACAGACATCTCACGTCTATGCTCCGAGTAGAACTCTTCAAATGTATCCGCTGCACTCTTCACTCGATTCAAATAAGTTCGACCGTCACTGTATTTGCTATTAGAAAACTCAACAGCAAGTTTGTCGATAGCCTCTGCCCCATGAAGCACAACTATTTCTTTCAGTTGGATCTCTTTTTTAGTGTTGCCAGTTTCAACAATACGCTTACGGGTAATAGACACCTCACATTGGTAATTTTGCTTTGCCTGTCTGTAAATGTCGAATAAGGTATTAAACTTATTGTCGAATATTTGAACGAAGGACTGATAGACAGTTTTGTTGTTCGTCTTGATAATGTTCTTGTTCGTGTCCATCACATCACCATTTACAGATAGTTGATTCCCGAGAGTTCTAACAAGAAGATATGCTGAATATAGAGCGACCAATGTCCCAAGTACACCACCTATGAAATCACCGTATGTGCCTACAACATCATGATTGATCACCCATTCACCATCTCCATTGTAACGATTGTTATGAAAAAAGAACCATGCAACAATACCAAGGATAATCAAGGAGATTACAAACGCTCCCCAAAAGAGCAAATGATTGACAGTTCTTTCCTTTTGAGCCTGTTTCTTATTTTCAGACAGTTCTATTTCTTGGTATTCAGTCGCCATCTTCTTACCTTATATATATTATCATTTCCCTCAGAAGTGATACATGTCTCTACCTCTGAATAGTCATTTCCTTTTGACTTGTTGTTTCGCCAATGCAAAGTCTGAAGATTACTGAGAGAGTCATCGCCCCCTAAAAAATTTGGCCTAACGTGATCGACAACCCAACCATACTTACTTCTAACACCATACTCGTCACGTCTTATCCATGCACCTGCAAAGTCCTTGCGCCATATATCAGGATTTCTCCCCTCAACTTCTTTGGCTTTTTTCCATACTTGTTCTATCAGTTCGTTCATAAATACAATAACAACACCATTATTTATTTTACCGTATTATTTACATACCCCTCTGTAGCCCAATCATTATGCTTGATAATACAAGGATCTCTCTATCAATTCAACATATGCTTTCAGAAAAGCCTCCTCCGTATTCCGTTCTAGGCAGAGTTGTCGGTTTCGTAGTCCCATCTGCCTGCGCTCATCTGCAGAAAGAGAGCTTAATCTTTGTATTGCATAGACAATATCCTGCACATTCTCGGGATCAAACAGAAATCCATTTACTCCATCTTCGACTATATATGGATTCTCATAACGGTTACTACAGACGACGGGCAAACCACTCGCCATTGCTTCTGCTACAACATTTGGATAACCCTCAAACAGACTTGGCAAGCAGAAGATATCAGAATCACGATATACTTTTTCTATATCAGTTCTCGATTCATGAAGTGTCATATAGTCCGCGATGTCAAGCAGCAAATATTCTTTTTCAATCTCAGAGAAGTACTTTGGATTATGTTTCTTATCACCATACCAGTCGAAATGTACACGCAATTTCCTTTCCTTAGCCAAACGTACAGCCTTGAGATATCTCAGCACATTCTTCTGTTGGGTATATCGTGCAACTGTTATTATTCTTAGGACATCATTTTGAGTAGGAACATCAGCTGGCGAGAATCGGTTGACATCTACGAAATTAATGATAGGATAGACCTTTTTAGCAAGAAATGGGAAGTTCTTACGTATAAAATTACCCTGACTGTTGCTGTTAGGCACAATTGCATCAGCCATTCGATAAAGGTTGAATTGTACCCTATCATTTCGTGTGATACTAATATTGTTGTTTCTCTCTGACACAATCAGCTTCGCATTGTAAAACAGTTTTGCCAAACACATCGTCTGGTTCACAGAAGGCAAATAGGAAATTACCACATCCGGCTTATATTGTCTGACATATTTTGCCGCTCTGAATACACGTGTCTTATTGTCCCACAGCTCTCGAACCAGTTCATAGTCTACCCCATGCTGGCGCAAATAAGGCTCATAAAACTGATTCTCCACATACGTAATCAACCTGCAGGGAAAACCCGCTTTTGTCAGCATGGCTGCCAAACCGCATATCTGCCGTTCAGCTCCACCAGAACCAAGATTTTCGGTGATTAATAGGATTCGTTTCATCGTTTCTATTTTAATCACATTTGAATAGTGGCGCGTAATATTTCGAATTTATGCTTAATAGCCCGATAATATTCATTCAGCTTACTTCTATATCCTTTAAAAAAATGATATGTATAGATATCAGGCATTGTCCCAGATGGAGTACGTTTTGCATCAGTCACTTCTTGGTTAAAAATATTTCTGAAAAAAGACAGATAATTATTCCATCTATTATGACACAATTTCATCTGCTCAGGGGTTTGCCATGGTTCCATAATCATTTTACACCATAAATCGTCATCGGAATCAATCTCTTTAATTACTTCAATCAAACTGGCAAAATCATCATAACTCATCACATTTATAAAGGCTTTCTCATTAAAGTATTTGCCAATATCAGGATCTCCCCAATAGATTGGAATCGAATGAGCATTAAAGCTTGTAAGAATCTTTTCACTTGTATATCCAGAAAAAGTTGCATTTTCTGAAGAGATGGAGAATTTGTATGATTGTTTAATGTCAATACATTCTAATCGATGTCCAACATATCCAGTTCCCTTTTTGCCAACATTGTTCAAATGTTTACCCAAACTATCTATATGTTTATATTTTGATATTTCATAGAACAATTGATCTCGCATCGGATGTGCACACCAATTAGAATACAAAAAATTACAGAAACCTTTCTTCTTACAAAGCTCTTTTCGTGCCTCATCAATGCCTGTAATTTGATTTTGCACTTCCTTCAAAAATTTTTTTCCTGGATAAATATAAGGCGGAGGCAATAAACAAAATCTGTCTGCAAAATTCAAATTTACATCCCATCCGATACTGTAATCAAACAGATTAAAGTCTGGCGATATTGCCTCACTCGCATAAAAAATATTTATAGTAGGTCGTGAGTAGGCAGACTTAAATCTATTAAATATTTTGGGTGAGTGATATATCTGGTCTGTACATATTAGATAGTCAGGATTTTTGTCATCCCAAATAAAATCATACTCATGCTTCAATTCTTCCAAATTCAGAAAATCAAGGAGACTTTCTATATTGTTGACCCAAGAATGAACGGCATAAATCCTAATCTGTTTTCTTTCCATATGTAGTCTAATTATTTATAGTATTATTTTTTATGTTTTGGAAGTACAAGCATATCTCCAAGTTTTGTAGCCCAGTATTCAGGAGAGAATGTACCCATTCCTGAAGCTGGATAGAAAGTTAATTCACCAAAATACACCTTGTAATTAATCTCATAAAGATCAACCCGAATAAAGGGGATATTTTTAGCGAATTTACGACATATTTCTAACATCTTGTCAAAATGTGTCGGTCTAGGAACTGGCGTTAAACCATTGCGAGCGACAGGATTAAGACCAACAAATTCCTGATGATTCCAGTCCATATCATAAAAATCAATTGTTTCCTTGGTATGGCGGTCGCGAATCACTTGGCAATATTTGGGTTCACCATTAAAGCAGAAGAACTTGTAATCTGACAAATCATCATGAACATCCATAAGTTTATTTATCACACCATTAGAGATTATAAATTTACCCCCCCCCACCAACACTCGATATATCAAGTAAATCTCCTATAATTTTATCATAGTACTTCGGATTAAAAGGGATAAATCCGCTTCCAGTGTAGAAAGTAAGCTCACCAAAGTATATTTGTTTATCCACATAATAAAGATCAACTCTTACATGAGGTTTGCCTCGGGAAAGTTTACGTGCAATTGAAAGCATCTCTTCGAGATTATCTGGTTTTGGTGGTAATTCAGATAGTGGCTTATAGTCTTCTCGTCCAAATTCAGCCAAGGTCCAATCTGAATTTAAGAAAGCAAGTTCATGAGATTGAGAATCTGATATGTAAAGAAATTTAGGTTCTCCATCAAAACAGAAGAATTTATAGTCTGCTAAATACGAAGTTGGGATGATTTGTTTTTCTGGAGTCAAAAATTTCTCTGCAAGTATCCGTTTGGGTACATTTTTATAGGGCCATTCTCGTAAATTAGAATAGATATCTGTTTTCAACGATTCTGTCAGTCTGACTATAGCCTGTTCTTTATCAAAAACGCTCTTGTCTTTACAGATAACCACGCCACTACCTCCACCTCCATGTGTTGTTTTTAATACAAACTGGTCAGGAAGCGAATCCCAATTGATTTCCTCAGGCCTATCCCAAACACCTAAAGTTGGGATGATATATTCCTCACCAATAATTTTGGAGGCATATTCTTTTACAGCATATTTATCAACCATCTGTGTGTACTCTTTTTTTCGATTATAAACCTTCAACCACTGAATCTTTTCTGTAAAGGTCTTCGGATTCTTCCAATTTATCCAAGATTTCATCTGGCATCGATATCGAAGCGACAGATAAAGCTTATCCGGAAGAAATCTCAGAAAGTTTTTTACAACAGAATCAAAAAATCGAGCTTGATCATGTAATAAATAGATTAATCCTCTTTTGAATGAGATCATATTTGTATTGAATTTTGAATGAGATGTTATTATATTAGAAACTTGATATGATTCAAATTCATTATAAACACACACACGAGATTAGGTTTTAATCACCGAATTTATCCAAATAGAAATTTTGCTATTGGTTTATATACATCTAACATTTTTCTTATCAGACAAGAAGTTAGCATTATCACTATCGCAATTGTCGAAAAAACACATATTTCTACTATAGGTCTATCTGTAAAAACTGGAATTAGCTCATGACACCTAAAAAGCAGAAAATAGTGTATAAAATATATTTCAAGAGTATGCCGACCTATATATAACAAGATACACATAACACGCCTATTAAAGGATGTTCTAAAATAGTAAAACATATAGTATATCAGAAATACTCTTGCTGTAACTGGTATGTAATTTATTGCTTGATTATCTGTAAGCGGCACAAAAGAAAGAATGAAAATGATCGTTATACATACACTATTAGAGAGTAAGGAATGAAATTTTCCAAGAAACTGCCTACAAATTTCTCCAAGCATATAATAATAGAAATAATACGTCACATACATCAAACTCAGATAATCCGTAAAATTTGAAGCATTAGTCGTCCTGTTGTATTTTGATATTATATACACTCCATACATCATTAACACTGTCACACAACACCTAATTATAATATTAGGATAAAAATGCCTTGACATATTAACAACGCACGCAATAATAGAAATTTGAAAAAGCACTATTGTAAACCAATACCCCCCCTTTAATGGTTCTCCAATAGAGGCAAAGAAATCGGTTTCCCTATAAAAACTATAACATAAGAGGAATATTAGAGGTGAAATACATAATGCATAATACTTTACTAACCTTTTCTTTATGATTTCCATAAAATTTCTATTTGCATTGTATGCTACAAATCCACTTATAAAAAAGAAAAGTGGCACCATGAATGTATTTGTCCATCCATTAAAAAGAGATAAATTCCTTTGCAAACCATAATGAACCAGATGCGAATACACTATAAGAAACATGCTAAATGCACGCAAAACATCTATATAATCTAATCTACCCTTTTCCATGTAGTGTCTTTTTTAGCCAAACAATATCCTAATAAATAATTTGTATAGAATGTCATACTTGCATAAGACATTGAAAAAATCGATTTTATGAAAAAGATTATCAATAACAGGCCTATGGCGCTCTTGGTATCTATATCATATGATGTTTTCCATGTCTTATAGAATTGTTTCCAATAATACAAGTAGAAAAACACTCCGACCAATCCTTGATTAATCAGTATTTCCAACCAATCGCTATGTGCAAATTTTCCAGTTTTAATTATAGAGCCGTTAGCTCCATAGCCCAATAAAACATTTAGTAAATCAGAATTAATAAATACCGACCATATATGAGAGTATATCTCATCACGTCCGCTGGACTTTCCTTCCATTGTTTGTGCTAGTCTAATCTGGAAATACGAACTATGCGCTAAATAGTCAGATAGATACACAATGCCTATAAATAACCATAAGAAAGTAAATACAATCAAGAACAATCTTTTTTTTGATGCACTTTTTTTGTAATTATCATAAATGAAAATACATATACAAATGACAGCAATTAATATTGCCCCGCGTTTCATACCTGATATTACATAAAAAGCTATGTAAGAAAGTCCTATATACTGAATAATAGGATATTTCTTGTAAAATACCAAGAAAGGAACAAGTGACAAGAATACATAGCTAGTATTATTTGTAACATTTTCAATATCTGATCCCACTTCAATGAGTGCTGCCACCCTCTTCTGATTCTCATAAAAATATGATGCATTTGTAATTATAATAAATACAATCGCCCATTTTCTTATTTTTTCTTTGTTTACATATCCCTTTTTTGCAAAGGCATAAAATGGATATATTGGAAAGAGTGACAGATAAATTGCCTTGACATAACTGCTACTTTCAAAGTATTCTCCATCGACCATGACATACGCTCCATAAATAGCGTATAACGCCATAGTATATACAGTGAAGAGTAATAACAACCAATTTAGCCCTTTAAAATATGCAGGAAGTTTATACCTATTATTAACCTCAAACACATAAAACAAGGCAACCAACATGTTTATAGCAAAAAGCGATTTTGAAAGAATACTGCTTTCTGCGTATAAAGTTCCTTGAAGATAATAAAGACACCAAGATGCAATGTATAAATCACTTCTATTGATTTTACCCAAGAATCTTAAATTATTCATCATAGTTATCAGATATTAGAAAATTCAATCCGTTCATACGGAATTACTGTTATTTGGATTTACCACTCAGCCATGGTCTAATCTTTATATAATATAATGCCTTTATTAGTAACCTAAAATGTGCACATCTAAGGATGTTTCCTATGGAAATATAACTTGAGAGTTTATACTTATCAATCAGTTGTCTTAAAACACCATCTTCATTATAGTTGTTTCGATAAAGTGTAGCCATCACATTAAGGATACATGCTCGAAGATCTTTCGCCAGCTTTGGAAATTTTGAGCATGTATGCACACGCATACTATTCCCCATAATGACACATTCTAAACCCCAATCTGTAAGTCGAACATTTGATGAAGAACTCAAGTTTTGATAGTAGTTATATACGATTTCATTAATTTGAATGATTTTGTGGGCATGCTCCACAATCTGATAGAATAAAAGACCATCTTCACCATTGATGAAATGTTGCAATGATAGATATGGGAATTTGTGTAAAAGTTCCCTTTTAAACAGTTTACTACATAAATTATGCCTAAATTCTCCGCATAACATTGACTTATACACGGCCTCACTATCCGATCCATATTTTAGCTCAGAGGTTATTACTGCATCATGACCATCATGACATTTATACAACATATTTCCTGAAACAATGTCTGCACTATGTTGTATAGCATTCTGATATAATAATTCTATTGCATTCTCTGGCATTTCATCATCACTGTCGCAGAAGGTAATATAATCTCCTGTAGCAGCTTTGTATCCCATCATTCTAACATACATTAATCCTTTATTACTCTCACACGTTATTAATTTTATCCTTCTGTCACTCTCTGTATATACACTTATTATTTCAATTGTATGATCAGAAGAACAATCATCAACTATAATAATTTCAACGTCTTTCAACGTTTGTCGCTGTAATGAATCAATACATCTTTCAATATAGTTTTCCACATTATATGCTGGTACACATATAGTTACTTTTGGATTACTTATTTCATTATCATATTTCTTCATATATATATTTTTTAAAATATCCATAATAGGTTAGTTCTCCAGAAGGAGTAGTCTCCTCACACAAAAATCTCCGATTTAACGATAGCAATTCTGTTCCTTGATATATAGAATTAATTATTGGAATATCGACCGCCTGATTAAACATGGATTTTAATATGTAGAAATTAGGATTATTGTAATCAACTTCATCAATCATTTCACGGATAGAACCTATTTCCTCATAACCGATATCAATTATATAATCCATAAGCATGTAATCTATTGCAATTTGATTGTTCCTCCAATAACTTATATAGCTTTCATATACATAGCTGACTAACGGATTATTTTTTCCACATGCTAAAACACCGCCTGTCCACCGACATTGAGAAACATAGTTATTATTCTTGGGAACATTTTTGTTTGTGTAGAAATATAAATTAGATATATGCAAGGGAGATACCATCATGATCAAGGCATCCAGCCAAATACCACCATACTTTTGAAGTAAAGCAAATCTTAATACATCCGTAAAATGCGTAATAGAGATTTTCCCTTTTTCCAGACGTTCTAATAGAAAATCTGGTAATGTAACATATTGTTGGAAATTATCCTGATCTACAAATATGATTTTGTGTTGCCCTTTATTCCTCTCGACATACCTCATACACAACTTTGCCAGATCAGGCATTTGTTCTTTTCCTTGCCACCAACAAATCCATATTGGACAATCCTCTTCTATGGGTGCCCCTTTAGAAATTTGCTGTTTGCTGTATTTAAGGATGATATCGCGTAACTGAAGATACACAAATTTTCGAACGCTGGAACGATTAATGACAAATAACTGTTCATGTGTGATGACCGATACTATTTTAGGCCAGAGCAATACCCGCCATGTTGTTACAAGACCAAAATTGCGAATATAAGAGGAGATTAAACTAAACATATTTTCTTATTTTTTCAATTATCGACACTTTTGTTTCCTTAGACAATACGAAATAATATGTTATGACCAAATGGCTAATTATTGAAACGAGCACAACAAAAAGCAATTCGGATACAGAATCTAATCCATAGGAGGGTATTATCATAACCAATAAAAAAACTAACAAAGAAATTGAGAGAGGAGTTAGGATGCTAACGACTATCTTACCCAATGACAATTCTGGAATTAGATGTTTAGTTATGACCAAATCTGTTATCAACGTAAGCAGAACAAATCCCGTACTAATGATATATGTCATTTCAGGAGACACATCAAAATACTTATAAGAAATATATGTGACAGGCAAAATAAGCATGTTATATATTCCTGTAGCAGTACTTAAGTATTTTATTTTACCAGTTGCGTGATTAGAGGTGATGAGTATCATTACTATCAATCCAAAATAACTGCTAACCAACAACCACCTACAAAACTGCAAAGCATATTCAGGGACTATTTCCAACCACGTTTTTAAAACAAAATCCAGTTCTACATATAAAGGTATTATACACATGCTATACATTAATAAGGTATATTTAATGGCGTTACATATATATTCTTGCATTTGAGTTAAATTATTCTGAGAATAGCTTTTAATAATCTGAGGTCTAAATGCTTGAATGACATTCGATGCCAGTCCCGAAACTGCAGCTTGGACTTGTGTCGCAATCGCACTGGCCGCGTTCAGAAGTACACCAAAAAACATATTGATTATGATATTTGTACCCTGTTGCTTTAAGGTACCTGAAAGACTTCCAAATAGGTCCCATAGACAATATTGTAGCATTGGTATATAGTATTCTTTATTACTGAGTTTTGCTATTCTGCACACAATGAAGTTGTTATAAGTGAATACTACATAGATTGATAAGATTATAATATTAACGATGAAAAAGAAAGTACCATAACATATTAGTTTGTCAAAAGGAAGATATGGTAATATTATTACAATCAGCAACTTGAGAATTGTATTCAATATTTCAATGTATGCGAATACAGACATACGCTCATACGCAATTATTGTAGCATTGAAGGGTGTTTGTATAACTGATACGACTGTTGCTAACACTGATAAATGGTATACTGTTATAGCAGCAAACATCCTATTTTCTGGAATGATTAACTTATTAGATACAAACCATAATCCAATTGTCTCGGCAACAACAAACAATAATAATGCAATCAATATGTGAATATGAATGGCTGTATTAAACACATCGCTTATCTTACTTCTATTATTTTCTCCTATGGCAAAAGTAATAAAACGACTGGTTGCGCCACTCATACTAGAATTGAGGAATGTCATCATAATAACCACACCACCAACAATTCCGTAAATGCCATAATCTTCTACGCCCAAAACTTGAAGAACAACTCTACTTGTATATAATGAAATGATAATTGTGATTACCATTCGTATATATAACAACACTGTATTCTTAGCAATACGTTGATTATTCCTACCTGTTTTCTTCATATATGTGGATTATTATATTATTATAATTATAGTTTGCTAATGAAATCAATAAGCCAGTATTCCTCCGAACTAGAGCAACTTTTTCCTGCTTACTATCTTTAAAAGTAAATAGCTAGTAAACATCCAACTTTTCCCAAAACATTAAATAACCAATTGATTACTTGTTAGTTGATTTATCAAGGGATTTGTCACATTTATGTAACATTGAATAGGCTGCTCCTCCTCATACAACCTTCTCAGCATGGCCATCATGCGGAGATCTTTGGGTGTTGGGCCCTTCTTTCCTTGTTTGGCGAGATCCAAATAGGTTTGGCAATAGGGGGCTAACGATTCACGGACACAATCGGGCATCAGCATGTGTCATTCGTTCTTCTCCACGTCTTCGTAGGTAAGAACCAAACAGTACTTCTGAAGTTTGTACTCTGTCTTTCGGGCCTTGCGTACAACGTAGGCATTGGCCCCGGCTTTGATGAGTTCGTCCAGGAGTTCAAGTTCGGCTTTACAGAGGGTACTGATGATAGCAATGGGTTCACCTAACAGCTCGCGAGCAACTCGTCGGGCTGTCTCCTCCTTTTTCAAGTTCGGACTGACGTAGAGATCGAGTTTCTGGATGATCTTCAGCATGTCCACCTTGGTCTTGACAGCCAAAATCGATTCCAATGGAATATTGGATTTGAAGGATTTATCTCCGATGGTTATCATGATGGTAATATATTTTATGCTTTTAGAAGTAGTGCGGTTGATAAGCGACAGCCGCAAAACGCTATGGGTACTGCCATTCTCTCGAGATTACCTTCGTTGGCTTGAGAAGACATCTTCGCGACCCCATGAAGCTATCTTCGTGAATGGTTGATAATATCCGGAATACCATTCAGCAAATTTCCGCAAACCTTCACGCAAAGAAGTCGATGGTTTGAAGCCAAAGTCCCGTTCTAAAGCAGAAGTGTCGGCATAAGTCACTGGAACATCTCCAGCTTGCATGGGAACCAGTTCTTTGTGTGCTTCGAAGTCGTAATCTTCGGGAAGGACTCCTGCACGAACCAGTTCTTCATGTAGGATCTGTACGAAATCCAGCAGATTTTCCGGATGATTGTTACCTATATTATATAATGTATAGGGAGGAACAGGAAGGCCATCCTCGCCAGTACTCTTTTCGGGCGCATGTTGCATCACCCGAACGATGCCTTCGACTATGTCATCCACATAGGTGAAGTCGCGTTGGCAGTTGCCGTAGTTGAAGATCTGGATCTTCTCCCCTTTCAACAGCTTGTTCGTGAAACCGAAGTAGGCCATATCAGGACGGCCTGCTGGACCATAGACCGTAAAGAAGCGTAAGCCGGTGCTCGGAATGTTGTAGAGTTTCGAGTAGGCATGGGCCATCAGTTCGTTGCTCTTCTTCGTGGCGGCATAGAGGCTGACCGGATTATCCACTTTGTCGTCCGTAGAATAGGGTATCTTCTTGTTGGTTCCATAGACGCTACTGGAACTGGCATAAACCAAGTGTTCCACTTCGTGATGACGGCAGGCCTCCAAAATGTTGTAGAAACCGATCAGGTTGCTTTGGATGTAGCTGTCAGGATTGGTGATGCTGTAACGGACTCCTGCTTGGGCGGCCAGATTGACAACGATCTGCGGATGGTAGGTATCAAACAACAGATCTACCATGATCCGGTCTGCTATATCGCCTCGGATAAAACGGAATCGCGAATCAGCCGATTCGAAGGGCTCCTGTAGATTCTGGATACCTAATTGGCGTAATCGTTCTTCTTTGAGATGGACATCATAGTAGTTTGTGATGCTGTCTATTCCGATGATCTGGATGTCTTGATAATCAGCCAACAGTCGTTTGGCCAGATTGCTGCCGATGAAGCCTGCTACTCCGGTAAGAAGAATGGTCTTGCCGTTCAAATCTATATTATAATGTAACATGGGTATATATTTATCTTGTTGTTGCTAAAACCCCTTTTTCAGAGAAGATATACTTACTTGGTCCGAGAAGTATATCTTCTATTGCCGATGAAGTATATCTTCTCTGAAAAGTAAGAAAAGTATGTAAACATAAAAGGCAAAGTATCTAAAGATAAAATGGCAAACATGTCAAGATACTTGGCCAAGTATCTTGATTCTATAAACCCAGGTTCAGTTGAATACTTTTTTTAGCGTAACAACTTGTTACGTTACGCTTGCCAAAACTGATTCGTACGGGTTGTAATTTTTGTTTCCACGCGAGGTAGCAAAATTTACCTCGGGGAGTTATGCCCGATTTCAACATAAGTGATGCCTGGCATTGGTCTTAACTTATCACTCCGGTCTAACATAAGATAAAGATTGGCATCCGAGACGACCTCGAACCCTTCTCGAACGGTCTTGAGTCGTCTGGCTGTTTTGCGATGCGTAACGTAACACCTTGTTACGCCAAAAAAAACAGGTTCTATAGACTGAATGAGTTGGCATACGATATTAATTCCAGACTCTCGAATGCTTACCTATATTATATAATGTATAGGGAGGGATAAGTGCCGTACTATTCGATTCTGAAGCCATTTTCAGTTGGCTTAGATACTTGGGAAAGAATATTGACAATGATAACTCATTCCTCCCCATATAACCTTTTCAGCATGGCCATCATGCGGAGATCTTTAGGTGTCGGGCCCTTCTTCCCTTGTTTGGCCAGATCCAAATAGGTCTGGCAATAGGGGGCTAACGATTCACGGACACAATCGGGCATCAGCATGTGCCATTCATTCTTCTCCTCGTCTTCGTAGGTGAGAACCAAACAGTACTTCTGAAGTTTGTACTCTGTCTTTCGGGCCTTGCGTACAACGTAGGCATTGGCCCCGGCTTTGATGAGTTCGTCCAGGAGTTCAAGTTCGGCTTTACAGAGGGTACTGATGATAGCAATGGGTTCACCTAACAGCTCGCGAGCAACTCGTCGGGCTGTCTCCTCCTTTTTCAAGTTCGGACTGACGTAGAGATCGAGTTTCTGGATGATCTTCAGCATATCGACCTTGGTCTTGACAGCCAGAATCGACTCCAATGGAATATTGGATTTGAAGGATTTATCTCCGATGGTTATCATGATGGTAATATATTTTTATGTTTTTAGAAGTAGTGCGCTTGATAAGCGTCAGCCGCAAAACGCTATGGGTCATTGACTATTCAAATTTTGCGAGGAATTCCTCGGATGATGCTATTGAAATGCAAGATGGAATAGCTATGATTGGACGAATGGACAATAGTAACTCCCTTGATTTGGCTTAATACTTCAAGCAAGTGCGATACAATGATATGTTTACGGCTCTTTCTTAGTTATACTAACGGCTCCTCATCGGTTATACTTACGGCTCTTCCTTAGTTATACTTACGGTTTGTCCTTAGTTATACTAACGGCTTGAACAGCCGATTACAGTTCATTTGAACAGCGATTTACAGTTGGATTGGGGGACCATCTACAGTTGGTCCCAAAGGCCAACTTTGATCCACTTAGAAAGAGAACATAAGTTCTAGAGCCATTACACTTATGTTAAAAGGCGTTTTAACATAAGTTCTCGGAGCAAGTCACTTATGTTGCTGGTATCGGACATAAAAATGCAGTGGGGATATAGGCGGTGGCTACCAAGCAGAGGCCTTCCAGCTCGACGACCACCCGTTGCTGGCGTCCGGCTCGGGCAACTCGCCCCTCTACCCCTTTGAAAGTGCCTTCGGTGACCCGGACACGGTCGCCACTTTTGAACACACACTGGCTGGCTTTCACGACCCGTATATCGGCTTCATCCACACTGGTGGCACGGATGAAGTTGTTCATGCTGGGAATCGAAATCGTCAAAGGGGGATTCTTGCCGTACAGATCTTCATGGAAATGGTTATAATAATAACTCAAAAGACCGTCAGGGTTGAGATCCTTGACCAATTGTTCAACGACCTCATCTGGAGCATAGACAAAAATCAGGTTGGGGAGCAACGGTTCGGTCACTTTCCGACGCTTATTGTTCACTAATTTCACCACTTTGTGTAGAGGATGATAGAAGTCAATCTGCAGCTTGGCGATATGTTCGGATGCCTTCATAGACCGGCCGTAGGAAACGCGCAACACATACCACTTTTTCGTTGGGTCCAGCGTGTACTCTACCGACACCCCTCTTTGTAATTTACCTTCGGGGATGACATTGGAGGTAAGTCCAATGTGCGTAGGTTCTTGCCCGCCACTTCGGGATGATGCATTAGACAACGCGCTCATATCGGTCCATTTATGTCCGATCAAATCGTCAGATAAGGACATAAAAAAAGCGTGGATCGTTCTGCTGTCCGTCCCACGTACCGAGGCTCTCGCATTGCCCAATTCGATCGAACAGACAACGTTAGAGCCCACGCCGATATGAAGTATACATCAAACCCATAGAGACAAGCACAGACCTCAGAAGTTGCACCCATAAGGGTACAACTCTGGCTCGCAGGATCTCTCGGGAGAGTGATATAAATCACACCCGGGCATCTACCGTTGCTACGTTCAAGATCGAATAATGAAATTTGCGAGATTTCCGGTACGTCTCAAACACAGCGTCAAGTAAACGCCTTCAATATGTCTGGACTATACTTCCCACCCAATACCCGATTAATGGTTCAGCCTTCGAAAGACTTCCCCTTAATCTATCGACGTCAGCTGGCCTTGCTGGTTGTCTTTCAGAACGTGTCTGACGGGGACAACGCACGTACAAGGCGGTATAGTCCGGTGCAAAGATAAAAAGAAATTTCACAACCAGGGCCATAAAATCCTAATTTTGTTTCCGATCGCTATTTGAACTACCAGATAAAACACTACTTTTGTACGTTCCACATCTAATATATGCAAAATATGATAAAGAAAATGTTTCTCGGGTTCATGGCAGTTGCAGGTACTGTCTTTCCTTCCCTATTCTTCGCACAGGGATCTCAAAAGGCTCCGGAGGAGTTCACGTATCAGGCGGATGGTTCCAGTCCTCAGATTCATCCTACCCGCACGGATGTGAAACCGACGGGTACGCTGAATCCCTACCAACGGGTGGAAGGCGAAACGATGGCTTGCTCCAAGGGCGTGCGTACGGAGCGGACAGACACAGAAGGTGTCTTTGTCACGGATATTCATCAGGGGGATTGGATTCGTCTGAGCGAGGTGGATTTCGGTCAGGAGGGGCAACTCCCCGAAGGGACTCCTTTCAGCGGTAAACCGGAGCGTATGCAGTTGAAGGCTCGTGTCAGTAGCAGTATGCTCGGAGGTAAGATGGAACTCCATCTCGACTCCCTGCAGGGCAAGCTGGTTGCAGCCATTGAGGTAGAGGCTACCGGAAGCTTTGAAAAGTTTCAGACTGTTACAGGTGAGATAGCGGAACTCCCTACCGGCAAACATGAGGTCTTCCTCACCTTCAGTGGAATGAAAGGAGGTATGCTGATGAACCTCGACTGGTGGCAGATTGCTCCCAATCACGACACGTATGCCGCACGCAATCCACTATTCTGGGCCGACTATCCGGATCCCGACATCATCCGGGTAGGAGAATACTATTACCTCGTTACAACCACCATGCATCTGATGCCGGGTGCTCCCATCATGCGCAGCAAAGACCTGAAAAATTGGGAAACGGTCAGTTATCTATTCAAGGAGTTGAAAGATGTACCTGCTTACGATCTGGATGGCGGCACGAAATATGGTCAGGGGCAGTGGGCCACCTCACTCCGTTATCACAAGGGACAATTCTATGCCCTATTTGTGACGAATGGTGTTCCGGGTTCTTGGATCTATTCGACCGATGACCCGGCCAAGGGTTGGAAGCTACATGCCCATCTCAAAGGTTTCTACCATGACCCTTCTTTGTTCTTCGACGACGATGACCGGGTCTATGTCTTCAGCGGATCCGGTAGTGTGGAGATCACGGAGTTGGAAAGTGATCTGAGTCAAGAAAAGGAGGAGGGTTTCAAGCGTCGGATTGAGGTGCAGGACACGTTCGACAACGGACTGTTGGAGGGAAGTCGGGTCATCAAGCACAATGGGTACTATTACCTGCTGATGATCTCCTGGCCCCGAACCGGTCGCCATCAATTGGCGTATCGTGCCAAGACTCTGGATGGACACTGGGAGAAACGCGACATCCTGACAGACAACTTCGATCAGATCGGTAATGTGGGTCAAGGGACTATTGTGGAAGGTGCGCAGGGAGAATGGTATGGTGTCATTTTTCAGGATCGCAGTGCTGTTGGCCGTATCCTGACCTTGAGTCCTGTGCGTTGGGTGGATGGATGGCCGCTCATTGGTGACGAGGATGGACAGGTAACTCCTTGTAACGAGGTTTCAACGGTCAGTCTGGACCGAGAGTGGAACCATAATCCCGACAAGGATGCCTACCGCTACGATGCGAAGCAGAAGGTACTGGAACTAAAGACAGCTTCCGTAGTCGATCATATTTTTATGGCTCGGAACACCTTGACATGGCGTATGTCAGGCCCTACTTGTAGCGATGTAGTTTGCTTGGATATCAGTGGCATGCAAGAGGGTGATCGTGCCGGTTTTGCCACCTTCAATGGTGACGCAGGCCTGATGACACTCTGTCGGGATGGAGGCCAGACACAACTGGTGTTGACCGAAGAGAGTGTGGTCTTGAACCCAGAGAAACAGGTGACCGATACCCAGGTGCGTGAACAGGCACGTGTAGAGATCAGCGGTAAAAAGATATGGCTGAAGATTCATGGCGATTTCAATCTCGGACGTGACATAGCCACTTTCGAGTACAGTCTGGATGGCCGGCACTTCCAGCAGATAGGGGGTGACTTCAAGATGCATTTCGACTACCGCCGTTTCTTCATGGGTACTCGTTTTGCAGTCTTCAATTATGCCACAAAAGCCAAAGGTGGTCAGATTAAGGTGCTGGACTTTGAGTTTACGGATTGGCTCAAGAAGTGAGGTGAGAGCGAGAAGTCCATACGGGTGACAGGATATGCCCCCTGTCACCCGGTTATGGCAACTTATGGTAGAGGGGTCAGCTTCTTCCGCATGATTTTGGTAGGCGAATCGAAGTTCACCTGGAAATCAACGTGCATCTGATCGCCTTGAAAATCAAACACCAGGTTGACTGCACTCATCCAATTGACATAATGGAGTTGGATTTCCAACTGATACGGGTTGTTCCAGGCATAAGCCCCTCCAACGAAAAAGGGTCTGGGTACATTGCTGAAACTGCCCAATGTGGATCGGCGGGCGTTCGGCGGATAGAAAGCGATGGGTGAGGTTTTCCAGGCTTGATACCCCAAAGCGATTTCGGTCTCTTTCCCCGCTCTATCCGTCACATAGAGGGACAAACCATGCTGGGTAGGTTCAAAACGGAGGGACGTCCACTCTAATACATTCTCTTCCATACGGAAATTCTTGGCTTGAATTTGCTGCATCGTCGCAGCATGCCTCTTTCCCTGGGGTAGCGGAAGGGTATATTGCTGCCAACGCTTGGCCCACTGGCTTGCCTGGTTTTCGGCCATCGGTGTTTCAGAGACATGCGGCATGAGGATGTTCCAAATGTGACCCCGTTCTTTTCCTCCGTCGCCTGTCAGACATTGTGTGATGGTGATGACCATCCCCTTATCCGGAATAACAATAATGTATTGTCCATACGCTCCATCGGCTCGTACTGCACCAGGATAGGCACACATCCACATCTGATAACCATAGTCGTCTCCGTCAGGCACATCGACATGTCGGGTCATCATTTCTTCTACCCATTTCTCAGGTAGCAAGCGCCTGCCATTCCACACCCCTTTGTTCAGCAACAACAGTCCGAATTTGGCCAAGGACTCCGGCTGCAGGTACAACCCCCAACCTCCCGTATTGATACCTTCGGGACTCTCTTCCCAATAGGCCTCCGTAATGCCTAATGGAAAGAACAGACGTTGCCTAAGGTAATCCATCATTTTCATCCCTGTCACGCGTTGGACAATGGCTGCAAGCAGGTAGGTGTCGATCGAGTCGTATGCAAACTGTTTCCCCGGTTCTGCCACCATCGGATGATGCAGATACCATTTTATCCACTGGGTAGCATAGGTACGCATCTTCGTATCCACCTCAAAGCCGGATCTCATCGTCAGCAGGTCCCGGACTGTAATTCCCGCTAACCGGGCAGATACGGAATCGGGTAAAAACTCCGGAAAGAAGGCGGCGAGTCTGTCATCCAGTCTCAACCGATTTTCTTCGATGGCCATACCCACGGCAACGGCCGTAAACGTCTTCGAACAAGAGAAGAGCTGATGGCCATAGACTGCCTGAAAAGGAGCCGGATACATTTCTGCAATGACTTTCCCATGCCGCAAAACCATCACACTGTGAATGTCTGTCTTCGGAAAAGCCAGCAGCGAATCGAACAAAGCGGTAATCTTTTCCGAAGGGACTCCTTGGGATTCGGGGGTACAGCGTTCCAAGACATGGATTTGACTGTGCATCTGCATCACCGCACAGATACAGATCATACAGCTTAAAATGATACGTTTCATAAGCTCTCAAATTTGACAATCACAACAAACGTTTTAATTCACCACAAAGTTGCGGATCTGCAGTTCATGCCCTTTCGATGCCTCGTTCTTCTCCTTCGAAATACGCAAGACCAGTTTATGATGGGTATCAGGCAATTCCGTTTCCAACAGATAGACCCAAGGGATATACAGATAGGCACTCCACTCCGTGAAAGTATCCAGCTTCTTGAATGGCTTTCCGTCGATGCTGTATTCCACCACACAAGCCGACGGTCCAGGTGTACAGAACAGACCGATGGCCTTTCCCTCAAATTCAAGCGTCAACTTCGCTCCGGCCTGTTTGGCCTCCAGCATGGGCACATCCACAAACCCGCGACGTTTTTCATACGCATCATCCGGATGCCACGACTCGACCCGTCTCCAGCCTTTGCCTAAACGGGCCTGCTCCAACGGCAGGAAATCTCCGTCGTAGTAGCTGAAGGTATCAAGCGGCATGGCGGGAATGTGATGCGGACGAATTCGGCTTTCAGGGGTCACCTCTTTCCACATAGCGTCCAACAGATGGTTGATCGCTGCCGCATAATAGGCGTGACCGAACGGTAACGGGTGGGTACCACCGAACTGCTCCCAGGCAAACTCCCCGTCTTGCATCCGTTCACCGATCTCTTGAACCAGATTGATCGACGGAATCAGGTAATGGTTGGCTACCCGTTCATGATTCAGGATCACATCCGGCTGCTGCCTCTGGGCCACCATCGGGATAAAGGGTTCATAAATAAAATGCAACAGGATGATGTCCATCTCCGGATTGCTTAACAAAGCATGGCGTATTTCGCCCTCCATACCACGCACCTGCTCCATCGGGGTAAAATAGTTAGTATGGTCATTCACGGCTGCTTCCACAAACAGTAAATCGACTTTCCCCTTCGACAGGACATCGTGCTGGATCCGGAAAGCACCGGGTGTCGTACCGGTCGAAGCGATACCCGCTTCTACAAATTCAAACGCTGTATAGGGAAAACGCTGTTGCAGCTGCTGTTCAATCCGATCCTTCCATCCCTTCATCTCCGTAATCGAACCGCCTAAAAAGGCAACACGTCCTTTACGTTCGTTCTCAAATTTCAGGAACGAATTCTGCAAACTGCCTCGGACGGTATAATGCAGATAGGGCTCATAGGCTGACTGATTCCGCACGATGAAATCGACCACCGGTTCGGGATTCTCCAGACTGTGCGGATGATGGTCCACGCCCGGCTTCAAAATCACCTCAACCGGACCACCCAATGCCAAATAACGGGAGCGGACGACATCCATGTTCTCCCGATAGGGTACCACCTGATCGCTGTCTCCACAAACAGCCAGGATGGGAACACCCGCCTTCGCCAACGGCTCCAGATGGTCGATAGGATTCCCGTTGAACGAAGCCATCTCCTCATCTGTCAGTTGCCACTCCTTCAACAGATCGTTCCACAACGCCTGATCCTTCCGTCCCGGCCAGCTGAAGACGTCACAGACCGGTGCATCCAAGTAGATACAGGCCACCTTCTCCGGATGTTGGATGGCCCAGTTCAAGGCATACAAGCCACCGCGACTGAAGCCTTCCAATGTAACCTTCTCGGAAAGTCCCAAACGATCGCACATCAACTGATAAAATTCCGTCCCTTGTAGAACTGCCTGGGGATTACCATAGCAGTGTGTCACATCGTAATAGACGACATGAAATCCTTTTGCCAACAAGGCCTTATCTACACTGGGGAATGCCCCGAAGAAAGCCGGACGCCAGATCCACGGCTGACCTTTTGCCACTTCCTTCGGAACGACAATTGTGGCATCCCGTCCGTCAAACTGAAAATCATAGCGGTCATATCCCTCCCACTGGCTCCGCTGGCCTGGATACAGGTGCTGGGATTGCTGCCATTCGCTGGACGTAGCAGCTGTTTTTCCTACTTCGGTCCACCCACAGGCGAACCAACATACCAGCAAAATCAATAAACTATTTCTCATGACTCATTCATTTAACATGTTAACATATCACTGCTTGGAAAAGTACCGAAGTCTTCCCGGCTATACTTATGTAAAGGTATAGAAAGCCCTCTATTGATTGCATTCGCACATACGGGTCGATCACCTATTACAAACGGATGGTCTCGATGCCAAAGGGTTGCAGCGTGGCGGAATAAGCTTTGCCACCCCAGGTAACGGTCACTGAGGTTTGCCTGCCTTCCCGCTCGTTCAACCGCATGATACGGGATCCATCCTCTTCACGCAGGGTCGTCACCTCCACATTCGGCTCGGAGACTTGCAGGAAACTCTGCTGAGCCGGCCAGGTCGGTTGGCCATCTCCCGGATGACATCGGCGCAGATAGACCGGTTGAGAAACTGCTCTGAATTGGGCCGGAATGTGGTTTGATCGCCAATCACCATCATAGTTCCACACCACAAAACGGTGGTGATAACGACCGTGGAATGGCTCTGCATACCATGCCGGTTCATGATCCACCTCCGTCGGAGTCTTGAAAGTCAACCCGACATCCCGAATCGGTCCCGATGTGGTCGAAGCTCCCAAATAGAGGGTAACCTGTCCGGTATCGGCATCCACCTTAAAGGCCTGCTCTCCCGATTGAGGGGAAATGACCCAGCCACCCTGCTTGTCTTGATAGAATAGGGTAGAGAGCGGACAATGATAGCTGATCCCGGCTTCGGGATAGTGGGAGATTCCATAGGGAATATCAAACCAGGTCTCCCCCTGCTTACCGATGGTGAAGGTCAGATTCAATCCCTCCGGACTAAAATTCCACTTGGGTTCCGGCTCCCGACGAAGCACGGTCGGATGTGGAAAATCAAATACGACATCGCCAATGACACGACCTTCGGCGATGGTGTAAATCTGTTGCACATGAAGCAGCCAATCCAGCTGATGCTCGATACGCAGTTGCGGACGATACCCCGTCCGTACGGATATTCGGGGAGTGCCATACGCTTGGGCTGCTCTCCAGAGTTCATCACCCTTCCCGTCGTTCATCTCAGCCAGTGCTTTGAGCTGGAAATCGTCAAAGGCAAGGGTCATCTCGGTCTCCCCCATCTTCAGCCAAAGGTGATCCTCCTCGGCCCGCAGAGTCACCCCAGCCTGCTGAATCTCGTTGCCCGCTTGCCACTGCTGTGCAGAAGCCTGTTCCAACCGCTTGGCACCTATCACTGTATAACCATAGGCAGGCATATCAAGGAGTGCCTCCATCCGATAAGCCCCCTCCTCATACCGGCAAGAACCCTTCAACGGCTCATCCGTCACATAATTATATAAGGTATAGGGCACCTCCTCCTCAACGGTTACCAAGGAGGTTCGCTGGGGTTCGAAATTGGCAACAATGTAATACTGGTCATACCCCTCCAAGGACACACGACTACCGATTGCGTCCAGCAGGTCATGAATCACCTTTTTCGATAGCAGGCTGCTATTCTCCAGCGCATTCATCCGCTCACGACGCTTCTCATAGAGCGGAAACCATCCCTTGGAATCGCTATTGACTGCCCACAAGAGTTGGTGCTCGGCCTTGCTCAACAACGTCACCTGTCCGCCCCGGGCCAAAAACTGAGGCTCAATATCCGGATAAAGTTCTGCCCGCTCGATGTTCCAGACCAACGGATCATGTTTCAACTGGATATCAGATTGTTCAAACGGTACATCCACCGTAACACCTACCTGCTGAATGGCGATGGAATTGGCAATCTCAGCAGCCCGCATATCCTGCATGGCCCACACGGTCTTCTCCTGCACCTGCATGTCTAACGGATCGGCGGTCCAGCGTGAGTAGGTACCGTTTTCCCGATTCCGCGCCTTCGTGGCATGGTCCACATAATGCTCCTCCGACAAGCCGAAGCGGCGGATGTATTCCTGAACGGTAATCCACTTCACCTCCACCTCCTGCTGGCTTTGGTTCAATTCCTGAATCTTCTGATAGGTATTCACAAAACTTTGAGGAATTTCGTAGTCCTCCTCGATTGTCAGGAGCGCACGGTCGGGCGCCTGCAATACCTTCTCTACAATATTATTGCGTGAAATGGGCACACAAACCGATAAGGATCCATCCATGCCGCGCAGGCGGAACGGATAATAATAGTCTTCCCCCACAATGACCGGTGTCCAGGAGACATGCGCATGATTCAGAATCCAAGGCAGCTGGGGATGATAAGCTCGTTCCTGCAGATAAAAGCCATCCGTCACACCGGTCATCCGTTCCAGTATCTGCGTGCCTAACCAGGCACACCGGTAATTGGTCTCTCCATCCATGTTGACATTGACCGGTTCGGAATAGAAGGTTCCTGTAAAATTGAGCTGTCCCCGTTCATGAATCCGACGGGCATGTTCGACCACCTCGGGAGCGGCCTGCAACAGGGAGCCAAAGGTCTGTCCGGAGAACTGCAATTGCCCCTTGAAATCGGGATGTTCGTCCATGAAGGTCAACAGATTGTCGTACAGCTGGGAGAACTCCCTCCAAATGGTCGGCTGCACGTAGCGGTCGTAGTTCATGTTCCCGTGCAGGATATAACTCATATACACCGTTTTCTTGTGCTTCTTGGGTGCCGCTCCATGAGACGCATGGGCTTGGTTCCAAGTACCGGCGCACAAGAGGGCAATCCACAGCCATAATCCCACCTGAGATATTCCCAACCGAATCGTTTTCAGGGTACAGAAACCACCATCCGCTGTCTTATACAAGCTCGTTTTCATTTTCATAAATTCATAGATTGATATTTAATCACAAAGATATACAAACTTGCCTAAATCTGACAATAATCCCATCATTTTTGCACGGAAGTTCTCCCCAAAAAACCGTATCTTTACACAAAAATTTTTGTCTATCGCTACATTGGATTTTTTGTCACAAATCCCCACATCACAACATCAATTATGTAAAGGAAGGGCATCATAACATAACATCAATACGGAATCCACAACCCGATGGACAGTTTATTTCCTGATATTCTTTGCTGTTATGATACTACTGCATTATGACAGTGACAGTTCAACCTGATCCAGTTTCAGCAGGTCATATCCTTTGAGCTGGGCAATGAGGAGGTGTAGCTGCGTCTTCCCGATCATGCGGTGCACGACTTGTCCTTGAGCATACCTCCGGATCTGCTCCACCGCCTCATGCCACTGCTTGTCCGCCTCAGCCTGCGTGGCAGTCATCGGCAAATACTTCAACTCGATGATGTAGGAATGACGGATGTCGGGATAACGCTCCAAATCGGGCATCAGAAAGAAGTCACAATATCCATGGTTTAACTCCACCTCGGGACAGATAAGGTAATAGGGATTGAGTGTCAGCAAGGCGTTCATGAAGCCCTGCAGGTTGCGCTCGCCCTCGATCAGGCTGCGTACGGAGGTCGTATCGTGATACTGACGGCAGATGCACTCCATCATTTCCCGCCACTGACCATCCAGTGCTGCTGCATCAAAACTATCGGTCAGACCAGAAAGGTCGAGCTTCTTGATCTTGTCGTACTCCACCAACAGGTAATTGAAATACTGCTCCCGCACGTTATTGTTCGGAATTCCCAATATGGCACTGGCACCACGCATTCCCTGGATAGTCACCATCCCATAGTAAAACAGCAGGCTCTTGAACATGTTCGGATCGGTGAGCTGATTGGCCGGAAAAGAGCGTTTCACACGGCCATACGTATAGCCACGTTGCGCAATCTCCAAGAGTACACCCTTGCGGTCTCCATCGATCTTGTCCAAACGGACAACACGGTCCAGCTTCGCATAATCGGTCTTCGTGTTCGGATCCACCATCTCCGTCGGGGGCTCCCCATTCAACAGGAAACTCTTCAGATAATAGAGCACCATGTCCGTGTTAAATACGTGATGGTCCTCCACATTCCCATATTCAGAGAAACAATAACCGTCATACCACGGACGCATCTCTTTGAGCGTCTCCTCCACATCGAGTGAAAAGGCACCAGCCTCGTTGTAATAGCGGATGATCTGACGCACCTCATCGTCACTAAACCCCAGCATCTCGTTGAACTGCTTCTCCAAAGTCAGGGCCGTGGCAATGTTGTAGCCGCTCGTCACATCATCCATCGTCACGGGACTCACCCCCATCATCAGAATGCGTGTAAAGCTGGGTTTGAAGCGTTTGAACAATTCACGATAAAATCCTTCTGCATGCGTCATGGCATGATATACTGCTTCGCCATGTTTGTTGAGTACATTGTTCGTAAAATTGTCATACTCATCAACGATCAGATACGCATTCACCTGATACCGCTTTATCATCGCATGCACATAATTCATCCGATCACTCGTTGATTTCTGCTGCTCGTAACCCTCCTTGTATCCTTCGGGATAATATTTTGCATACTTTGAGACGAATATTCCGTACACGACATCCAGATACCCGTTCACATTCGCCTGCAGTTCATCGATATTCCCACCAGCAATGGAGAAATCCAAACTCAACACCTGGTAGGCATTACGCTCTGGGGTCGGATGACTGCCAACATACGTATCACCGAACAAGGTATCGAAATCACCCTTCGCCTCGATGTCATAATACGATTCCATCATCGACAGGAAAAGACTCTTGCCGAAGCGACGTGGACGGATCAGGAAAAGAAAGTTGCCCGCCCTCTCCATACGTTCGAGATACATGGTCTTGTCAACCAGGAACAATCCCTCGCGCCTAACCTGCACATAATTCGATATGCCATACGGCAACAGTTTATAGTTCTCCATACCTTACCTAAATCTATTTGGATGAATATCACTTTTCTCTCGCGAAGATAACCATTTGTTCCCTCACTACCAAACCGATCGTTATTTTTTCCGTTTCACAACACACATCCATTTACGGAAATTCCTGACAGACGGTTTTATTTAATCCCCAACCTGCTACTCGTCATATAACTTCCGGTAGCAAATTTAGAGTTCTGTCAACAGGGATCAAAGTCGTGATGCCAAAGTTTACAGAAGAAATCAGCCTTAGTGGGTGGGTATGCTCCGTTTTCGCCAATCTAACCTTCATTCTTCACACTGTTTTCGACAAAAGTAATGCATTTCCGCGTTCGCAGAAGACACTTTCCGCTGCCATGAAAGGATCTGACTATCGATCAGCAGATTGCAGGGAGATTTCAGCAGGGCCTCTACCAGGCGATTTTGCTAACACGCGTGGTAGCAATTGTTACCACCTCGTAGCCGCAATTTTTCCATCGAGGGATCGCAATTACGCCATCACGAGATCGCACCAGACCAATCCACAGAGAGTCATTGCGGCCACCTGATGCAGGCCAACCACCTACCTCGGGGTCGCACGAAGAGTCTCCTCCAAAGGCTGTTCTGAAGGGCGGTTCTCAAAGTTCCCCAAGTTCCCACACAAATTTTCGCACTGCACAACTAATTGCTAATTATTATTAATAATATAGCATATATAATAATATAAATTATATTATTATATATGCTATATATTGATTATTAATGACCGAAATTGACATGCCGAAAAATCAAGTGGGAACTTCGGGAACTTTGGGAACCGACTTGACAGACGCCCCTGGGTTAATGCACATACAAGTTTAATTAACAGCTATTTAAACACCATCATCAAGTCTGATAACCATCCTTTCACACCCGGTTCGCACGTGGAAAAAACAGCAGATACATGGGGATTTGGAGCATAAACAGGAGCCTGATCGGGTGATTTTACGGTCCTTAGACGACACAAAAAGCGATCTTGCGATAGAAAAGTGGTCAGGATGGATCAAAAAGCGGCCAACTGGAGCCACCCAAATGCACCTGACTGAACCAAGCAGATTGGTGCGAACCTTTTTTTCGAGGGTTAGAACAGATGAATTTAAACTTTATTAAGTCGTGTTGTTCCATAATAACGTCACGATATAAGAGAACATTGTATCTTTGTCGGCCGAAAAAGAAAAAAATGAGCAACATAAAATTGTACACATTGGGATTATTCCTGTGGATCGGCCTGCATCTGTGGGGTGCCAATAAAACGGAATATCCGAAACAAGAGATACGTGCGGTTTGGCTGACTACCATCTATGGATTGGACTGGCCACGACATACGGCTACGACGGAAGCCGGCAAACGGGCCCAACAGGAAGAACTTTGCCATATATTGGACCGCCTGCAAGAAGCCAACTTCAACACCGTTTTTCTGCAAGTACGACAGCGAGGCGATGTCATCTATCGCTCCTCGCACGAAGTGGTCTCTGCCACCTTCTCCGGCAACTATGGGGTATTGCCCGGCTACGATCCGTTGACATTTGCCATCGAAGAGTGTCACAAACGAGGACTCGAATGTCATGCCTGGTTCGTCACCTTTCCATTGGGTACCTACGATCGGGTCAAAGAACAGGGCAAACTTTCGACCGTCAAACGCCATGCCAAACTCTGCATCCGGCATAATGGTGAATGGTATCTGGACCCGGGCATTCCAGAGACAGCAGACTACCTGCTCTCGCTCGTTCGCGAACTGGTCTCCAACTACGACATCGACGGTATCCATTTCGATTACATCCGCTATCCGGAGAAGGCCGATGCCTTTCCCGACCGGAAGAGCTACCAGCGCTACGGAGGCAAGAAGGAGTTGGCAGCCTGGCGACGCGACAACATCAACCGGCTGGTCTATCGCATCTACGATCAGGTCAAGCAACTCAAGCCGTGGGTGCAGGTGAGCAGTTCCCCCTTAGGGAAATACAATCGGATCCCAGAGGTGCCCAATGCCGGATGGACAGCCTACGAGAGCGTCTATCAGGATCCGAAACAGTGGATGAAGGAGGGCAAGCAAGACATGATTGTCCCGATGATGTACTACCTCGACAAAAACTTCTACCCCTTTGTAGAGAACTGGATGGAGAACAGCCACGAACGGTTGGTTGTGCCTGGGTTGGGGGCTTACCGGATGGAAAAGGAGGAAGCGGATTGGCGTATGGAGGACATTACCGACCAGATCGAATATAGTCGTGCGCATGGGGTGGCGGGAACAGCCTACTTCCGGTGCGGCAACCTGATCCACAACACCAAGGGGCTATACGACGCGTTGCGCGACCATTACTACCGATATCCGGCCCAGCTGCCGCCACTCACCTGGTTCAACAGCCAGCCGCCGGCCAGACCTGCAGCTCCCCATGTGGAAAAGGTGGCCGACAATGAACTGAAAATCTCCTGGTCGAAACCGGCTGGCGAGACACAAGAGGTGACCTATTCCCTCTACTACACGCGCAAGAAGCGTATCGACGCGACATCGGCCCAGTGCCTCTTGGCAACCGGCATTCGCGACACGGTCATCTACCTGCCGATGCCCACCGATGCCGAACAGGGGTATCTCTTCCAGCTATCCGCCTCCAACCGTTTCCACGTCGAAGGCGAACTGTCGCATGAGACCTATTATTATTGGTCGAAGTATGAGAAGTGACCCATATTGATTATGGTAAAATCCCCTCAATTTCTTGCCCATTTCGGTCAGAAAAAGGTTATCTTTGTCCCCACTATACACAACAAGTAAAAATAGTATTTTGGACATGAAAAAGTATTTATCCCTGGCTGCCTCCCTCCTCATGGTGGCATGCAGCCAAAAACCGGGTTTCGAGATTCAAGGAACCGTAGCCGATAGCCAGGCAGATGGAAAACAGGTCTATCTGGTGAAATATGGCGAAGAGGCACCGATCGACAGTGCCGTCGTGACCAATGGAGCCTTCACCTTCCAAGGCGAACAGGCAACCCCTACCCTCTGTGTGCTGTACGTGGGCGACCAAGAAATGCGTCGTGTAAGTGCCGGGGAGAACGCACCCTATACGGCCATCTTCACGTTGGAAAATGCACGTCTGCAGGCCGTGTTGAACGAAGAGGCACCCGCCGTGAGCGGTACACCGGAGAACGATGCCTTCAAGGCATTGCAAGATCAGGTCAAGGGCATCCGTGCCAAAGCTGAACCGTTGACCGACCAGCTCAAATCAGCAGACGAAGCTGTCAAGGAGGCCGCCATGGAGCAATATGAGGCCATCGAAGCCGAAGCCAGCCAAGCCTTGAAAGCCTACATCGAGGCCAACTGCGACAAGCAGGTAGCCGCCAAGGTGTTCAGTGATGCCCGTTACGACCTCTCCGACGAAGATCAGGAGGCCATCCTGGCCAAGGCCAACGACACCTTCAAAGCGGTTCGCGGCATTGACAAAATGATCGAACACTTGAACATTTTGAAGAACTCAGCTGTTGGAAAGAAGTTCATCGACTTCGAAATGGCCGATGCGGAGGGCAAGATGCACAAGCTCTCCGAATTCGTAGGAAACGGTAAAGTGGTCCTGATCGACTTCTGGGCCAGCTGGTGTCCCCCCTGCCGTGCCGACATGCCGAACCTGGTAGCTGCTTACAAGCAATACAAGAGCAAAGGCTTCGAAATCGTGGGCATCTCGTTGGATAGCAAAGCCGATGCGTGGGCCAAAGGCGTGCAAGACTTAGGCATCACCTGGACCCAGCTCTCCGACCTGCAAGGATGGAAGAATGCCGGTGCCGCCCTCTACGGAGTCAACAGCATTCCGCACACCATTTTGGTGGATAAGGATGGTACAATTCTCTGCAAGAAGCTCCACGGCAAAGAAATTGCAGCCAAACTGGAAGAAATTTTAAAATAACTGTTGTTGGTTATTGAATGCATAAATATAAATTTTTACCTTTGTGCGGTTTTCCGTCCCTAAGAGAGGGGCGTTAGCAACGAAAAAAGCCAAAGTTTTATTATCATTTTAATATAATAAATTAGCGATTATGATTTATTCACAAGAAGTTCAACACATGTGTGTTGTTAAGAAGGGAGCTAACCACCAATGTGCTCCGATTCCTGAAGAAGGAAAGTGGGTTCGGGCAACTCAGATCACCGACATCTCCGGTTTGACTCACGGTATCGGCTGGTGTGCACCGCAACAGGGTGGCTGTAAACTGACACTGAACGTAAAAGAGGGTATTATCCAGGAGGCTCTTGTTGAGACGATCGGTTGCTCAGGTATGACACACTCTGCCGCTATGGCTTCTGAAATTCTTCCGGGTAAGACGCTGTTGGAAGCACTGAACACAGACTTGGTATGTGACGCCATCAACACGGCTATGCGCGAATTGTTCTTGCAGATCGTTTACGGTCGTACACAGTCTGCCTTCTCTGAGGGTGGTTTGGTTGTAGGTGCCAGCTTGGAAGACCTGGGTAAGGGTCTGCGCAGCCAGGTAGGTACGATGTTCGGTACATTGGCCAAGGGTACTCGTTATTTGGAAATGGCAGAGGGCTATTGCACACGCATGGCTTTGGACGCTGACAATGAAGTAATCGGTTATGAATTTGTTCACCTGGGCAAGTTCATGGATATGGTCAAGAAGGGTATGGACGCTAACGAAGCGCTGGAGAAGGCTAAGGGCTCTTACGGTCGTTTCAAAGAAGCTGTAAAATATATCGATCCTCGTCATGAATAAGAAAACACTGACACGCATCCTCTGTGGGCTGATCGTCATCACGCTGGTGGTCACCACCATTGCCTACTTCTCCCTCAAGGGTGAGAAGCCTTGGATGGCGTTCTACATGGCCTGCTGCGGTGGCGTGCTTGTTTTCAACTTTCTGTTATCTCTATTCCTGGTAAATAAGAATTTTAAAAAGTAAAAAAAAGAATATGGCTTTATTTGAAAGTTATGACCGCCGTATTGATCATATCAACGCGGTTTTAAGTGAATATGGTATCAACGGTATCGAAGACGCAAAGGCTATCTGCGACGCCAAGGGTATCGATCCTTATACAATGTGTAAGGAAACTCAACCGATCTGTTTCGAAAACGCTTGCTGGGCATACGTAGTAGGTGCTGCCATCGCTATCAAGAAGGGTTGCACAAATGCTGCTGACGCTGCTGAGGCAATCGGTATCGGTTTGCAGGCATTCTGTATCGCAGGTTCTGTAGCTGACGACCGTAAGGTAGGTATCGGCCACGGTAACTTGGCTGCCCGTCTGCTCCGCGAAGATACAAAGTGCTTCGCTTTCTTGGCTGGTCACGAATCATTCGCTGCTGCTGAAGGTGCTATCAAGATCGCTGAGATGGCTAACAAGGTTCGTAAAGAGCCGTTGCGCGTTATCCTGAACGGTCTGGGTAAGGATGCTGCCAAGATCATCTCTCGTATCAACGGTTTCACCTATGTACAGACTCAGTTCGACTACATGACAGGTGAAGTGAACGTGATCGAAGAGAAGCCCTACTCTAACGGCTTGCGTTCAAAAGTAAAATGCTACGGTGCTGACGATGTTCGCGAAGGTGTAGCTATCATGTGGAAGGAAGATGTAGATGTATCTATCACGGGTAACTCTACAAACCCGACACGTTTCCAGCACCCGGTTGCAGGTACTTACAAGAAGGAGCGTGTATTGGCTGGTAAGCCCTACTTCTCTGTAGCTTCTGGTGGTGGTACGGGCCGTACATTGCACCCGGATAACATGGCTGCAGGTCCCGCTTCTTACGGTATGACCGATACACTGGGTCGTATGCACTCTGACGCTCAGTTCGCTGGTTCTTCATCTGTACCTGCTCACGTAGAAATGATGGGCTTCTTGGGTATGGGTAACAACCCGATGGTAGGTGCAACTGTAGCTGTTGCTGTAGCTGTCGAAGAGGCTATGAAGAAGTAATCCGAATCGGAAGATACTTCATCATGATAGAATAATCCCCCATCGCTCGGCATCGAGTGGTGGGGGATTTCTTTTTGGGGAAAGGATCCGAGATTTATCTCATCTCCAGATAGGTCACCTTGTCCATGTCGTTATAGTCGAGGTTCTCCCCGCCCATGCCCCAGATGAACATGTAGTTGGAGGTACCTGCAGCAGCATGGATCGACCATTCCGGACTCATCACGGCCTGCTCGTTGTGCAGCCAGACATGACGCGTTTCCCGCGGATCACCCATGAAGTGACAGATGGCATTGCCCTCGGGCACCTGGAAATAAAAATAGACCTCCACCCGACGGTCGTGCGTATGGGCCGGCATCGTGTTCCAAACCGAGCCCGGCATCAGTTCGGTCAGTCCCATCTGTAACTGACAGGGACCCTCTTCCAGCACATTGTTGGTGATCAGCTGATTGATGACACGGTCGTTCGACTCCTCCATCTTGCCCGCCTTCATGCGGTTGGCCTTGATGGAACCCGCCCGCCCGTCGATGGTGACCAACTGGGTCTTGTAGGCATGATGAGCCGGACTGGAGTTGAGGTAGAACTTGGCCGGTTGGGAGGCATCCTTGCTTTGGAAGGTAACCGACCGGTGGCCCCGACCTACATACAGGGCATCCTTGAACCGCAGTTCATACGCTTGGCCATCCACCGTAACAATGCCTTCGCCACCGATATTGATAATACCGAGTTCACGACGCTCCAGGAAATAATCTGCTTTCAACGCATCGATGGTCTCCAAGGGCACAGGACCGGCTACGGGAATGACTCCGCCATAGATGATCCGGTCATACAGGGAATAGGTCAGGTTGATCTTGTCCTGCTCCATCACCTTCTCCATGATGAAATGCGAGCGCAACTGCTCGGTGTCATAGCGCTTGAAATCGTCCGGATGTACCGCACGCAGCACCGAATAATTCGTCTGGGCTGATGCCAGCGACGTACTACCTAAAATTGCCATAGTGAGAATTACTTTTTTTCATTATGATTTTATTATTAATTAGTTTCCTTACTTCAACGTATTGTGTTGCTGCTGACGGACAATCAGCCGACGGTTCCAAACCAGCAACAAGAGGGTCGCGCACACCACCAACAGCACACCGATCCATCCGGCACCCTCCGTACCCTGGAAGATGAGTCAGGCCAAAGGAGAGGAGGAAAAGTCGAGGCTACCACCTTCAAGCCGGCCTTCAGGGCATCGCCCAACCGGATACCGATGCAGACGCCCCAGAGCGTGAAGAGGATCGGCATCATGACCGCGGCTCCCAAGCCGATGATATAGGAGAAGAGCTGTTCCATCATTGAGGTTGTTTACCGATGTAGGCTAAAATGCCGCCATCTACGTAGAGAATATGTCCGTTGACAAAGTCGGAAGCATCGGAAGCCAGGAAGACGGCAGGACCCATGAGATCCTCCGGAGTACCCCAACGGCCGGCCGGTGTCTTCGAAATGATGAACTGGTCGAAGGGATGACGCGATCCATCCGGCTGCGGTTCACGCAAAGGGGCTGTCTGAGGCGTAGCGATGTAGCCCGGTCCAATGCCGTTGCACTGGATATTGTGTGCACCATATTCGGCACAGATGTTACGGGTAAGCATTTTCAGTCCTCCCTTGGCAGCCGCATAGGCACTGACCGTCTCGCGACCCAGTTCGGACATCATCGAGCAGATGTTGATGATCTTGCCATGTCCCTTCTTGATCATGCCGGGAATGACCGCCTTCGCACAGATGAAGGGGGCTACCAGATCCACGTCGATCACCCGACGGAAATCCTCCACCGCCATACCCTCCATCGGGATGCGCTTGATGATGCCTGCATTGTTCACCAAAATATCGATTGTGCCCACCGTGGCTTCGATGTCGGCCACCATCGCACGGACAGCCGTCTCATCCGTCACATCACAGAGATAGCCTTTGGCTGGAATGCCCGCCTCTTGATAGTTCGCCACCCCCAAGTCCATGGACTTCTGTGTGCTGCAATTAAAGACAATCTGAGCTCCTGCCTCATACAGGGCCCGGGCAATGGCAAAACCGATGCCATAGACGCCACCTGTTACCAGGGCTATTTTGCCCTCCAATGAAAAATTGACCATACGCATTATCTGATTTAGTTGTTGATACGAATTGTGAGGGGTCGCTGGATAGCCTGGATTTCCGCATCCATCTCCGGAACCCATGTGCCCAGACCCTTATCTTCAAGCTGTTGCCATTGAAATCCCCAATAATAGGTCTGTCGCTCACCGGGCAGCAACGTACGCACCACCAGCAGGTGTCCACATTGCCGCTTGATCTCGGCGGGACAGTCGGGAACCGCTACCCCCAACAGGGCGCGTCCATTGCCCTCCCACTGGGGCGGATGGGAATAGGCGATCCGGTTCAAGGGAGATGCCTCATCAGCCGTGGCCCCATCGTCCCGCACGGGGAAACCTGTGGCCAGAGCGATGGGAGCCGTCTGATGCTCATACCACACCTGTGTGCGATTGAACTGCGAACCGGCATCCAACGAAACCAACCGATGCTCCACGACCTCTGTCTGTTCACCCAGGATGCGAGGGGCAAAATCGAGCCGGAAGGTAAACCGCAACGGGCCGTTGTCGAGCACCTCGGCCTGCTCGTAACACCAGGGAAATGCCAACGTATCGCCCACCAAGGGAGCCGCTACACCGGCACCCAAGGTCGGACCCACCAGGAAGCAATCCATGCCCAATCCATGATCGATGTGGTAGGATACGGAATCCATGAAGGCTCGCGCCAACTGCAGATCAATGGCCCGCAGGGAATCCACCTTGGCTCCATTGCTCGGATTGGTGGCACGTGCATAGATCTGCTCCAAGACCAACCCTTTATCGGGATGTTTGAAGAAGAGGTCGTACCCGAACCCGCGTTCACCTCTGCGCTGGAGAGCCGGACCGTAGGCACGAAAGCCGACGCGCTCATTCTCCCAGGCCATGTCATCGTCCCGTTCGGGATAGACACGTCCCCCAACCAACGGAGGATAGTCAGGCTGCTGATCGGTGGGTTGGATAGTAAACTGGGCTGAGTGTCCTGCCGGTAACGACACCTGGAAGATCAGGAGCGAGTCGTAGGTCAATTGTGAAGGGATCTCCCCTCCTGCCGCATCCAACACCCGAAACGACCGTTTCTCACCCGAAAACCGCTGTTGCAAATCAGCCAAAGGCAACTCTACCATTTTTCCGGAAACCGCCACATCCGATTCATTGTCCACCTCGACCGTGATCCGGTCTCCGGCCTCTCCACAAGCGATCAGACCAGCCCCCCATAAGAGGGTTATCCAGTTCATCAGCTTGTGTTCGAAAATATCCTTCATGTCCATACGCTACCTGTTTTTAATCATATAGGCAAAGATAACGATTTTAAACAGGTCAATGCCTCGATATGGTAATAATCTGCAAAAACCATGGAAGCTTCCGGCAGCGGATACATCATGGAGGTCAGGGGTGCCTTGAGGGGAACTGTAATCTGTAAGAACTGTAAGGCCTTTGTGGAAGATCATCAGCGGAACAAAAAAAGAGGCCGTATCCGTCACGACACGACCTCTCAACGTCTATTCATAGACCCTCTTTCAAATCAACTAAATCAAATCCTTAAAATCATACCTCACGAAAAACCATCATCCGTGTAGCTAAAAAAAAACGTAATAACTATATGTAGAACCTAACTTATGTAGCATCAAATCTGATTGAAAGCCTGGTCCAGATCAGCCAAAATATCGTCGATATGTTCGGTACCGATACTCAAGCGGACCGTTGACGGTGTGATGTGCTGCTGAGCCAGCTCCTCCGGACTCATCTGAGAGTGAGTCGTTGTGTAGGGATGGATCACCAGACTCTTCACATCAGCCACATTGGCCAACAGTGAGAAGATCTGCAACGAATCGATGAACTTCCAAGCCTCTTTCTCGCCACCCTTGATCTCAAACGTGAAGATGCTGCCGGCTCCATTCGGGAAATACTGCTGGTAGAGTGCATGATCCGGATGATCGGCTAACGACGGATGGTTCACCTTAGCTACCTTCGGATGGTTGGCCAAGTATTCAACTACCTTCAACGCATTGGAGACGTGACGCTCTACACGCAACGAGAGTGTTTCCAAGCCCTGTAGCAGGATGAAAGCGTTGAACGGAGAGATCGTGGCACCTGTATCGCGCAGGATGACCGCCCGGATGCGGGTAACGAAAGCGGCTGCACCGGCTACATCGGCAAAGATGGCTCCATGATAGCTGGGATCCGGTTTGGCCAGTGTCGGGAACTTGTCCGGATAGGCTTTCCAGTCGAAGTTACCGCCATCTACAATCACACCACCGAGACTTGAACCGTGGCCACCGATGAATTTCGTAGCGGAATGAACCACAACGTCGGCACCATGTTCGATCGGACGGATCAGGAAGGGCGTAGCGAACGTATTGTCGATGATCAACGGAATGTGATGACGATGAGCCACTTCGGCTACGGCATCGATATTGGTCACGTCCGAGTTCGGGTTACCGAAAGTCTCTGCATAAACGGCCTTCGTATTGGGCTGGATGGCTGCTTCCAAAGCGGCCAAGTCATTCACGTTTACAATCGTATTCGAAATGCCCTGTGTCGCCAACGTATGGGTAATCAGGTTGAACGATCCACCGTAGAGGTTGTCCGCAGCTACCACATGGTCGCCTACGCCCAAAATGTTCTGCAATGCATAGGTTGCAGCGGCAGCACCTGAAGCAACAGCCAATCCGGCTACACCACCCTCCAAAGCAGCCACACGTGTTTCAAACACACCTTGAGTCGAGTTGGTCAGACGACCATAGATGTTACCGGCATCACGCAAACCGAAGCGGTCGGCAGCATGTTGTGAATTACGGAACACGTAGGAGGTTGTCTGGTAAATAGGCACGGCCCGTGCATCGGTTGCGGGATCAGGCTGTTCTTGTCCTACATGCAATTGCAAAGTCTCGAAATGTAATTTTTGTGTTGCCATACGTTTTATCTATTTTATTTGTTTTACTTTCGTTGTTAAACTGTCTCTATGTCTTTCTGACGAGGGCAAAGGTATAGTACGCAGAAATATCTCACAAGATATATTGAAAATACAGAAAATAGACCTATATTTGTCGCGTTGAACAGAACAAATCAACCAATAAACAACATAAAACAAATCCGTAGCAGAATTTTATTCTTATGGACAAAACAGAAAAATTGGACAAGACCGACCTGCAGATCCTCCGGACGCTTCAGGAGAATGCCCGACTGACTGTCAAAGAGCTCGCATCCAGTGTCAGCCTCTCCTCCACACCTGTGTTCGAACGGCTGAAACGGCTGGAGAATCAGGGCTACATCAAGAAATACATAGCCGTTTTGGATGCCGAGAAGCTCAACCAGGGGTTCATCGTCTTCTGCAACGTGAAGCTCAAGCGGGTCAACAGGGAGATTGCCAACTCCTTTACAGATGTGATCCGGCAAATCCCTGAGGTGACGGAATGCTACAACATTTCCGGCAACTACGACTACCTGCTCAAGATCCATGCGCCCAACATGAAGTATTATCAGGAGTTCATCCTCAATGTGTTGGGGACGATCGAGAGCTTGGGCTCCTTGGAGAGCACCTTCGTGATGGACGAGATCAAGCATACGTATGGCATACATATATAAATATAGGGTATAGCCATTTTCAGACGAATTATTTCACTCTAACATACAAAGAACATGAAAAGAAACAATTGTCAACACTGGTTTGGAGCCCTCGCCCTGACAAGCAGCCTACTGCTGACGGCCTGTGGGGGTGCTCCTGAAACCGAACCGGTCTCTCTGTTGCCCAAGGCGGAACAGGTGACCCTCTCCAACGGAACTCCCTTCGAACTGAAGGCCTCCACCACCATCGGTTATGCGGATCCGGCTCTGGAACCGGCAGCCCGTTACCTGGCTGAACTCGTAGCAACCTCAACAGGCTTTGACCTGCCCGTAACCGAAGGAAAGGGCGGCATCACCCTTCGTCTGCATACCGACGGACAGGAGGGCGGCTACACCCTGACCAGCAACTCCGAGTCGGTAGAGATCAACGGTTCGGACTATGCAGGTGTCATTGCCGGTATCGAGACGTTACGCCAACTGCTTCCGGATGAGATCGAAGCGAAACAGACGACCCAACGTCGCTGGGGCATTCCTTCTGTCAATATCTCCGATGCGCCTCATTATGCCTGGCGCGGACTGATGCTCGATGTCTCCCGCCACTTCTACAGCAAGGAGGAGGTCAAGGAGCTGCTCGACCTGATGGCACTCTACAAGATGAACAAATTCCATTGGCACCTGACGGACGACCAGGGCTGGCGCATCGAGATCAAGCAATATCCCTTGCTGACCGAAAAGGGGGCTTGGCGCCACTTCAACAGCCACGACCGCTCCTGTATGCACCTGGCCAAGACGGAAGACAATCCCCATTATGAGATTCCGGCCGACAAGCTCCGGATTGCCGAAGGCGACACGCTTTATGGTGGCTTCTACACGCAGGAGGATATCTGCGAGATCGTCCAGTATGCGGGTGTACGAGGCATCGATGTGATTCCCGAAATCGATATGCCGGGTCACATGCTCGCGGCTGTCAGCAACTACGCGGGCGTATCATGTACCGAAAATACGGGTTGGGGCACCACCTTCTCCTCTCCCGTTTGTCCGGGCAAGGACTCGGCCATCGAGTTCTGCCAAAATGTCTATCAGGAGATCTTCCAGCTCTTCCCCTATCAGTATGTACACATCGGTGGCGACGAGGTGGAAAAGACCAACTGGAAGAAGTGTCCCGACTGCCAACGTCGGATGCGCCAGGAGGGGCTGAAGAGCGAAGAGGAGCTGCAGGCTTGGTTCACGCATCAGATGGAGGATTTCTTCAACCAGAACGGCAAGCAGATGATCGGCTGGGACGAGATCATCGAAGGGGGGCTCTCCGAGACTTCGACCGTCATGTGGTGGCGAAGCTGGGCCAAGGATGCCTCCCGCCAGGCAACGGCTCATGGCAACAAGGTGATCTATACGCCCAACTCGCCCTTCTACCTCGACTATCAGCAGGATCGGAAGATCGTACGGGAGATTTATGAATATGTACCCGAACTGGAGGGTATGAGTGCCGAACAGCAGCAGCTCATCATGGGTGTGCAGGGCAACATCTGGTGCGAATGGATTCCTTCGCGCGAGCGGATGCTCTACATGACGGTTCCCCGTATGCTGGCCATTGCCGAACTGGGCTGGTGTGGTCCGGAGAAGGCTCAATGGGAGGAGTTCCGCGGACGCATGATCGGTGAGTTCAACCGCCTCAGCATCCTGAACATCCCCTACCGCATACCTGACTTGGAGGGCTTCAACGAATCGAATGCCTTCATTGGCGAGACGAATGTGGAGATCTCCTGTCCGGATCCTTCGGCTACGATCCGCTACACGACGGATGGCTCGATCCCGACTGCCTCTTCGGCTCTGTACGAGGGTCCGATCCACATCACGGAGACGACCGATTTCATCTTCCGCACCTTCCGTGCCAATGGCGAGAAGGGTGACATGGTGAAGACGCGCTATATCAAGAGTGAATATGCTGCGGCTACAGAGGCCTCTCCGGCTGCTGCGGGTGTGCAGGCGGCTTGGCACGATTTCCGAGGCGACCGTTGTGCGGCCATCGACAAGGCTCCTTTGAAGGGTACGTATGAGACAGAGGATGTCTGCATCCCGGATCAGGTGAGTGGCAACATCGGACTGGTGGTGACGGGTTACCTGCAGGCTCCGGCGGACGACATCTACAGCTTCGCCCTGTTGAGTGACGACGGCAGTACCTTGACCATCGATGGTGACCTGGTGGTCGATAACGACGGTCCGCACGCTCCCAAGGAGATGGTGGGTCAGAAAGCTCTGAAGCAGGGTCTCCATCCCTTCGAATTGCGCTATTTCGACAGCAATGGCGGTACGTTGCAGCTGAAAGTGATGGGTAGTGACGGAGCAATCATCCCCTGCAGCAAGCTGTATAAGCATTGAGGGAAGATAGCCGAGTAAACTGAGGTGTAAGATATGAGCGGCCTCATGAATAATCATGAGGCTGCTTTTTTTGTGTGAAGGAGGGAGTGTCAAGGAGTCTGAGGGAACTGTAATCTGTAAGAACTGTAAGATAAGGGGCGGAAATAAAAATTCCCCAAGCCGCCTGACCTGGGGATGCAACAAATAACAAACTATACTTTGTTGATTAAACAAATAACAGTATGCCGCCCTATACCAAAGATTGGATTTGCTCCTTGGTCAGACCGGTATAACGAATAATCATTTGCAGGTCAAGACCATCTTTTAGCATATTACGGGCTACACGTAAATTCGCCTTTTCTTCACCAATCTCAATACCTTCTTCCTTCCCCTCCTCATACTTCGTATAGAGTGCATTCTCTGTATCATACTCATGAAGACGGCTGATTTCATAGGCCAGACGATCGTCGGGCGACATCTGGGCGATCTCAGATATGTTCTTCAACTTCGTGAAGACCTGATTCTGCAATTCCTTCGGCATCCGTTCCAGTATATCCATGTTCTTGAAGACGTATAAAAACTTTTCGTACAATGTTGTACACTCCGACAAAGGTAAACGAAATTTCGGAATTTCCAAATAGATCTCCCGGATCATATCCCCGAATTTTTCGTGATACTTATCATCCATGCGGTAAACATCCCAACGATAATCATCCGGATAACGATCCTTGATCACATAGTTCAGCATACTGATCGAATAGATGCGGTTCATCCGATATCGAGCATCGTGGGAGGGGTGGCTCGATAGCTGGCCTCCAGCTGCCGGATCCACAATCGACTTGCTTCGGTCCCCTCCATCCGATCCTCCAACAACTTCAATCCGGCCTCCAACACGCTCCGGCAACGGACCGGGCTCCGATTCCGGCTGCATCAGCCGTTCCACCAACGAAGAGAGGTAAGCCAAAATCCGGTTCGTGAAATGCATCTGCCGAGCCTGCTGCATCTCTACCAGAAAATACTCCTGCTTGCTGTTCTGGCACAACAGATCGAACACATACCTGGAACGGTACCGATTCACGGGCAAATCCTCTACATTCAGATAGGTCAGATTCTCGATGTCTGCCTCCGGTATCAGGCTGTTCAGAAAAGCAATGAGAATATCTTTCGACAGCTCCGTGCCGAAAATACGTTTGAAACCGTAATCCGTGAAAGGATTGATGAACTTGGGTTGATCGCAACCCGACTGATCTATGGCTACTCTTTTCATAGCTAATGTTTTTTAAAATGAATAATCGATGGATCGTTGATGAACAACTTGCCTGCAAAGATAACCTATTGGGGGATTCCCAACAACAGAAAGCACCCAAAAAGATTGCACAATCCGAAAAAAACAGGTAATATTACACCTTCTTTCGAAGAGACGTGTCGATTAGGCAATTATTCACCAAATAAAAAATGTCATACAAATGAAAAGAACTTATTCTCAACGATGGCTCAACAGGCTCGTGGCAGCCAGCCTGCATCTGCTACTGTGGATGGCCATCCCGTTCGTAGCCCTCGAATCGGCCACAGCTGCCAACTGGAAAGCCAAACATGTGATCCTCATCGGTCTCGACGGCTGGGGATCCTACAGTGTCGAAAAGGCTGAAATGCCCAACGTCAAACGACTCATGGAACAGGGTGCCTATACGCTCACCAAACGTTCCGTCCTACCCTCATCGAGTGCCGTCAACTGGGCATCCATGTTCATGGGAGCCGGTCCGGAACTCCACGGCTATACCGAATGGGGCTCGCAAGTACCCGAACTGCCCTCCCGGGTGGTGGATGAAGATGGCATCTTCCCGACCGTTTTCGGACTGTTGCATCGGGCAGCACCGGAGGCAGAGATCGGATGTATTTATGAATGGGGAGGCATCCGGTATGTAGTCGATACGTTGGCCCTATCGCACGACGATCATGTAGCTGACTACGAGACGCATCCCGAAGCGACAGCCCTCCATGCGGCCGCCTATATCCAGGAGAAGCGTCCGAACCTCTGTGCCATCATCTTCGACGAACCGGATCATGTGGGTCATCAGGAGGGTCACGACACGCCGGCCTATTACGCCAAGCTGAAGGATCAGGACCGCTCCATCGGTGTGATTCTGGAGGCCATCGAAAAGGCAGGTATCGGAGACGATACGATCATCATTGTGACGGCTGATCATGGCGGTATCGAGAAGGGTCATGGAGGCAAGACCATGCGGGAGATGGAGACACCCTTCATCATCTGCGGAAAGGGGATCAAGCAGGGGTATCAAGACACGCTGAGCATGATGCAGTTCGATTGCGCCTCGACCATCGCCTACATCTTCGGTCTCACCCAGCCCCAAGTCTGGATCGGCCGGCCCATGACGCAATTCTTCAAATAATTAGACCATTTTGAATGATTCATCCTGTCATGACACAGATGACAGTTAGGCCATCTACCCGAACTGTCATCTGTAAGAACTGTAAGGTTGCTAGGCTGGTGCAAAAATCCCCCAAGCCGGTGGGAGACTTGGGGGAAAGGGATCAGCTGACAAGACGGGGATTCTCCTCGGAGGGATTGGGTTTTTGGCTGGGGTCGGGAGAACGGATGCATCAGAACTCCGACCAACGGAAAAGTCAAGGGGTAGGGATCAATCAAAAAATAGATCGAACGATAAGCATTTTGGATCGGGTGAGGAGAATTGATCTGAAGAATGGGGATCGGGGTGAGGAGAATCGATCCGAAGGATGGGGATCAGCTGACAATCGGAAGAGACCCCGTCGGACAGGTTTCGCAACCCACCGAAGAAAGGACTCGGCCTGCTTCTTTCAGAGGCCCCTTCATCGACCAGGACTCAACTCATTCTAACCCACTGATTAACTGAAGGGAGGCTCCTCACTACCGGAAGAGGTCTTGAAGGAAGCGACGAGGGTCAGGTCACTGTTCATCGTCACGGTACGCGAAGCCGAGGTGTTGCCATCGCTCCAGCGGTCGAAGGCGTAACCCGACGCAGGCGTTGCCGTGATCGTCACGGTCGTACCTGCCTCATACGACTGGTTCACCTCACTGTTGACCGATCCCTGATCCGTGTTGGCCGAACTGATCAGCAAGGTGTAGGTCTGCGGATTCTCGTTGTCGGAGCCATTGCCGGAACCCGTACCCGGATCGTCAGGCGTCTCCTCCTCCGTCACCAGCAACATCCCCTTCGCCACACGCTTGAACTCGACAGCCTGCTGGAAACGGGTGTCCCACTTCTTCGGCAGGTCGATGACGATGCACGCCTTCAGGTCGCTCGTCGCTAAATCTCCCACGGTCAGTGCCCGTTCGGTGTCGATCTTGGCAGCCGCCACCTCGTCACCCGCATCCAGGTAGGATTGCTTGCGAGCCTCCAGCTTCGCCTTCAGCTGGCTCTGGGTGATGGAGCCCTTGACAGTCGGACGGAAGACGAGTCCTTCGGGCGAAGCGATGATACGCGCGTTGAGACCCAAGATCAGCGGGATATTCTTCTCCAACTGTTTCATCACGGCAGACACATCGGCTGCGGTAACGGTTGAACCCTGTGCGAGGTAATCGCAGAAGGTGTCGTAGTCCAGCGTCTGCTGGTTGACCAGTCTCGGGGTGACGATTTTCTCACCAATGAGACGATTTTCGGAAAGAATCATTTGCACATTCAAAGCCATATCGTTGCCCATTGCCGGTATGGGACTTGATGCTTCCGGGATGAGGTGGCACCCGTCCGGCGGATTGTGGTTTGAGCCGGCCCGAACCACCCTCCGAGGCCGCTCCAGTGGTCAGTCGAGTCGGCTCAACAGGTGATGGGAACCCTGTGAATGAATGGATTGACCCGGCTCATCGGGCATATCCACCGCTCTCAACTGACACTGCAAAGATACAATGCCCCTACCCCGGTTCCGCAGTTTGTCCGGTATCTTGAAAAAGCCTTTTTCTCACAAAAGCCGTATGAACAGTCCGGTGCCACAAAGGGAGACCTGCCCATCTTACAGTTCTTACAGATTACAGATTCCCCAGAGGCAACGGTAGAGGGTCGGGAGAAGTTTGATAGATATATAAATATATATATTTATATATCTATATATCTATGTATCTATATTTCTATTACCCAAACGGCACCTGCACAGCTGATCGGAGGTAACTGTCATCTGTAAGAACTGTAAGGAAGGGGCGATCCGTGCGAAAGGAAATGTTGAAAGCCAGTGAGTTAAACACCATGCGATCTGATATGGAACTGTTTGCGCGCATTTTTGGCTGCCTCTGCATCTTTGTCGGCTTTCAGCTTATCTAATTCAGCTATCTGATCCTCCAAGGATGCATAGGTACACTTTTTGCCAGCTGGTCTTATTGTAACTTTCCATCCGGCAAAACGCTTCATCAGCTCTTTTGCACCCGCAGCCATTACAATAGGTTTTATTACTTGATTTGCGTATTCAGGTCAATCGAATGAATGATGCTGTCAATCTCTTGCAATTGCGCATCGTTATCCAAGGCACTTACTCCTTTGAACTTTGCTATAGCAGAACGAGAAAAATAGGATTTGGAGAAAAACTTATCCTTGCCTCGTGCCTGCTCGTTCGGAGCAATGAGTTGAGCCAACGTATTAGCCCCACGTACTTTTGCTGTATAAAAACGGGGAAACAGCAAACCGAAGATATTGAAAACCAGCTTCAGATTGAACTCAGCCTCCAGTGTGGGTACCTGCATCAGACTGAGGAACCACGGGCGTTCAAACAACTCGTCCCAAATGGCACACACAGCCTGTGCCTTCCGCTGTTCGATCGCATGCTGCTCACTGAGCTTATCGACGCAACCAAAGACATGCGTACGGACATCTGCTACTGAGACATCGTCAACTGCCAGAATATCGACATAGGGAATCTCGACCCCTTCTGCCTCCAGCTCGTCGCCATACTTGTCGATCATCTGCAACAAGAGCGTAATCTCTCTCTTCAGAAGAGGGTCGTAACGCAACTCGAAGGCTATCAGGCGGATAATGTCATTCATGATCCGTCCGTGTGGATTCTTCAGAGGATCTTTATGGGCATACTCCAGACGCAACAAGAACAGCACCAGGATGACCATCAGGCTCCGCAGCGCGTAGGGCTCCCCGTTGTAGGTATGTGTGGCCAGTTCCTTATAACACGGAGTAATCAATCCGAAACGACGGTTCACAGGTGTCTCCACGTATTGCTTTCGCAACCACTCGCATTCCAGCCATATCTGCCTCATGGAGAGTCCTCCTCGTCTGGTTTCGATATAGTCGATCGGAGTTTGGGCTATCAGGAATTGCGGATCTCCCAACAATTCCCGGGTCCATTCAATATCTGAGATCGGTTTCTTGTCCATTGGCTGTACCCTCCTTTCCTACTTGATCGCGGTAAAGGTATGGATTTATTTTGTAGTAGCTATATCTTTTGGGAATTATCTGAAAAAAAAGTGGAAATTTTATGGAAATCTGCTGGAAATAACCTGTAAACCGAGTGGAATGTTTCTGTGAACCTGTTCCGGCGATTTACATCTGCCACGATAACGTGCTGGTTGGAATCGGATTACGAAGTGCAAACAAAAGGTCAACATTTCACACTTGACACATTGCGATTGGCAAGTATAGTCTTGTGGCTCACTTAAATTTTTAGCAAGATGAGCAACAAAGATCATTGGAAAGCCTCCATCAAGGAGCATTTGAGACAGATTGAATATCACAGCCAGCAGATCCATCTGCTGTTGGCTGCCATCGATGAATGGGACATCAACAACGCGCCGGAAGAGCAGACGGTTACTGGGCAACAGACACCGGTCAAAGGAGCGTCAATGGTCGGACAGTTTCCGACTTCCAACCTGCTGCCATCCACCCAAGCGAAGCCGAAAAGGGGGTTTCAATTTCAGGATGCGACATTCAATTACGAAGTCAAGGATGAGAAACGGAACCAACGGCTGATGGCCTTCTACAAAGGATTGACGGGCGTGAAATGGATCGATGGGAAGACTCCGATGAAACAATTCATCGACCTGTTTCAAGGGGAACGTCTCTACCATCGCATCCGATGGACCGGATCCAAATCGGCCTTGGCCTACCTTTTCAAACAGCTGGAACGGAACGGGCTGGTCACCATGCCCCATGCCCGCATCTGGACAACCGTCCGCTCCCACTTCGTGCAACCCGACGGCCAGCCTTTCGATGACAACCTGAAGGATCAGCAGGTGCCGGGCGAAAAGACGGCCCGAATCATCCAAGCGTTCATCCGCCTCCTGGATCCCGCTGACAGTTTCGGAGAGTAGCCGACCACTGCCGCCAAGAGAATACAATCGGCAGTGGGCAAAACTGCTATTTCACCAGACGAACTCCGGGACTGCCGATTGATTGCGGCCCCAAAATCGGATTGAAGTCTTTATAGGTCCATTTGCATACTCCATTGACATAGACTGACCGGATATTGTTACACCAATCCGGATCTATATCGCAGACAATCGTATCTTGTTCGGCCTCATTCCATTTAACTACAATACGGGATTGTCCGTTGACAATTGCATCTTCATAAACAGCTGATATACTGATCGAGAAGGCCTGCTGACAGCCATTTGAAATAGCCTCCTTCTGCTCTTCTACCGGTACAAAACAAGCCCCATCAGGCACATAACTCAACCCATCGCCATGTATCTCATCTTCAACATTCGCCACTATTTTATAGATACGAATCCTTTCCGGTTCGTAGTGATTATCCACATTCGGATCCAATAAGTCATTTCCTAGTTTATCAACCAATGCGACATCGAAAGAGTGGATCAGAATAATGGGACCATCCACTTCATCCTTGCAGGCTACCAACAGTAGCATACATAAACCTGTAAAAGCTATCCATAATTTTTTCATACTCATATATACTTTCTTCTTTACGTTTATATTATTCTCTTTACGGGTGAATACCATAGACCATTTGATCGGGTGTATATCTGGTTGATCCAATATTAGCATAGCTATATGAATACCAGGCATTATAATCTTCTCCCCATCCCATATTCATATGAATTTGTAGATAACCCGTTCGTTGACCATCGTAACACGACTCCCATTCATGGCAGCCGTCGCAAATCGATATTCTGAATAAACAAAGGAATTCTTAATTTCCTTGTTATGTTTAACACCGGAAGCACGTTGTATATTATTTTATCGTTGTACATTTGCATAAACATTCAACATCAAAGTGTGTGGAATAAGGCCGATTACG
>JAFBIU010000023.1 GCA_021531775.1 Parabacteroides distasonis | reverse complement strand
CTACGGCCGTCACGGTGGCTTGCGTACCCGCCTCATACTCTCCACCACCGGTCACGCTACCCATCTGGCTGTCTGCCGAAGTGACCGTCAAGGTGTATTTCTGGACGGAATTGCCGCCCCCATCCGAACCGGTGCCTCCATTGTCAGAACCCCCATCCGAACCGGAACCACCTCCGTTGCCATCACCATCCGAAGGATCGGTCGGATCGGTCGGTACCGTCAGATCGACAGTCGTCTGACCCGCCTTGATGGCCTTCAAGACAGCAGCCTGGGCACTACGGCTGGCCACCAGATTGAACTCGGCATCCGCCAACAGGTTCTTGAACTCCATGCCCGGATCCCACATCACATTCACACCCGTGATGTTCTGGGCGGTGAACTTGTCGGCCGTCTCGGCACCCTTCGAAGAGAGGTTCACGGAGAAGTCACCTAAGTCACCCAAGCGGATCTTCTTCCCCTCCAACAGCAGCTCACGCATACAATCGACCGCCATGTAGAGGATGGCCGAGATGTCGGCACGCGAATAGACGCAACCGTGAGTGGTAATGTGGCGGGCAAACTTCTCGATGGTTATCACGTCGGCATACTGGGCGATGGCAAAAGCGTTCTGCTTCTCGGTCTTCACGAGGTCGAGGTCAGCCTGAGCCGGAGTTTTACCCTCTTTCTGAGCCATTTTGATGCGTGCTTTGGCCTGATTGATTTCAAACAGGTTCGCGTTCACGCTACGCATTACGATACTGTAATTGATCATGATTGAAAAAAATTTAGTTTGACGTTACGTGTCCCGAGAGGCATCACTGAAGAGCGAGGTCCGTCATGAATTATGATCGGCCGTTGTCATAACAGACGTTTGGTTCAAGCCCTCTGTTCGCCCTCATCGAGGATCACAATGCAAAGATACAACCCAAAAAGGCACCTTTTCCGTTTTACTCATCCAACGATGGGCATTTACTCAAGAAAAAATGAGTAACCCCCCATCTCCATGCTTCTTAGAGAAAATGATTTCCGGTTAACATATATTCACAGAAATACCCTATCCATTGATGTAAAAGTTACGGTTACGAGTTACGCTTGGGTTACGCTTGGTTACGCCTGAAAGGGCAAAATCAGGCCATTTTTATCCGTGTGAGGCTCCAAAAGGGGGAGGTGCGACTGAGGGGAGAGCCCAACCTGGAAGAGAGCTTGCAAGCGTAACCGTAACCGTAACTTTCATTGAAATCTCCTTGGGCGTGCATGCGAGCGCGTGCGCGTACATTATATATATAATAATTAGATTATAATTCTATATTACTTCTTAGAAGAAATAATAGTTACGTTTTTAGGGGGTGTATTTTTCCCCTAAGAAGCCTCCCGTTTTGCGAAAGTGAAAATCAAAAGCGTAACCGGGTTACGAGTTACGCTTACGGCTTAATGAAAGTGACAATCTGTTAAATACTGTGTTTTATTTATGAAAACATTCAACCGAACTTAGGCTTATTGTACAAATGAAATGGTTCATAATAGGTTTTCAATCGTTGTTATAAAAGCCTCAGCTTTAGGTCTAAGTTCTTGTAACATGTCATGATCAAAAAACATAAAATCATCGTAGTCTCCACTCATACGATCATTGAACAACTGACTATAAAACTTAGCTTCATTCCTATCTATTTTTCCAGTCAAAGCAAAATGGAGTCCTAACATTTGCTTAACACCATCATGTGTCTGAGCTGGGATGTGATTCTTCACTAACAATGCAATGACAGCATAGTAACATGCATAATACAGTCGATTGACAGCAGCATTATAACAACCTCCATTGATAAGTAAATCTGCTTCTTGGAGAGTTTCATGTGCTCGCTTAATACGATAAGCAACTAATTGTTGGATACTATTATCATCTAATGTCTGCTTCATAATCTCCTCCCTTCATTCATTACATTAACATAGAAAGGAGTGGAGAAAGGCCGGTTGTTCCATTCCTTCTTTGTATAGATCAGCGGACTGATGGAGACCTGATTGTCTAATTCCAGATCATACAATGGATAGGTTATCGAAATTTTCTCTTGGTAGGTCACCTTATCCTGATCCAATAGGATGAGCAGATCAATATCTGAATCCGGTTTTGCGTCACCTCGTGCCTGAGATCCGTAAAGGATGACCTCTGCTGTAGGTGCAATGTGTTGCAATACCTCTTTGATATGTTTGAGTAATACCTTTTGAACCATATTGATTGTTTTTCTTTGCCCAAAGATAATGCTTTATTTCATGCAAACATCATAGGATCATCATAAATTTAAGCCCAAAAGCGCGTTGGCTGTTGTATTCCCGTCATTTGCGGTATCTATGGTATGGCCCCCCAAGCGTAACCCGTAACCGTAACTGGGCCTTGAAATACCCCATGTTCAACAGATCAGACCTGCCTGACCTAATAGGAACATGCTGTTCGGTTTCTGTTCCGCCAAAAAATAATTATAGAGACGAGTCTCCATGATTCGACAGGCTACCACTACTTGTCCCTGGTCGTTCGCAATAAAGTTGAACATGGTGGCAATCTGAATGTACTTCTCGTCGGGATTGTACGTCTCTCTGACACCATTGAAAAGAATTCTCTTCAGTGTATCCTTCAGTTTCGGATAATCTTCCAAATTCTTAATCATATTGTCGAAGAGCGTATTGCGCTCCATCAGGATGGCATTGACGGCCTTCTGTACGCCTTCTTGATCCCATGACAAACCATTGGAATCCATGATTTGGCAGATACGGCTGACGAGGAAAGGGTAACCTCCGGTATAGTCACGGATCAGTTGGGCCACAAAATGCACGTCGAAAGCAAGATGGTGATCCGATTGGTATTCAGCCAACATACCAGCAATGCCCTCAGCCGAAAGACTCATATCGACTTCAAAAGGGACCGCAATGTTCCATGGACTGTTATATTGATGTTGTTCATCAGGCCGAATCTTCAATTTGAGATTCTTGATGTCATATACACCGGCAAGAATCACCGACTGGAACGTTGAACTCTCTTTCCTGACAAGAAATTGGTTTCTCAAAATACCTAAGAAGGTAACCAAACTACTGTTGTTAGAAGCTTTGTCAACCTCGTCAATAGTCAACACGACAGGCCTTTCGTTGAACTTACACACCTTGCTGAGGATTCGTGAAAAGATAACAGTTTCAACAGGACGTATTTCATCGTCGATGGAGTTCAGCAACAATGAACGGGATCTCTCAGAAAGTCCGGCCACCGATTCATTTTCAACAGCATCTTTCATCAACCACAATACAGCGGCACAAAATTTCTCATCCGTACTGAATAGATTCTGACCTATATTCTCGAAGGAAAGCGAGAATACGGTATAGCCCTCTTGTTCGAGAACAGACTTCAAAGCCTCCAATGTGGTAGTCTTTCCATATTGCCGTCCACGGTTGATGCAAAAATAATCACCTTTGGCGACCATCTTACGGATGATTTCCAAACGTTCGGTAATATCTACCATATAATGTTGATTAGGGCGACAAGTGCCAGCTGTATTGAATGCTCTCATAATGATCTATGTGTAAAGTACCTGTTCCTGCTTTGCAAAGGTATATAAAATCCGCGTAACTCGTAACCGCAACTTGGTATTGAATTCCCGATAACCTATTTCGTTCCGTACTCCCCGATTGTTCGTATTTTGTATTCCTATACAAAATGCTGACATTTTGGACATCCATGTATCTGAAATCGATGATAAAATGAGCGTAATCCAAATGATATAAACATATTTGTCATGGGGTTCCTTGAAAAAGGATCCTCTGAAATTTGTTTAGACAAAGCTTTTCGTTATTTTTGCACTTGTCCGAAGAGCCAAGCGAGGTTCACTCGGACGATGTACTGAAAAGCGAAAAAGCGTTACGATATTATTCCTACCTTCGAAATCGCCAGTTTCTTTTGTATGGGAATAATAGACAATTATGCTTACGCTCTGCTGTATATCCTTTTGCCAAGTAAAAGGTTTATATCAGTATAGAGCGTGGGCTGTTGTTTGATTATCCATACAGAGGTGTTTGGCGATACCTGAAGGTAGATAATGGACAACAGTTCCCACGCTTTTTTATTGTTCAATCTTAAAAGATAATGCCAACTCCGGTGGGAACAGGAAGTGGTAGAAGCAAGATTAATTATGTACTGCCAAGAGACAATCAATGTATTTAAGTCAAATATTAGGAAGTCTTTGCATAATGATAAAGATCTATTTCTTTATCCGAAAATTCCAAGTTATAGATATGCATCTCTGAGAAAAGACTTTGAGTTAAATTACGAAGAAGAGATACTTCTGTTACGTGATACTACATTTTGGAATGTTTGGACTCAAGGAACAATCGTGACAGATTGGGGTATTACTTATATTAAGGATGATTCCCATAAAGATCAAATGATAAAATTATCTTGGCAAGAATTAGATCATGTGGATTTTAAAGGAGGAGATTTTTATTTCTTTCTAGTTGATGAAACCAATCCAGTGTGTAGTATCTCTGCTTATGATATTATAATAACCAGTCTTGATGTTGAAGCAAATTCATTGGTGAGGACTTTCAATGCAATGGCAAATACACAAATCTCAGAAACAGTTTTGATGTCTAAAGCCATTGATCGATTCTATACTCTGTATAACAAAAATCAAACCGAAGCTCTCCAAGTAGGATTAGATTTCCGTGAAAGGTTTCAAAATGCAAGTTTGACACCTGATATAGCTTGGTTGCTCTATAAACAAGGTCAGTCTGCAAGAGCAATTCAAATTTTGGAAGAGGATTGTTCCAACGTATCAGGCAATGTCGGTTTTCAATGTGAATTATTATGGACTCTATACTCGATTTATGAACAAATTCATGATTTAGATAAAGCAAGAGCTATTTGCGCCTGTGTAGTGAATAATGTTCCTGCTGATTATATGCACGGATCAGTCTCTATTTTAGAGGATGCGAAAGCAGATTTACAAAAATATGATTCTGCTTTTGTAGATACTTTTTTGCAAAGGACATATAATCAACGAAAATTGTTGGTTCCTGTTAAAGATTATACGGATCTTTTTCAATCTGCTATATCAGTTGTCAATATCTATCACTTGCCTGCGATAAGCTTTCCTATTGGACATCCTGTTGCTAATCATTTATACGTTGGACATCCATTTGTAGCTTCAAAATATTTGCTTTATGAAAATTATGAATTGGAGTTGATTGAAGATAGAGTACGTGAATTTTGTCAACTGGTACAGAGCTTAGGGGCAACAGAGATTCAAATCGATTGTATAAATAGATCTTCTAATAGGACAGATTATCATACAAATCAACAGTTGTCAGGAAGTGTAGATTATAAAGCAGTTGCTGCTAAAGGATCCTATGAAAACGATCGAATAAATAAACTGATGCAGGAAATCAGTCGTAGTGTTAATTTGCACCAACGTTTTTCTCCAACAGATCTTCCGTATTTGCCGGATGGCTTAATCTGGTATCCCCATGAACCTTCATGGCAACGTCTTTGCCAGCAACGCTTACAAGGTGCTATTAATGAGCATGAAGAACGTATTGAAACGAAAACAAGTCAGGTAGTGAATCGTTCAGAGATGCAACAAGTAATGGCAGAATTAAAAGTATTGTTGCTTAATGCGAATGTTAAGTGGGATAAATCTATAGAGGAAAAGTTAGAAGTACATGAGAATGCGATAATATCTATACATGTCAAGTTCGCTCCAATAGAATATTTAAATCAAAAGAACAATGGATGGTTTAAGTCCATATTGAAAAAAGTAGGATTAAGCAAATAAATATAATTCATTCTCTAATAAATATTATGGCACTATTCAGAGTAACAGTAAAACAGATGAAGAATACGAATGGGATCCGTGTGGAGAAGGGCATGCGTGTAGAGGTGGTGACCAACTCCTTGTCTAATCCATTGACGACAAATGGAGGACAGGCGGTGGCCGATGCTTTCTATCGAATCTATGGCATTGATGCCAAGAGAGCAGGAATCCTTTCGACCGTCTATTTGGATGTACAACGGATTGGATAATGCTTAAGAACTTGATGAGGGAGGTAATCTGGATCTCGAAAGAGGATCGAGTTACACTCCCTCATTGTTTTTCTATATAAATCATATTGAAATGTTTCTTAGTTACGAAACAAACTACTATCTTCGCATCGAAAAAAGATAATCAAATGGGAACTTTTCAACTTGCATTATTAGAGGAGGCGAGAAATTTCCTCTGTAGTTTACCCCAACAAGCCTACAAGAAAATTTTGTATAATGTTGATAGAGTAGCTAAAGGCGAGAGGAATAATGAACTCTTCAAGAAGTTGGAAAACACTGAAATATGGGAGTTTCGTACTCTATATAATGGGATAGCTTATCGGCTTTTTGCCTTTTGGGACACTGAAATTCAGACTTTAGTTGTTGCTACCCACGGAATAGTCAAAAAAACGCAAAAGACTCCCAAAAGGGATATTGCAAAAGCAGAGGCTATCATGAAACAATACTTTGAAATGAAGAAAAAAAGATAGTATGGAACAGATAGGAAACATGAAACTCTATTCCTTAGAGGAAGTGAAAGACGACCTGTTGGGAAAAGTTGGGACCCCTGCAAGAGATGAACACGAACGTAAGGTAGAGGAATCTTTGTACGCTTACCGGATTGGAGAAGCGATTAAGAAGGCACGTATGATGCAGAACTTAACCCAAGAGGAATTGGGAGAACGTATTGGCGTACAAAGAGCCCAGATCTCTCGGATTGAGAACGGTTATAGTATTAGTATTCCAACTATGAGCAGAATTTTTAAGGCTTTGGGAATTGCTTCTGCAACTCTTGACTTAGGAACTTGTGGCAAAGTGGCTTTGTGGTGAAGTGTATCTATGGCATTGATGCCAAGAGAGCAGGAATCCTTTCGACCGTCTATTTGGATGTACAACGGATTGGATAATGCTTAAGGACTTGATGAGGGAGGCGATGCAGATCTCCAAAGGGTGATTGTGTCGTACTCCCTCGTTGGGTATTTTGGCAAGAGTTTATGGCATTCCCCAAGCGTAACCGTAACCGTAACTCGTGATTTTTTTTTGACAAATACTTGACTTTCGTGTTCTGTGATTATACATTTGCAAAAAGAATGAATAAAAAACACATTGTACCATGGGATTCAATTTGGAGAAAAATTATGTCGAACGGACTGCAGTTTACCAATTCATCAGTGACCATCCTCAGGTGATGCTCGATGTGTATGATGTCGTGTGTAAACTTTGTGAGCAAAAGAATGTTCCTAAGGAGCGGGTAATTGACCTCTTGAACTGTGCCTATAAAATCTGTACGATCGCCACCCATCCGGAGGGAACATTAGAGGATGTAAACAGTATTCGCCATCAATATAGAATTATGCCGGGATTCTATAGTATTGCTGTCTGTATTGCATACTGCCTTCTCACATTACATCAGGAAATGGATGTATGGATATCGAAATCAATACTGAATTACTTGAAGAGTAATGTGTATCGGTATGGGTTGAATGGTTATTTTGGAACTATCCCTCATAAATATGCCGGAAACTTCAATGCTCCTTTCAACTTCAGTGGTAAGAAGGTAGAGCAACCGCAGGTTGCCTCTAAGGAGCTGAATCCGGCTGAAGCATTCATGCGGGTGCAAGCTGAAGTTGCGGAAGCAGGTCACCGGCTCATCAAGCAGAACAAGGAGTTGCAGGAACAGTTCAACGAACTGGAAAAGAGGTACGAAGTGGAATGCCGTTTTCGTCGGCAAGCCGAATCCATCGTGCTAAATCGACAAAAGGAGTGGAAAGAGTTGGTAGAGAAAGAATTTAGTACCCGCCAAAAATCCGAATCCTTGCAGCAACAACTGCAAGAGATGAAAGCCAAGTACGAGGCGGAATGTCGTTCCCGTCAGGAAGCCGACGAGTTGCATCAATTGGAGCTGGAGGGGTATCGCCACAGACTGTTTGAGTTGCAAGAGCAGGTTGACCGTTTGAGCGAACCGAATCCGATGCCGGAGATTCCGGAGGTGAATCGCGTGTTCTCGCTGGAACGTTTTGTCAACTATGCCTTGTCGCTTCCGACCGATGAGGAGGCGAAGGGGGTGGTCAAACTCTTGCGCGAATTCTGTTGGTATAACGACTATGTGGATCCGCAGGCGAAGAGCCGTATCGAGTCGATCCTACCACAACGGCAGGAGGCAGAAGCGAAGAAAAAGGCTCGCCAGCAGGAGGCATTCCGTCATACGTCCGGTCAACTGGCCAATGGTTCGACGAACAACTATACGTTCCATATCAATCGGGTGGAGCAGCTCAATCCGAACGCCACGGACATCCATAACCGATACGAACGTTTCGATGATGCCAACGTGCGTTAGTGTTTCAACCTGTTTTCAAATATAAACCAATAACGAAAAATCAGACAGATCATGAATGAAGAGACAAAAGCCGCTATGGAGAGCGGAAGACCGGTGATGGTGTTCAACATCGGCAGTGTGGGGCAGCTCAATCCGAACGCCACGGAGGTGCATAATGTCTATTATGGAGACCAGTTCGTCCCCAAGGAGGTACGGGAGGCTGCCGGCCAAACCGCTCAACCGGCTTCCGACAGTCAGACGGTCGGTTCGGCCGCTGACCAGCCCGACAAGGCGGCCGCCAACAAGTCCGGTCATTCCGCCAAGGAGGCCGTCAGCAAATCAAGCAAGCCCACTCGTCCCTCCACCTTGGCGCATGTGAAGAAAACGGACGACAAGCCGCGGGAGCTGATGACCTTCAGCAAACGAGGCATTCTGAAGGAGCATTTGAAACTGCTCTACCAGCAGCTGGTGGCCGACGGCTGGTTGGCCAAAGAGACACAGATTGATGCCTTTCTGGATCTCTTCTCCGGTGAACGGTCGGAGAGCACCATTATTTGGGCGGGCAAGTATGGCAAGGGTACGTTGGTCTATCTGTTTCAGCAGATGGCGTTGGATGGGGTGATCTCGGTACCCCAGGGCTTCTCGATCCCCAACATCCTGATGGGTCACGTGACCGATCCGGAGGGCAACCTGCTGACGAATCTCGACAAAGGGGATGCACCTGCCCAGAAATCGGGAGCGGAAATCATGGAGTATATGAATATCCTGAAGCAGAATGCCAACCGCATGGGCCGTCGTCCCGCCCGACCGGAGGAGGACGAGGAGGGTGACCTCTATGGAAATGACCTCAACCCCTATGAATTGGGTGAGGAGGGATTGCGCTGCAGTTCACGGATCCGGTAAGATTTTCGGGAGCGCGAGAAAAACTTTTCAAAAAATAATTGGGTAGCGGAATAGTCTGAATAATAGACTGTTCCGCTTTTGAATGCTCGTCGGAAGGCGGGCATTTTTCGTTTCCGGACAGACGATTCCCGAACGTTTTCCCGAAAAAAGGGGAGCTGTTTGCCATACCTCGGAAGTGCTCCTCTCGACAACCGAGTGCGGGCCCCCTTCCTTAACTTAAAAACAAAACACAGATATGATTAAGAACACGCATTTGAACGTGGACCTGAAAACGGTCATGCAGCAGGATGCACACCTGCAGGAGGGACTTTGTTACAATGGCGTATTAACCCGCGATGGCGAAGACCATTACCGCTTCGAGGAGGCGACACGTAAGGGAATCTGCAAACGCAACCCCAAGCTGTTCGATGGGGAATACATCTCACTGGTGCACATGCGGAACGGCCGCTATCAATGCCACATGAAGACCATCAGTGCCTCGACCGTGAGCGACTGCTACGGACTCGCCTACAAGGTGTATAGTGAATTGGTGAACGCTTTGCAAATTATCGACCAATGGTAACAACTGATCTGAACCAACCAACCCTGCCGACACTTTCGGCAGAGGACCTGCCTGCCGGTATCCGTGTCTTTTGGGACACGGCTCCGGAGCAGTTCAAGATTCCGGCCATGCTGACCTCCATCGTCTGCTATTGTGCCCTCGGTACCCGCCTGCGAGCCCAGTATGTGTATGATGACCCGTCGCAGCCCCATGCCTTGCTTCTGCAGCTCCTGGTGTTGGGCGAGCCGGGATCGGGCAAGAGTTTCACCCGCCCCATCGTCAAGCAGCTGATGCGTCCGCTGAAGCTGATGGACCTGCAGCAGAAACGGATCGAGCAGGCCTATGCCGAACTGAAGAAGACGGCCTCGAAAAACAAGCAGTTGCCCGACGAACCGATCACCTGCTGCCGCAACCTGCAGACCATCACCCGGGCCAAGCTCGTGAAGCGGGCCGATATGTTCATCCGCAAGTATGGCGAACCCTTGGCCTTTTTCTTCTTCAACGAGGAGCTGGCCACCATGACCGAATCGAACCGACGAGCCTTTGCCGACCTCAACACGATGGATCGTCTGGCCTACGACTTAGGGGCGGAATTCGGTAGCGACTCCCTTTCGGAAGCCAGCTACAATGCGGATGTCGATATCATCTATTGCTCGCTCTTCTGCGGGACGGACAATGCCCTCTCGGAATACATCAACAAGCGGGCCATCGAGGGTGGCAACTGTACCCGTAAGGTGTTGACACGCATTGATGAAGATGGCTTGGGTGAGGATGCACCCCGTTTCCGGACACAGACGGCCGAAGAGCGCAAGTGTGTCGAGGAGACCGTCAACCTGCTGATGCGGGAGACCTATACCCCTGACGACCTGTTGCAGCCCACCCACGAGATCGACATGGCCTGGATCAACGAGACGGTCGAGGAGTGGTGCAACGAGCAACGCCAGTGTGTGATCAAGAATGGCAACCGGGCCCACAACTGCTTCTACAAGCGTTCGAGCGTGTCGGCCTGGCGGATGGCCTGCCTCTGCTACCACTTGTGGGGCGAACAGGAGGCGGCACGCGAACCGGTGATCCGCTTCTACCGCTTCATGGCCAGCTACATTCTCGAAGGGCTGCTGGCCCAGTGGGGCAACCTGTATAACCAGTTGCATCAGGTCAACCGGGAGGATGAATCGAAGCGGGTGACGCTTTTCGACCAGATGCCGGCCCAGTTCAGCCGGGACCAGCTCAACGAGCAATGCCTCCGAATGGAACTGGCACCCGGACGAACCTTCCTCCACAAGTGGAAGAAAGCCGGGTTGGTCTGTCAGCCGAATCCAGCCGAAGAGATCTATGTCAAAACGCAGGCCTATGGAGAAGAGTGATATCCGCAAGCTCCGCGAACTGCCCATTGAGGCGGTTGCCGAGCGGTTGGGACTTCAGGTGGTGCGCCATAAGAGTCTCTGTCCGTTTCATGCCGACCGACACCCTTCGCTCTCGTTCAAGCACAACGGTTTCCGTTGCTTTGTCTGTGGGGCGCATGGCGACACCATCAACCTGGCCATGCAGGTGCTGCACCTGCCCTTTGTGGAGGCCTGCCGCTGGTTGGCCGATGGCAGTTCCATCCTCTTGGAGGCGTGGAAACCGGCTGTCAAACCGGCTTCGGAACGCCCCTTTGAGGCGGCCCGCTACCAACACTTCTTCGACCATCCGCTGCTGAACGAGGCGGCCCGTCGCTTCCTCTTCGACGAACGACGGCTCGATCCGCGGGTGGTGCGTTGGTGCCGGCTCTCCAGCTGGCGGGACAAGTCGGGCACGGACTGGCTGCAGATTCCCTATTTTGATGTCAACGGCCGGTTGGTCGGCCTGCAAAGCCGCAACCTCTCCGGTACGGCTCCCCGGTTCCGCTTTCCGTCGGGCAGCCGGTGTGGCATGTATAACCTGCCCATCCTGAAACGGTTGGCATCCGGTGAACCGCTCTACCTGACTGAAGGGGCGAGCGACTGCTGGTCGCTCCTCTCGGCCGGACACAAAGCCCTGGCGATCCCGAGTGCCACCCTGCTGAAACCGGACGACATCGAACATCTCCGGGGGCGGAACCTGCACATGTATCCCGATCAGGATGCTCCGGGTGAGACCCTCTTCCGACAACTGTTGCTGGCGGCCAATCAGGTGGGTGCCTGTCTCGTCTGCCATTCGTTGCCGGAAGGCTGTAAGGATTATTCCGATTATTATTGTCAAATCAAGCGTAACTCGTAACCGTAACTTTACATTTAACATGCACATCGAACTTTATCGCAATCGTACCAACCGCCTCTACACCGAAGGTATGCTCTTCGTCAACGATTGTTATCAGACCAATACTGTAGAGGCCACTGAAATCATGTTGCCGGCCGGCACCTATCGGGTACGCCTGGGCCGGACACCCTCCTCCCGACGCGAGATCGTTGTCGGGGAGACGTTTCGCCTCGGGATCTGCCACAGCTGGATCGGCTCGAAGAAGAAACGGATGATCGCCATCGGCCAGACACTCTTTCCGGGGGCTGTCTATTTGGGTACGGAGGTGTATAACCGCCTGATCTACCGCTTCAACTATGCGGAAGAGAAGGAGGAGGAATCGACACTCACCATCCACGACTGCCGCCAGTTGCCTGAGCCCAAGCCCTACCGCCATTGGGTGACCCTGTCAGCTCTGCTGGTTTCCGCACTCTTCCCGGGGTGCGGAAGCCTCCGCCACCATCCGCCGGTGGAGGTGGTGGACAGGATGTCGCACGATACTGTCTATGTGAGCAACTGGCACTATGACAGTGTCTATGTCTATCAGGACCGTTCCATCGACCGTTCGCAGGATACCGTCTATCTGCAGGAGAGCTGGGTGGAACAGCACTATCGGCTGATCCACGATACCCTTCGCGTCTGTCAGGTCGATACGATTCCTGTCGTCCGTACCGTGGAGGTGGTGAAGCCGGAACGTTACGTCCCCTGGTATGTCATGCTCCTCAGCTGGTTGGGGATTATCTGGCTGGTGCTGCTGATCGCTAAATTACGGATTCATATTCAGAAGTGATGCGGACCATTCGCGAGATTATCCTGCATTGTTCGGCCACGCGCGAAGGGCAGGACTTTACCGTACAGGACATTGACCGTTGGCATCGCCAGCGAGGCTTCCTCCGGATCGGCTACCATTATGTGGTCTATCGCAACGGTACGATCCACATCGGTCGCACCCTGGAGGAGGTGGGGGCCCATTGTCAGGGACACAACCGATCCAGCATCGGCATCTGCTACATTGGCGGACTGTCGGCCGACGGCCGGCCCAAAGACACCCGCACACCCGAACAGAAAGCCGCCCTACGGGCCTTGGTAGCCCAACTGAAGGAGCGTTTTCCGGGGGCGCAAGTCTATGGACACAATCGGTTTGCGGCCAAGGCGTGTCCCTGTTTCCGGGTTCCGGAGGAGTTGTAAACGAACTTTTTTGCCCGAAATCTTGCATATCTCGGCATAAAGTCGTAATATTGCACCCGATTTCGGAATTGCCTCCGGAACTGGTCCTATAGCTCAGTTGGTTAGAGCACCTGACTCATAATCAGGGAGTCCTTGGTTCAAGCCCAAGTGGGACCACTCTTTTTTTACTTTTGTACCTGTGATTTTTTTTCGATCCATCGGCAATCTCAACAAAAAATATAGTTATCCATGAATAGCCATCGTCTGCTGACAAACCTGTTCGGTTTGTTGCTATTGCTCTGTGCAACCGTATCTTTGGAGGCTCAGACGCCTCAACAAGTGCATAATCAAGTGCGTGTGATGAGTTATAACGTCCGTCACGGTCAGGGACTGGACGAAGTGTTGAAACCGGAACGTATCGGTCAGCTGCTGAACAGGTATGCCCTCGATGTGGTGGCCTTGCAGGAGGTCGATAGCTGCACGGAACGGGTCGATGGACGCAACCTGATGCAGGAGTGGGCCGATCAGACGGGCCTGCATCCCACCTATGCCAAGGCGATTCCTTTTCAAGGAGGAGGCTATGGGGTGGGTATCCTGTCGAAGGAGCAGCCCTTGTCGGTCCGTCGGGTCTCCCTGCCCGGACGGGAGGAGCCTCGTATGCTGCTGATAGCCGAATTTGAACGGTATGTGTTTGCCTGTACCCATCTCTCGTTGACCGAAGAGGATCGGATGGCTTCGTTGCCCATCATCCAGGGCGAGGCCCAACGGGCGGGCAAGCCCTTCATCCTGGCAGGCGACTGGAACGATGAGCCGACCTCTCCCTTCCTGCAGCAGATGCGTGCCCATTTTGATCTGGCCAATGGAGCCCACAGTCAGGAGAGCTGGAATTTTTCCGCCACTTTTCCGGCCGACAAACCCAATGTCTGTATCGACTATATCGGCATCTATCGTCCGACCAGCCAGGGGCTGATCCCGTCCGGACTGGCCCGTCCGGTGGCCGAGAAGGTGGCTTCGGACCATCGTCCCCTCATGGGTGTCTTGCAGTTCAAGATGCCGGCCGATCAGCTGCTCTATCACCAGCCCTACCTGCAACGGATGGAGCCGGAGGGAGTGACGATTCTCTATCAGACCCGGGCCCTGGCCCATTCGTGGGTGGAGTATGGAACCGACACCTTGTCACTCGCTACCAGTCGTCAGCTGGCCGGCGGACAGGAGGTGGTGCACGATGTGGAGCATCGGGTACGGCTGGAACAGCTGACCCCGGGAGCCACCTATTATTATCGCGTGTGCGTACAGGAGATTGTCAATTCCGAGGCCTACAGCAAGACCTTTGGCGACACCTACCGCACGCCCTTCTTCCGTTTTCAGTTGCCTACTGCTCAAACAAAGGATTTTACCGCTTTGATTTTCAATGATATGCACCTGGTGCCGGAGGTGATGCAGGCAATGAGCCGTCTGGCAGCCCGCACGCCCCACGATCTGGTGGTGTTCAATGGCGACTGTCTGCCGGAGCCGACCGATCGGGATCATGCCTTGCAGATCGTGCACACCTTGGCCGACCTGTTCGATGGGGCTCAGGTGCCGATCGATTTCCTCCGGGGCAATCATGAGATCCGCAACAACTACTCGTCGGGCATGCTCTCCCTGTTTGAAACGGCCAACGGTCAGACCTATCATGCCTTCTCGTGGGGTGACACCCGCTTTGTGATGCTGGATTGTGGCGAGGACAAGCCGGACGACCATTGGGTCTATTACGGGCTGAACGACTTTACCCAATTCCGGCAGGATCAGGTGGCTTTCCTGCAGCAGGAGCTGAAGCATCCGGCCTTCAAGAGGGCCTCCCGTCGCATCCTGATCCATCACATCCCGTTGTGGTACGGAACGGCTGACAACGAGTCGGGCGAAGTCTCCTTGCCCTGCCGCAACCTGTGGCTGTCCGCCCTGCAGAAGGCCCGTTTCGATGTGTCGCTCAATGCACACACCCATCAGTTGGCCTCCTATGCCAAAGGGGAGTTGGGCAATCCCTATCCCGTGGTGGTGGGAGGAGGCCCCTCGTTGAAGGAGGCAACGATGCTGGTGTTGCAGAAACAGGGCAAGTCGCTCACCCTTCGGGCACTCAATGCCGAGGGTGAAGAGCTATTGCATCTTGTCCTGTAGGAAGCGTCCCGTATAGGAGGCTTCGCAATGGATGATCTCTTCCGGTGTGCCGGCAAAGACCAGTTGACCGCCCGCTTTTCCCCCTTCGGGTCCCAGGTCGATCAGGTAGTCGGCACACTTGATCACGTCCATGTTGTGCTCCACAATGACCACGGTATGCCCCTTCTCGATCAAGGCGTTGAAGGCCTTCAGCAGGGTCTTGATGTCGTGGAAATGGAGGCCGGTGGTCGGCTCGTCGAAAATGAAGAGGGTCGCCTCCTGCTTCTCCAGTCCGAGGTAGTAGGCCAGTTTGACCCGCTGGTTCTCGCCTCCGGAGAGGGTCGAAGAGGTCTGTCCCAATTTGATGTAGCCCAAGCCCACATCCTGCAACGGTTTCAGCCGTTTGACGATCTTTTGTGCCAGTGGGACGGGATGGGCCGTGAAGAACTCGATCGCCTGATTGACGGTCATCTCCAACAGGTCATAGATGCTCGCCCCTTCGAACAGCACATCCAGCACCTCCTGCTTGAACCGCTTGCCGTGGCAGCAGTCGCACGTGAGGGTGATGTCGGCCATGAACTGCATCTCGACCGTGATCTGTCCCTCTCCCTTGCACTCTTCGCAACGGCCTCCCTCCTTGTTGAAGGAGAAATAGGCCGACTTGAAGCCCATCTGTTTGGCCAACGGCTGGTCGGCATATAACTTGCGGATCTCGTCGTAGGCCCCAATGTAGGTGACGGGATTGGAGCGGGAGCTCTTGCCGATGGAGTTCTGATCGACAAACTCGATGTGCTTGATCTGCTGGATGTCTCCCCGGATGGAGGAGCATTCGACCGTCAGACGGGTGGCATCCTCCAGCAGATGTTTCACCCCTTCGTAAAAGATGTCGCGCACCAACGAGCTCTTGCCCGATCCGCTCACACCGGTCACGACCGTCATGACGTTGAGCGGGAAGCGTACGTCAATGCCCTTCAGGTTGTTGCGTCGGGCTCCCTTGATCTCGATGTAGTTGTTCCAGGGCCGACGGTAGAGCGGCAGTTCGATGCGCTCCTGTCCGGTCAGGTAACGGACGGTATAGCTGCTGCTGGTGGGGTCGAGGGCCTCCAGGCTGCCTTGATAGACCACCTCCCCACCGAGACGGCCCGCCTTCGGACCGATGTCGATGATGTAGTCGGCCGCCCGGATGATCTCTTCGTCATGCTCCACCACCACCACGGTATTGCCCAGGGCCTGCAATTGGCGCAAGACTCGGATCAGCTTGTCCGTATCGCGCGAATGGAGGCCGATGCTGGGCTCGTCGAGGATGTAGAGCGAACCGACCAGGCTGCTGCCCAAGGAGGTGGCAATGTTGATGCGTTGGCTCTCACCACCGGAGAGAGTGGAGGAGAGGCGGTCGAGCGTCAGATAGCCCAACCCCACATCCAACAGGAACTGCAGCCGGCTGTTGATTTCCGACAGCAACCGTTTGGCCACCTGCCGGTCTGTCTCGTTGAGAGTGAGCTGGTCGAAGAAGGCCTTGGTCTCGGTAATGGGCATGGCCACGATTTGGGCGATGTTCTTGCCGCCCACCTGTACATAGAGGGCTTCCGGTTTCAGACGGCTTCCCTTGCAGGTGGGGCAGGTGGTCTTGCCCCGGTAGCGGGCCATCATGACCCGATATTGGATCTTGTATTGGTTCTCTCCCACAAACCGGAAGAAGTCGTCAATGCCATGCAGCCCCTTGGCTCCATGCCAAAGCAGCTCCTTTTCGGCCTCCGAAAGCTCGAAGTAGGGGCGATGGATCGGGAAGTTGTACCGCTGGCTCTCCTGGATGAAACGGGTTTTCCATTCACCCATCACCTCCCCTTTCCAGCAGACGACCGCCCCTTCGTACAGGGAGAGGCTCTGGTCCGGAACGACCAGATGCTCGTCAATGCCCAACACCTTGCCGAACCCTTCACAGGTGGGGCAGGCACCCAACGGATTGTTGAAGCTGAACATCATCTCCGAAGGCTCTTCAAACTGGATGCCGTCCGCCTCGAACCGTTTGGAATAGTCCCGTCGTTCGGTTCCCTCAGGCAGGTAGAAGCAGAGGGTACAGGCATTGTGACCCTCGTAAAAGGCGGTCTCGGCCGAATCGGTCAGACGGGTCTGGAAACTCTTCTCGTTGGAGACGGCCAACCGATCAACCAGCAGTTCGATCCGTTCGGGCTGGTGGGTCTGCAGGAGGGTGAGAGCCTCGTTGATCCGGTAGGGCTTCCCATCGATCTCCACCCGGGAGAAGCCCTCCTTCTGCAGGAGGTCCAACTGTTCCGGAAGGGTCCGTCCCTCCGGCAACTGGATGGGAGCCAAGAGGGTGAAGCGGGTGCCTATGGGGTAGGAAAGCACATCCCGCACAATGTCGGCCACCTGATGCTTCTTCACCTCCTGGCCCGAGATGGGGGAGATGGTCTTCCCGATGCGGGCAAAGAGCAGACGCAAATACTCGTAAATTTCGGTCGAGGTGCCGACAGTCGAGCGAGGGTTACGGGTGTTGACCCGTTGTTCGATGGCAATGGCAGGCGGAATGCCCTTGATGAAGTCACATTCGGGCTTGCTCATGCGCCCGAGAAACTGTCGGGCATAGGCCGACAAGCTCTCCACATACCGTCGTTGGCCTTCGGCATAGAGCGTGTCGAACGCCAAGGATGATTTTCCACTGCCGGACAATCCCGTGATTACGACCAACTTGTTGCGAGGAATCTGGACGTCAATATGCTTCAGGTTGTTGACGCGTGCCCCTTTGATCCAAATGTTTCCAATGTCTGCCATAGTTCTCTTCTTCCTAATCTGGGGGACAAATGTACACAAAATCTGTGGATGGCGGTTCTGCCGGAGGGCTCAATCGAAACTCAATCGAAGAGGGCCTGCAACACATCCAACGATTTGATGGCCGGAAAATCGGGCAGGTGGAGCCGGTAATAGTCCAGGATGAGGTGCAGGATCCGGACCCGGTCCCGTCGGGAAAAGGCATAGAGCGACATGTTCTCGTAACTGATTTTCAGCAGGCGGGCCAGTACCCGACTCTCCTCCGGCTTTAGGAATTGGGGATGGTCGGGCTGCCGTTCGATGAACTGTCCCTCCACCAGGTCGAAGTAGAGCCCCTCCCGAAGGGCCGTCACGTTGGGGAAGATGCCCAAATGGGAGAGCAGGCCCAAGAGGAAGACCAGATGGAAGTTGGCCAGTCCCGCCTCCACCTCCTCCAGGAGCTGGACAGAGCGGTAGAGATAGGCAAAAAGGGCGGCATCGGGCTCCGGCTCCTTGAGCGAACGGTAGAGCACTTCGGCCAGGAAGAGGGCGATCATGCTCTTGACCGGATGGCTGCACAATTGCGTGATGGGGAAACAGAGGCGGCACTCGCGCACCTTCTGCAGCTCCCGCTTCGGCTGATGCTCCACCTCCAACTCCAGAACCGCCAAGGGCATGGCGAGGGCTTTGGAGAGCAGACTCTTCTTGCCCCGGCTACGGGCGACCAGGTAGGAGGCCCGTCCGAATGCTTCCGTGTACATATATATAATATTGTGTCTGTCGTTGTAGGGAAGCACATGCAGTACGATTCCCCTTGTCTTGATCCATGCCATACGTTGCTGAATTGATGAGGTCCGGTTTGTCCGGACAGGAGGCAAAGATACCACTATCTGAGGGCTTTGCCATGGAAAAAGGTGACCTAAAGTTCTAAATAGAAGTTAAATCGGGGTGTTGTGTGAAAATTTCTTTTGGAATGTTTTGTCAGTTTCATGAGAAGTTCTACCTTTGCACTCGCAATCGGGAAAACCGGTACTGATGGCCCGTTCGTCTATCGGTTAGGACGCAAGATTTTCATTCTTGAAAGGGGGGTTCGATTCCCCCACGGGCTACAATAAACAGGATTAAAAAATAAAAAGAAGATATCTAAGAAATGGCAAATCATCAGTCATCAATTAAGAGAATCAGACAGACAAATGCAAGACGCTTGCGCAATAGATACTATGCTAAGACAGCAAGAAACGCTATGCGTGATTTGCGTGCAACAGAAGACAAGAGTGTAGCAGAGGAAATGTATCCGAAAGTATGCTCTATGTTGGACAAGTTGGCTAAGAAGAACGTAATCCACAAGAACAAAGCTGGCAATCTGAAGTCTAAATTGGCAAAGCACGTCAATAACTTAGGCAAGTAAGATCGCAGCCGCGATGGCCCGTTCGTCTATCGGTTAGGACGCAAGATTTTCATTCTTGAAAGGGGGGTTCGATTCCCCCACGGGCTACGAGTGAATGTGATGGAAGAGACGAGATCTACGGATTTTGCCTCTTTTTTTTGTATATACATGACCCTTATTTCGATTAAAATGCCTACATTTGTTAGATTTTTCTGCTACGGATAAAATAACTAAAAAAGTAAGATATAGAACTCATGAGTGAAGAATTGAAGAATACCTCTTCGGACTATTCCGCAGAGAGCATTCAAGTACTTGAAGGATTAGAGGCCGTTCGCAAAAGACCCTCCATGTACATCGGTGATACCAGTGAGAAGGGTTTGCATCATCTTGTATATGAAGTCGTTGACAACTCTATAGATGAAGCACTGGCCGGATTTTGTACGGATATTGATGTGGTGATCAATGAGGATAATTCCATTACGGTTACTGACAATGGTCGTGGTATTCCGGTAGATATTCATGAGAAAGAAGGCAAATCGGCTTTGGAGGTCGTGCTGACGGTCTTGCATGCCGGAGGTAAGTTCGACAAGGGTACCTACAAGGTGTCGGGCGGTCTGCATGGTGTGGGCGTCTCTTGTGTGAATGCCTTGTCAACCGATTTGAAGGCGGTCGTACGTCGGAATGGTCATGTCTATATGCAGGAGTTTTCGTGTGGAAAGCCCTTGCACGATGTGGAGGTGATCGGAGAGTCCGACACAACCGGTACGACTATCTCGTTCAAGCCGGACGGAAGCATCTTTTCCGTGACGGAATACAAATATGACATTTTGGCTACCCGCCTGCGGGAGCTGGCGTTTCTGAATGCCGGCATCACGTTGCACCTGACCGACAAGCGGGTGAAGAAGGAGGATGGCAGCTACAAGGGCGAAACGTTCCATTCGAACGAGGGCTTGAAGGAGTTTGTGCGCTACATCGACCGTTCGAAAGAGAAACTGATTGAGGACGTGATCCACATCGTGACCGAAAAACAGGGTATTCCCGTGGAGGTGGCGATGACCTACAACACTTCGTACAACGAGAGTGTCTTCTCCTATGTGAATGATATCAACACGATTGAAGGTGGTACGCACTTGGCCGGTTTCCGCCGGGGCCTGACGCGTACGTTGAAGAAATATGCCGAAGATTCCAAGCTGTTGGAGAAGGCCAAGGTGGAGATTACGGGTGACGACTTCCGGGAGGGGTTGACGGCCGTCATTTCGATCAAGGTGGCTGAACCGCAATTCGAGGGTCAGACCAAGACCAAGTTGGGCAACAACGAGGTGACAGGTGCGGTCGATCAGGCCATTGGTGAGGCCTTGGGCTATTATCTCGAAGAGCACCCGAAGGAGGCCAAGACCATTGTCGAGAAGGTGATCTTGGCGGCCAGTGCCCGTGTGGCTGCCCGCAAGGCCCGTGAACAGGTGCAACGGAAATCTCCGATGGGGGGTGGCGGTTTGCCCGGCAAGCTGGCCGACTGTTCGTCCAAGGATCCGAGCATTTGCGAGCTGTTCTTGGTCGAGGGTGATTCGGCCGGTGGTACAGCCAAGCAGGGACGCGACCGTAACTACCAGGCGATCTTGCCGTTGCGAGGAAAGATCCTGAATGTGGAGAAGGCGATGGACCACAAGGTGTTCGAGAGTGAAGAGATCCAGAACATCTATCGGGCGATGGGTGTGACCGTCGGTACGGAAGAGGATCCGAAGGCCTTGAATCTGGAGAAGATCCGCTATCACAAGGTGATCATCATGACCGATGCCGATGTGGATGGTGCCCATATCGCTACTTTGATTCTGACCTTCTTCTTCCGTCGGATGCGGGCCTTGATCGAGAACGGGTATGTCTATCTGGCTACTCCTCCCCTCTACAAGTGCAGCAAGAACGGCAAGAATGAGGAGTATTGCTGGACCGACCAACAACGGCAACAGTATATCCTGAAATATGGGGGTGGCAACGAGAGCTCCATCCATACACAACGGTACAAAGGTTTGGGTGAGATGAACGACCACCAGCTGTGGGAGACCACCATGAATCCGGAAAACCGTACGTTGAAGCAGATTACCATCGATAATGCGGCTGAAGCGGATCAGATCTTCTCCATGTTGATGGGAGAGGATGTGGGTCCTCGTCGCGAGTTCATTGAGGAGCATGCCACTTATGCCAACATTGATGCCTGATACGAAACGCAAGCCACGGATCGGCATTACAGCCCATCACAAGGAGGGTATGTCCTGTATTGCCGAAACCTATGTCCAGTCGGTCGTGGCTGCCGGGGGAGCACCGGTCTTGGTGCCGGTTCTCTCCGATGAGGAGGCTCTCCGGACGATTGTCGAGGAGCTGGACGGCCTGCTGGTCAGTGGTGGGGGCGACTTGAACCCCCTCTTGATGGGTGAAGAGCCCATCCGCCAGTTGCAGGATGCCGATACGGTTCGCGATCAGTACGACCTGACCTTGATCCGGTTGGCAGCTGACCGTCAGGTGCCGATGATGGGCATCTGCCGGGGACACCAGCTGATCAATGTGGTGTTTGGCGGTAGGTTATATCAAGATATTTATACGCAAGCGGGACGGGAACTGATCAAGCATAGCCAGACCATGCCCCGGGAACAGGCCTCCCATACGGTCCGCTTGACTGCCGGTGAGAGCCGGCTTCGCCAATGGATGGGGCAGGATAACCTGGCGGTCAATTCGTTCCATCATCAGGCTGTCCGGTCTGTCGCACCCGAATTTATCGAGACCGCTATCGCTTCGGACGGGCTCAACGAGGCCATGGAACATCCGGAGAAGCCGATCTTCAGTGTGCAATGGCATCCCGAAGCCATGGCCTCTCAGGGACATCCGAAGATGCTTCGGCTCTTCCAGGAGTTCGTGCAGGCTGCCAGCCGGTTTGCACAGGCCAAACAACTTCACCAGCACATCATCACGTTGGATTCGCATACCGATACGCCCATGATTTTCCCGGGTGCCTTTCATTTGGGAGTCAAGGAGGGCGGTAAGGTCAATCTCCCCTTGATGGAGGAGGGGCGGATCGATGCAGCCATCATGGTGGCCTATATTCCGCAGGGAAAGCGGGATGAAGCCTCTTTGCAACAGGCCACGGCCTATGCCTTGGAGCGGTTGGGAGAGGTGCGTCGGCAGGCCGATCTCTATCCCGACCGGATGGGGCTGGCCCGAAATGAGGCTGATATCCGCCAACTGAAAGCCCAAGGAAAACGGGCGATTCTGTTGGGGGTCGAGAATGGGTATGCCTTGGGACGGGAGTTGGCGAATGTCCGTCGTTTCCGGGAGTTGGGAGTCGTCTATATCACGCTTTGCCACAATGGAGACAATGATGTGTGCGACTCGGCCAAAGGAGCAGGCGAATGGGGCGGATTGAGCCCCTTCGGACGGGAGGTGGTGCACGAAATGAACCGGCAAGGGGTGATGGTCGATCTCTCGCATGCTGCCGAAAGCTCCTTCTATGGAGCCTTGGAGACGAGTGAGCTGCCGATCATCTGTTCGCATTCCTCTTCACGTCTTTTGTGCGATCATCCTCGCAACCTGACGGACGACCAGTTGCGTGCCTTGGCCCAACAGGGAGGTGTGGCACAGGTTTGTCTGTATAAGGGCTTTATCCATCCGGAGGCAGCCAAAGCCTCCTTGTCTGATGCGATCCGTCACATCGATCACCTGGTGGAAGTGGCCGGTATCGATCATGTCGGCATCGGTTCCGACTTTGATGGAGATGGCGAACTGATCGGCTGTCGGGCCAGCAATGAACTGATCAACCTGACGGTCCGCCTGTTGGAAAGAGGCTATTCAGCCGAAGATATTGCAAAAATATGGGGTGGCAACCTGATGCGGGTGATGCGTGAGGTACAGGCCGCTGCCCGTCTTTGATAATCAACCTAACAAACGATTTGTATGAAAAGAATATTGGGAACTTTGGGTGTTTGCCTTTGTCTCTGGGGGGCTCATGCACAAGATGTGGCACCCCATCATCCAGTTGTCCAGCAGCTCTATACCCTAACAGACTCGTTGGACGTACAGATGCGTCAGGCCTACAAGCCTTTGATCGGCATTACCTCCGGCAGTCAGAAGGAACGGGTCGATGTCTCGCAAGAGTATATCGATGCGGTCATGCAGGCAGGCGGTACACCTGTCGTGATTCCTCCATTGACGGACGGACAGACCCTGTACAGCCTGGTGGCCCAATTGGATGGTCTGTTGCTGACCGGCAGTATGAACGACATTGATCCGGCTTGGTATGGCGAGCAGCCGGTGGCTGAGATCCATCCGTCTGATGCCCTACGGGATACCTACGAACTGAAGGTGATCAAGTTGGCTTCCGACCGGAACATTCCCATCTTGGGCATTTGCCGGGGATGCCAGTTGCTGAATGTAGCCTTTGGAGGCACCCTTTATCAAGATATTCCATCTCAAAAGAAAAACAGCATCCCTCATCTGCAACAGCAGCCGGAACCGGAACCCTCTCATCAGGTATCGGTAGCGGCCGGTTCGCAACTGGCCCAATTGATGGAGACCACCACCTTGCAGGTGAACAGCTTGCATCATCAAGGGGTGAAGCAGGTGGCTCCCGGATTCCAGGCGGTCGCGTATGCTCCGGACAGTTTGGTGGAGGCGATTGAGGCTTGGCCGAATCGTCCGATCTTGGGTGTACAGCACCATCCGGAATCGATGACCATGGCCGGAGACCAGATGATGGAGAAGCTGTTCCGTTTCTTGGTGGGCAAGGCTGATACGTTCCATTTGGCGAAAGAGATGCACAAACACTTCTTGTCGGTCGATACGCATACCGACACTCCCTTCTGGTTCCGACGTCCCGGCTATAGCATTGCCGATCGGGAGGTCAATCGGGTCAATCTGCCCAAGATGCAGGAGGGGTATCTCGATGGGGTCTTCTTGGCCGCCTTCATCTGGCAACAGAAGGTACGGGATGAGGCTCATCTGCAGGCTGCTGTCGAAGAGACTACCCGGACCATCCAAGGCATTTACGAGCAGGCCGAGGCCAATGCCGATTTGTGTGGCATTGCCCGTACACCGGAGGAGTTTGCCCGTCTGAAACAGGAGGGTAAAAAGGGCTTCTTCATCGGTATCGAGAATGGATTCGGTATCGGCAAGGATCTGGCCAACATTGCGAAATTCAAGGAGATGGGCGTCAATTACATCACCTTGTGCCATTCGTATGACAATGATATTTGCGACTCTTCGACCCATACGAATCGGGAATGGGACGGATTGAGTCCCTTTGGCGAACAGGTGGTGAAGGAGATGAACCGGTTGGGCATCATGATCGACTTGTCTCATGCTGGAGAGAGCAGTTTTTGGGATGTGATGAAGCTGACCCGTGTGCCGGTGATCTGTTCCCACTCGTCAGCCCGTGCCATTTGTGACCACGACCGCAACCTGACGGATGATCAGTTGCGTGCCTTGGCGAAGAATGGGGGTGTGGTACAGCTTTGTCTGTTGGACGAATACATCAACAAGGAGGGCGACAAGGCCTGCCTGATGGATGCGATCCGTCACATCGATCATATTGTGGAAGTGGCCGGTATCGATCATGTCGGCATCGGTAGTGACTTTGATGGAGGAGGCGGAATCATCGGTTGCCAGGGCGACAATGATTTGATCCAGATTACCGTCAAATTGATAGAACGAGGCTATTCAGCCGAAGATATTGCAAAAATATGGGGTGGCAACCTGATGCGGGTGATGTGTGAGGTACAGGCCGCTGCCGAGATTCATTAAAAAAGGAAGTATGAAGCAGATGAATTTTCTATTGTTGCTGGTGGGAGCTGCCTTGTCCGCTTGTGGCTCTCCGACTCAAGAGACAACGGTTTCTTCGGCTCCTGTCCCTCAGGAGCAGGTAGCCCAACCGGTCGGGACAACCCCCGATTTTAATGCCGATAGTGCCTATTACTATACGGAACAACAGGTTGCCTTTGGCCCTCGTGTGCCCAATACGAAGGCCCACAAGCAATGTGCGGACTATTTAGCTGCCTCGTTGCGTCGGTTTGGCGCGAAGGTGTATGAACAGGATTGCCGCTTGAAGGCGTACGACAATACGATTTTGGAGGCCCGTAACATCATCGGTTCGTTCAATCCGGAGAGCAAGAAGCGGATCATGCTGTTTGCCCATTGGGACACCCGTCCCTATGCCGATCAGGAACCGGATACCTCCAACCAACGCAAGGCCATCGATGGGGCAGACGATGGAGCCAGTGGGGTAGGCGTCTTGTTGGAGATCGCCCGTCAGTTGGGGCAGGCAGCTCCACAGGTAGGGGTCGATATCCTCTTCTTCGATGCCGAAGATTACGGTACACCCGATTTTGTGGATGACTTCAAGCCCGACACCTGGTGTTTGGGTTCGCAATTCTGGGCGAAGAATCCGCATGTGGCCGGCTATCAGGCCGATTTTGGTATTCTGCTGGATATGGTCGGCAGCAAACAGGCCTCTTTCTACAAGGAGCGTCAGTCGGTCATGTATGCTGCCCGTTATGTGGAATTGGTGTGGGAGACGGCCCGTCAGTTGGGTTATGGCAAATACTTCATCAATGCCCCTGGAGGAGCCATTACGGACGATCATCAGTATGTGATCAGTGGACGCAACATCCCCTGTATCGACATCATCAATTATGACCCGGAAAGCGAGCAAGGATTTGCCGACTACTGGCATACCCTGAACGATGGAATGCAGAACATCGACCGGAACACGTTGAAGGCGGTCGGCCAGACAGTCATGCAGGTGGTCTATTCGACCAAGTGAGGATATACATTATATAAAATAGATAGGAGGAAGCGATGTCAATTAATGAATTGCAAGACGAAGTGATTGCAGAATTTGCAGACTTCGACGATTGGATGGATAAATATGCGTTGCTGATCGACTTGGGCAATGCGCTCGAACCATTGGATGAGAAATACAAGACCGAAAGCAACCTGATTGAGGGTTGCCAGAGTCGGGTTTGGTTGCAAGCCGACTATGTGGATGGACGGATCCACTTCCGAGGGGAGAGTGATGCGGTCATTGTCAAAGGCATTGTCAGCTTGTTGATTCGGGTACTTTCCGATCATACTCCTCAGGAGATTCTGGATGCTGATCTCCATTTCATCGATCAGATCGGTTTGAAAGAGCACCTATCGCCCACCCGTTCGAATGGATTGGTGGCGATGGTCAAGCAGATGCGGCTTTATGCCATGGCTTTCCGGGCGAAAGAGCAGGCTTGATCCAACCGAACAACACACTTCTGTATCAAGGCCATAGTAGGAATCACCTCCTGCTATGGCCTTTTTTGTTTGCATTATTTAATAGAGTTGAGGAGAAAAAAGGGTGAGAAAGATGAATATCGAATGAACAAACCATCTATCTTTGCTGTTGTAACGATAAAAGATAAACTTATAATACAAATTTTAATGCCTATGAAGGACGTTCAAACGTGAATTTAACAGTTGAAAGACTGTTTGTATCAGAATAGTGTTAAAAATATACTATTCTAAGTTTTCTAATAAATTAACGTAAAATCATCTTAAATATCAACGTATGAAAAACTCTCTCTTACCGAGATTGGATCTGTATGATTCTCGGTTCAAACAAATTTCCAGAGTATTACCTCTGACTGCTGTCATGCTGACCGCATCAGCATGGGGAGCTTTCGCCAACAACGCCTCAGGCGAAACCGATCAACTGCCGACCGTCAGTGTGATGGGTGTTCAACAACAGACCATTACGGTAACAGGTACCGTGACGGATGCGAATGGCGAACCGATCATTGGTGCCAATGTTGTCGAAGAGGGCACGACCAATGGTTGTATTACCGATTTGGATGGTAAGTTTTCCATTCAGGTGGCTCCCAACGCCAAATTGAAAGTCTCTTATATCGGCTATGTTGCCAAAGAAGTAGCTGTCAATAATCAACGTACCTTGACCATCACCCTCCAGGATGATTCCCAAAATCTGGACGAAGTAGTGGTCGTGGGTTATGGTGTTGTCCGTAAAGCCGACTTGGCCGGTTCTGTGGCCGTTTTGGACAACAAATCCTTCAAAGACCAGCCGATCACGCAAGTGTCTGATGCTTTGCAAGGCCGTGTGTCGGGTGTGCAGGTGACCAATACAGGTGGTCCGGGTAATGCAGCCCGTATCCGTGTGCGTGGATCCGGCTCTATCAACCGTAGCAACGACCCGTTGTATGTGATCGACGGTATCGTGCGCGAGAGCGGTCTGACCGGTTTGAACCCGGAAGACATCCAGTCCATGCAGATCCTGAAGGATGCCTCTTCCACCGCTATTTATGGTTCCCGTGGTGCGAATGGTGTCGTTTTGATCACCACCAAGACCGGTAAGGCCAACACCCGTCAGGTGACGGTCGATGCCCGTCTGAGTGTCGGTTCGGTGGCCAAACGGTACGAGACCTTGAGTTCAAAAGAGTTTGCCGATTTATACAATGTCTATCGTCCGGGTACCTTCTCCGGTACGACTCCTTCGACAGACTGGCAGGATGAGATCTTCCAGACCGGTATCACACAGGATTATAAAGTCTCCTTCTCCGGTGGTAACGACAAGTCGCAATACTTGGTTTCCGGAAACTTTGTGGGTGAAGAGGGTATCGTCATTGAGAATAACAACGACCGTTATCAGGCACGTGCCAACGTGACGGCTCAGGTAACCGACTGGTTGCATGTGACAGCCGATGTCAATGCCTCTCACAACACCCGTCGCTATGGCAGCTTTGGTGCTCAAAAGGATAATGTCGTAACGGGTGCCATGAACTATGCTCCCGTCATCAACATCTTCAAGGAGGACGGCATGACCTACACACGCGACCAGTATAGTGCGTTGACACAGGAGAATCCGGTGGGCCGTCTGAGAGAACAGAGCAGTGAATCGATTCAGGACATCGTGAATGCACGTATCGATTTGAAGTTCGACATTTGCGAAGGATTGACCTTCACGACCAGCAACGGTATCGACTATAACGATCTGAAGACCTATGGCTTCGGTACGGAAAAGGTTTCCAGCAAGAGCTCGATGAGCAATGCGGATGCCTACAACATGATGTTGCAGACCACCAACAACTTGACCTACATGGGTAAGTGGAACGACCACTCCTTGACCGCAACAGCTGTCTATGAGGCCACCAGCAAGGAGTATCGGCAGATGGGCATTGCTGGCAACAACCTGTTGACCGAAGGTGTCGGCTACTGGAACGTGAACATGGCCTCCAGCCGTACCTCCACCAACGAATACTCCAAGTGGACCTTGATGTCTGGTGTAGCCCGTGTCATGTACAACTACAAGGATCGCTACATGGTGACCGGTACGTTCCGTGCCGATGGTTCGTCCAAGTTCTTCAACGACAAGTGGGGCTTCTTCCCCTCTATTGCAGCCGCTTGGTCGATGGGCAACGAACCCTTCATGCAGAACCAGCAGGCCGTTCAGGATCTGAAGATCCGTGCCAGCTACGGTCTGATCGGTAGCCAGGCCATCAACTCGTACGAGACCTTGGGTCTGATGTCGCAGGCCATGTATGCGTTCGGTACCTCTTCGCAATATACCGGTTATTGGATCGGACAGTCGGTAGCCACTCCGGACCTGAGTTGGGAGACCACCCATCAGTTTGACTTGGGTGTTGACTTTGCCGTACTGGATCGTCGGTTGCGCGTGTCGTTCGACTACTTCAACAAGCGGACGAAAGATGGTTTGCTGAAACGTACCATCCCGAACTATGATGGTGGCGGTTCCTATTGGGTGAATGCAGCCGAAGTAAGCAATACCGGTATCGACTTCTCGATTGATGCCAACATCATCGACACACCCGACTTCGGATGGAGCACGACCCTTACCGGCACCTACCTGAAGAATGAGGTGAAGGATTTGGGTGGTCTGGAATTCATCTCCGGATGGTCTCCCGCCTCCGGTATGATTCCCTCCGATGGTGTGAACCGTGTGGAAGTGGGTCAGCCCATTGGTGCTTTCTATGGCTATGTATGGAAAGGTTTGGATGCAACCGGACACGACTCGTTTGAGGATCTGAATGGCGATGGCACGATTGACAGCCACGACCGTACCTTCATCGGCAAATCCAATCCGGACTTCACATTGGGTTGGAACAACACCTTGCATTGGAGAAACTGGGATTTGAACGTCTTCTTCACTGGCTCATTTGGGGCAGACCGTCTGAACCTGGTACGCTTCACCGGTACCGCCATGACAGGTGACTATGCCTTCATCACCTTGAAAGAGTATCTGAATGACAACTTCGATGTGGTGGGACAGGCCGCTCGTTACCCCTCCGTAACCGTAACCGGTAACGATTATCAGTCTGCATCTACCTCCACGAAGTTCCTGGAGAATGCCAGCTACCTTCGTTTAGACAACTTGAGCTTGTCGTACAACTTGGCCAAGAGCGTGACGAAGTTTGCCGACCTCCGCTTGACCTTGAGTGCCCAGAACCTCTTCACGATCACCAGCTACAAGGGTATGGACCCGGCCGGTCTCTCGTTGGGTGATGATGTGGTCGATGGTGTAGATTTGGGAGCTTATCCGTTGATGCGAAGCTTTACATTTGGTGTCCGTATGAATTTCTAAACCGTTAAACAGTAAATTGAGTATGAAAACGAAATATATCCTTTGTGCATTGGGCTTGGCCATGCTTACCAGTTCATGCAGTGATTTTTTGGACGAAGACCCGAAGGGTAAACTGACTCCAACTACCTTCTTCTCCACACAGGATGAGTTGGATATGGCCACGTATGCCCTGTATCGTCAGGTCTGCAACCTGCAGACCAATACCAACCCGACCATTCCGAGTTGGCAAGGCGATGACCTGACTACCAACCCGGGTAGTAACAAACAGGCCTATGCCGAGGTGGATGCGTTCCGTCCGACAGATGCCAACAAGGGTGTGGAGGCCGCTTGGCAAACCGCCTATACCGCCATCAAGGCTTCCAATTACATTGTGCTGAATGCCGAACGTACACCCACTACCCAGGAGGAGATCAACATTGCGATCGGTCAGGCCAAGTTCTGGCGGGCTGTCAACTACTTCTGGTTGGTTCGTCGGTTCGGACCGGTTCCCTTGGTCTTGGACAATAATGTGGATTATGAACGTCCGTTGGCCAGTGTCGAAGAGGTCTATTCACAGATCGTGAAGGATTTGCAGGATTGTATCTCCATCTTGCCGACCGGTTATAGTGGCATGCCTCGCAACAACGGTTCTGCCAATATCTACATCACCAAACAGGCCTCTCAGGCTACCTTGGCGGCCGTCTATATGGCCATGGCGGGTTGGCCCATGAAGCAGACCCAATATTATGCATCAGCTGCCGAACAGGCCAAGGCCGTGATCGATGGGGTAAAGGCCGGTACCTACGAGTATATCCTGGAACCGGAATACAAGCATGTCTATTCAACCAGCCACAACTATACGAACGAAACGGTCGTAGGTATCTGCTACTCTCGTGACTTCACTTGGGTGGAAGACTCCCAGTTTACCGACAGTAACCTCTTCGAATCGCTTGGAGGTTGGGGTGACGGTTGGGGTGAAATCCAGTTCTGGAAAGACTTCCCGGCAGGTCCGCGTAAGGATGCCACCTACAATCCCAAGATTCTGGAAGGCAACAAGGCGGGTGGCGAATTGCTCGACTGGTGGGACGAACGAATCCCCGAACAGCACCCGATGTTCTGTATCTATACGATTGGCGAAGATGGTGGCGATTACGACTACACGAAGCCGGCCAACACCTCTTGGATGACCAACAGCCATCGCCATCGTCTGATCCGCTACTCGGAAGTCCTGTTGTGGTATGCAGAAGCACAGGCTCGTGCAGAGGGTACTCCCAACACGATGGCTTACGAGTGCATCAATCAGGTGCGTGAACGTGCCGGTCTGGAACCGTTGAAATCGGGCTTGAGCGGCAACGACTTTGCAGAAGCAGCTGTCAAGGAGCATGGTTGGGAAGTGGCAGGCTATTGGGCTGGTCTCGTCACCCGTCGTGACGACCAGATGCGTCTGGAGACCTTGGAGCAGACCTTCAACCAACGCAAGGCCAACAATCCGATCGAAGTGGCCCCGGGCATTTTCCGTAAGGAGAGTGTAGAGGTCAATGCCGAAACCACCTGGCAGGGTGAGAAGTCGATCTATTTGCCCTATCCGGCCAGTGATACGCAACTGAACAGTAATCTGACCAGATAAACCGTTTTATAGCGTAATTATTGTATCTTCATCCGGCAGGCAGACAGGAGTCTATCCGGTCTTCCTGCCGGTTTTTTACATACCTAAAAATAGTCCACCATGAAATCTAATTTTGTGAGTTGTCTGTTGCTGGCTTGTGCGTTTCCGTTGTGTGCCCAGCAGCAGGTGCGGATGCAATCCGTTACAGAAAAGATCCCTACCTATCAGATTGGTGCGCCCGAAGTGGATCCCATCTTCTTTACCGGCCGAGTCTATCAAGGGGCCGAAGGCTACATCTATCCCTATCCGTTGTATGACGTGATGACGGAAAAGCAGGAGGAAAAGGCGTACAATGTGCTTCGTCTCGACAATGAGTATGTCGATCTCTCGATCTTGCCGGAGATCGGTGGACGCATCTTTGCAGCTACCGACCGGACCAATGATTATCATTTCTTTTACACACAAACCGGCATCAAGCCGGCTTTGATCGGTATGTTGGGGGCCTGGTTGTCCGGAGGTGTCGAATGGAACATTCCTGACCATCATCGGGCCAGCAGCTACATGCCGGTCAACTGGAAGATGGAGGAGAATCCCGACGGCAGCAAGACCATTTGGGTGGGCGAGACCGAATTGCGCCATCGCCTGAAATGGTTGGTAGGCGTGACAGTCTATCCCGGCCGTTCGTGGGTGGAATCGCGTGTCAAGGTGATCAATCCGACCCCCATGATCCAGTCCATGCTCTATTGGGCCAATGTGTCGGTTCATTGCAACGAACAGTATCAAGTGATCTTCCCGCCTGATGTACAGGCAGGAGCGGACCACCACAAAGTCTATTTCACCCCTTGGCCGATCGGTCCCTACGGAAGTGACCGTACCCAAAATGCCGACCTCTCTTGGTGGAAGAACTTTACGGACAACAGCCGTTCCATTTTCGCTTGGGGCAGCCAGATGGAGTTTCTGGCCGGTTACGACTATGGCAAGGATGCCGGAACGGTTCATGTGGCCAACCGTCATGTGGTTCCGGGCAAGAAATTCTTCTTGTGGGGCAACAATCCCAACGGACAGATGTGGAATAAGATTCTTTCCGACAAGGATGGCCACTACTTGGAGCTGATGGTGGGAGCCTATTCTGACAACCAGCCCGACTACAGCTGGATCAATCCGGGCGAGATCCGGGAGTTCCGCCAGATCTGGTATCCGATCAAGGGAATCCGAGGCGTGAAGAATGCCTCCGATGAGGCAGCCGTCAACTTCGAACCGTCGGATCAGGCCGGCAGCTATCGGGTAGGTTATTGCGTGACCCAGATCCAAAAGGGGGCCCGTGTGGTGGTGAAGCAGGCGGATCAGATCCTGTTGGACAAGCGGGTGGATGTCGATCCGAACCGCTACTTCCTGGAAGAGGTGAAGGTACCCTCTACGGTCCAACCGCACGATCTCTATACCGCCTTGTATGATGCCGAGGGAACACTCTTGGTTGATTATCGTCCGGTGAAGCTGGAAGAGAAACCCTTGCCGAAGGTGATCGACGGTACGAAACCAGTCCAGGAGTATCAGACCAACGAGGAGCTCTATCTGGCCGGCTTGCGGGTGGATCAGTTCAACAATGCACGTTTGAGCTACATGGATTTCTATGAAGAGGCCTTGCGTCGGGATTCGATGGATGCCCGTGTCAACATCGAGGTGGGCAAGCATTATATCCGGCAGGCGGAATGGGCACTGGCCGAGAAACACCTCTTGCGGGCACAAGCACGTCTCTCGCATGACTATACCCGGGTCAAGAATACCGAAGCCCTCTACTATTTAGGCTATCTCTACCAGATGACCGGACGGACAGCCGAAGCGGAAGAGGCTTTGTGGGCAGCTACTTGGACACCCGACTTCAAGCATCCGGCCTTCTATCAGCTGGCTGTGGCTGCCGTACGGGCGAAGAAGTATCCGAAGGCCTTGGAGCTGATCGAACAGTCGCTCTATGTGGGGGCACGCGATTTGCAGGCATTGAGCGTGAAGGCCTACATCTTGCGTCAGTTGGGAAAACAGTCGGAAGCCTTGGCTACCTTGGACTATATCCAGTCCATCGACCCGTTGGACTACTGGAGCGAAGCGGAACAGAGCTTCCTGCAGCAGGGGGATGCCTCCTTCCTGAAGGGGACACGACCCTACCGGAGTGAAGGGCTGATTGCCATGCAAGAGCTGCTGGAGGTGGTGGCCAACTACATGACGATGGGGGCTACCCAGGATGCGTTGACCCTCTTGGATGCTGCCCTTGCTATCGGTACACCCTTTGCCGATGCTCCTTTGGTGCATTATTACAAAGCCTACAACCTGTTGCAACAGGGGAAGGAGTCGGAGGCACAGGCCGAGATTGCGGTAGCCGGTCAGCTCTCACCCTTGCACAACTATCCGTTGCGTTTGGAGGAGGTGGCCCTCTTTGACCGGTTGGTACAGGTAGCTCCCCAAGATGCCAAGTTGCCCTATTATCAAGGGAATCTGTTGTACTACTTGGGTCAGAAAGAGGCTGGATTGATTGCTTGGAAACAGTCTGTTACGTTGGATCCTTCGTTTTCCATTGCCAATCGTAATGCCGGTTTTGGCGAAGGGGTGAAGGGTAATTGGGAAGATGCAATCGCCTATTACGATCGGGCCATCGAAGCCAATCCGGAGGATGCTTTGCTGCTGACCGAATCGGACAAACTCTACGAACAGGCGAACCGTCCCTTCGACCAACGGTTGAAACGGCTGGAGAAACGGATGAAGACGGTCTTGAAGCATGATGATGCTGTCATGCGTCTGTTGACGCTTTACAATTGGGCGGGTCAGTATGACAAGGCGATCCGGATCCTCGACAACCGCCATTTCCATCTGTGGGAAGGAGGTGGTCAGGTACATGACATCTATGTGGATTCGCATGCCTTGAAGGGCCTGAAGCTGTTGACGGGCAAGCAGTATGCCAAGGCAATTCAGGAGTTTGATCTGGCAGGCCAGTATCCGGTCAATCTGGAGGTGGCTCCTCCTACCCATGGTGGCTATACGGCCAAGTTGGCCTATCTGTCCGGTCTGGCATGCGAGGGTCAAGGCAAGACAGCCGAGGCCAAAGCCTTCTTTGAGCAATCCGCTCAGGCTGAAGTCCGGGGTGGTCTGTCCGACTTGGGCTATTACAAGGCACGTGCCTTGGCCAAGTTGGGTCGTACGGATGCGTTCAAAGCGGAACTGGACAAACTGTTGCAGACACGCGAACGTTTCCAGAAGAATCTGATGGATTCCTATGCGAAGTTTGGTGAGGCCGACCGTAATGTACAGCAAAGCAACATGTGCTACTTCAGTGCCTTGATTGATCTGTTGCAGGAGAATCCGGCAGCAGCCCAACAGCAGTTGGAGGAGGCCCTTCGTCTCTACCCAGGTAACATCTGGGCCAAGTGGATGAAGGATCATGCGGAATGATGACATGCTCTCATACAAGCCCCCATGCCGGATGAAGGCTGGGGGCTTTTTTCATCTCGTTCCTATGAAAAGCGTGCATTTGCTTACCTCGGGTAGTTCTGCAATCGACCTAAATAACTATATTTGTCGTCCTAAAAAATAAAGTTGATTATGAGACGATATGATTTGATTGGTTTAATCAGCCTGTTTTGTTTACTGGCTGCTTGTACACCTTCGCAACCGGAATGGCGTTTGGTGTGGGAAGAAAATTTTGATCAGATAAAGGGTTTTGATCCGGCTGTATGGAGCAAGATTCCGCGAGGAACAGCGGACTGGAACAACTATATGTCCGATTTTGATTCGCTCTATGAGATGCGCAATGGAAATCTGGTGCTTCGGGGCATCCAGAATCTGACGCAACCGCAAGATACAGCCCCTTTCCTGACAGGAGGTGTCTATACAAAAGGAAAGATGGGGTTCATGGATGGACGTTTGGAGATCAAGGCCAAGCTGAATGGAGCCACAGGTGCCTGGCCCGCCTTTTGGTTGTTGCCGCAAGAGGGGCAGTGGCCGATGGGTGGTGAGATCGACATCATGGAACGGCTCAATTACGACAACATCGCCTATCAGACCGTCCACTCGCATTATACCTACGATTTGGGTTTCAAGACGACTCCACCCCAGGGAAGTACCGGCCCGATCCATCCGGAGGCCTACAATGTGTATGCCGTCGAAATGTATGCCGATAGTCTCTGCTTCTTCATCAACGATCAGCATACCTTTACCTATCCGCGGATCGAGACCGATCAGGAGGGTCAGTTCCCCTTCCATCAACCCTTCTATCTCCTGCTCGATATGCAGTTAGGAGGCTCATGGGTCGGAGCTGTCGATCCTACCGAACTGCCCGTCGAAATGTCCATCGATTGGGTCCGTTTCTATCAGAAGTAGTTTTCTGAAGAACTTAGTGAGCCTTTGGCCGTCCAATGGAGTATGTTGTATGCAAGGATTGCTGATTCCTTGCATACTCGATTGCCTTATCCTGCACAAATGCAAATAGCTTTTGATTATTTTCAATCTCATCAATTACCTAAAGAACAGGCTGAAGCTGGTCTCTTTTTAGGACGTTCATTGGTAACGGACAACAAGAAAGAGGATGCTATGCCTGTCTATCTCGTTGCTTTACAATCAGCCATTCTGACTGAACAGATGAGCCATGTGCAAAGAGGGCTGGTTCTCATAATCCACCCAATTCTCGGCATGAGCCCCATGTGCCGTAATGAAACGGTTGGGAGCCGCCCATTCAAACTGCTGGTTCAACCGTTCTACAAAGGCCGCTTTCCCGCCCATCAGATAGATGAGATCCTGGATGTTGTGGGGTACATCAACGCACCTCTGTAGAGTCATACAGGTATCCGGAGTTCCAGGAGCCTTTCACCCAGGTGTCGGGACTCAGGCTGACCATACCGAACGGACGGCAGGCGGATGAAAAATAAAACCATCTGGACTTATGGGAATCGATCTGCGGACGTACATAATCGACCGGAGATTGGGCGCTTAATCCCGATAAGCAACTTACCATGGCGAATAACCAGCAGAACAAATGCCTATACGTATGATTCATATCGATTGCTTTTATGAGTAAATGATGGGCGAAGATACGAATTTTCTGCTGAAGACTCAAAAGAGAAAGGGCTTGAAGCGGTTCTGCCGCTTCTTCTCATCTATCTCCCGTTGCATCCGCAAGATAGCCGTTTGGAAAAAGAAGTGGATGAGGTATTCGTCGGTACCCTCCGTACGGATGCAACGAAGGGCATCAATGTATTCATTCTTGCGCTCGTTCGTAATGATGACGATCGGATGTCCCTTCGAATGCAGAATGTAGTTGGCGAAAAGTCGTCCCAACCGGCCATTACCGTCACGGAAAGGATGTAAGTATTCATAGAAACCATGAAACCGACTTGCGATAATCAGGGGATGAACCTGGTCGGCATCCAACGCTTTTTGGGTAGCCAGCAACAGTTTCGGCACTCGGGCGATCAGTTGCTCATGGTCTCCAAACAGGGTATCACCTGCTGCCATATCCATATCCGTATATTCTCCAGCTTGTGCCCCAGGATGCTTGTAGGCAATGGTGTGTTGCATCAAGATGCGATGGGTCTCTTTCAGATCCTCCCGGTTCATGCGTGAAGTAACCTGTTGATGGTAGGCTTCGCGTAGGGTCTCGTATGTTTTGATCTCTTCTTCAAACATAGTGCATGAGCCATATTTATGAATACTTCCTTAAATGATCGTTTCCCAAATCTTGAAGGGAATCCCAATCTCCTCCAACTGAGGTTGGAGAGCCGTCAGAAGCTCCTTATCCTGGGGACGTTCCAAGGTGGCATCGATCCGTTCGATGTCCTTGAGGAGGTCGATCCGTCCATGGTACTGCAGTTCGAAGAACTGGAAGAGGGGAGGACCGTCGCGCGTAATATCCTCCAACTTGATGAAATTCTTCTCTGTCAACTGCCCTTCTCTGATTTTCTGAGCTATATAACCATACAGATCCAACGGATGGGTAGGAGCAGGAATGAGCGAGTCGGCATGTTTCAGGCCGAGAATGCAGGTGGCCTTTACCCGATCCACCCGAGTCGGTATCATCAATCCGCAGGCTCCAAAATTGAGCGAATCACCGAAACAGAGGGTTGTCCGATGCATCATCCGATCTTTCCGTAAGGTGATCAGGACAGACCCAAACTGATAAACCAGACTATAGTTCCACAAGAGATCCTGTCGTACCTGACTGGACGAGAGATAGCCATACTTATGAAATTCGGCCGGTTGGAGAATCTCCGGATCTTGACCGAACATCATGCGGACCACCTCTTTGCGTATGGGTTTGTTTTCTCCTTTGGGGTTCTCATCCGGCAACTCCATCTTATTCCGGATATATCCGTCTGCCAAGATCTGTGCCAGCACTTTGGGCGTGACGCGCATACAGAAGGCTCCTTGGGCAACAATCTGACGGATGAATTGCTCGACAATCGGATGCACCAGATCGAAATAGGGGAGTTGCATCAGCTTTCGGTAATACCGATCCTGATAGGCATCAAATTTCAAAAGTGTACGAGGTTCCATATGCTTCATTCCTGATTATTTAGTCATTTTCATCAGCTCGTCGATCACCTTTTTGTCATACCCCATGTTACGGGCCTTTTCAAAATCCATCGAGGCCGATTCTTTTTCATATTGGGCCAGCTTCACCTTCCCACGCAACACATAGAGCGAGGCAGTCGGTTTGCTCTCACTGAATACCTTGTTGATGTCAGCCATGGCCCGGGCATTCTTACCCATCATGAAATACAGGTCGGCCCGTCCTTCATAGAGCAACATACTGTGGGGCTGTTCGCTGATCAGATAGTTATAGATACGTTCGCTTTCGTCATAATTGCCACGAAGTTTCTCCAATACCGCAAAGCCCAAACGTGCTTTGACCGACTTCTCGTTGACCGACAAGAGCTTGTCGAAATCCTCTTCCGCCAAAATGAAGTTGCGTTGTTGCAGGTAGAGCAGGCCACGGGCATAAAGCGACTCCTGCTGATTGGGATCAGTCAGCAATAATGTGGTATAGTCGTTGATGGCCTTTTCCACCTCGCCCATCTCGGCATAAAGGGAAGCCCGATTCTCTAAAATAAGTTGGTTCTGTGGCTCGCGACTCAACGAAGCCGTATAGGAGATGATGGCATCCTCGAACTTTCCCTGTCTCCGTTGGATGGTTCCCAGGTTGGTCAGGAGTGCATAGTTGGCCGGATTGGCCGGTTCCATCCGCATGGCCGAGCGCAAACACTCTTCTGCGGCCACCCAGTTTTCTTGTTCTACATAGTCGTAACTTTTGCCGACCCACTCTTCGTAGGTCTGTCCCCAACCGTTGATGGTGGCGCAAAGGCAGATCATGAATATACCAATCAATCTTCTCATCGTCTCTAATCTATCTAATGTATATATGTACATATATATAATATGTATGGGTTTATGCGTGTAAATGTACGCACTTATTTTGGAATAGATAGCTAACTCTATAAAAAAGAAAAGGCCATCCATCCCGGACAGCCAATTTCAATTGTTAACCTTAAATCTAATACCATGAAAAACACGATGCAAATATAGAGGTTTTATGTTATGCGACATACTTTTTCGACATAAATCTTCTCCATATTAACATTGTTTATTTCTTGAGGTGTCCAAATAACACACTATGTAAAAAATAGTTTCATGACTTAGGTTCTCCAAGTGATAATCCTGACACATAGTCCAAGAGTTCTAACTTATCAAAATATGGATCTTTTATCCATAGATCAGTTTCTTTGTTGAATTCAATTCTTTTTGGAAGTAACTGTTTCTAATGGCTGATTGATCAACCAAGTCAACTTTCCGCCCCAAAAGAGTTTCCAGCTCATAGATGAAGTCAAAAAAATGCTCGAACATGTCGGGTATCTCTTGATCGTTGAAATCAACGGCCAGATCAATATCGCTTTGATCATTGAATTTGGGAGTAAGTATCGAACCAAAGGCATATAATCTCTTTACCTTGTATTTTTTACACAAGGCTATTATCTGTTGTATGTTTCGATCGATAAGATGCATAATCCTAATGTTTGGAACAAAAATAGTGATTATTCTTGATATAACGCTTGCAATATCGTAATTATTTTGATTGCAATGGCTGAAGCAGTACGCATAGAAGGTCGATGCACATAGGTTGAGAGCTACATTGAACATAGGTTCTAAGCTTTTTGATAAGGTATTCATAGGTATGTTGCATGTCGTCAAACGATCGTTTGACTTCCGTCAGACAACTGCTTGATGTCCGTCAGGCGATCGTTTGACGACGTCCGGACACCCTTGTATTACCTATACATAAAGAATTGAAATCAGTAGGCATGTAAACATCCAATAAGGATGGCTGACGAAAGCATCTATGTCTGTATCTTGATTGGAAATAGATAGGATACAAATCAAGAAATGTATTTCAAGTGCAAACATACTAGTTTTGCAAGCTAAATCCAAGTAATTCAGCGGAAAAATAAAGCGCTTGTATCGTATGTGCCCCCTGTTTTTAGGTACGTAGAAGAAAAAAGTCATCCAAAAACTTGCACAGTTCAAATAGAAGCTCTATCTTTGCACCCGTTAAACAAAAACGGGGTGTAGCTCAGCCCGGTTAGAGTACGCGTCTGGGGGGCGTGTGGTCGCTGGTTCGAATCCAGTCACCCCGACTGGTCAAAGCATCGGTAATCGAAAGGTTATCGATGCTTTTTTTATTTCTCACTTTCGGTGAAAACACCCGAGCTCTCCTTATGTCGAGACAGCCCCGGCAATGAAATGGATCTATCAATTATCTTTCCCACATCTATGCGGGAGAGGTCTTACTGCGCGGGAGTGGTCTCACTGCATACACTGTATGGAGGTGTGACAGCATGGAAAGAAATGTAAAAACGTGCATAGGTAAAAAAAATTGCAGATAATTTAGGTTTTGCATGGCTGGTAAAATAAATTTATATACATTTGCCACCAATTAAAACATTTAATTCGGTTGGTTATGCAGCCTGATCAAATGAAAGGGAAACGTCAATACTTATATACATATATAAAAGTACTGCAAACGCTATAGCCAATTATAATAAAATAATAATGATGTTATGTTGAAAAACTTCAAACCTGTCAGTCTGATTCTTGTCGCCGGCGCGTTGTCATTCCCGATGGGCGTGTACGCAGACCTGGTACCTGACAAGCCAAGTACCGCTATTTCCCAGCAAGACGGAAAAGTGACCGGTACAGTAGAAGATGATTTCGGCCCTGTTGCCGGTGCATCTGTAGTAGTTAAAGGAACTACAAACGGTACAATTACCGACATGGACGGTAATTTCACATTGGAAGGTGTCAAGAAAGGTGACATCATCCAGATCTCTTTCATTGGTTACGCTACTCAGGATGTAGCTTACAATGGAGAAGCAACTCTCTCAGTCAAGTTAGCCGAAGATACTCAGAAATTGGACGAAGTTGTCGTGACCGCTTTGGGTATGAAACGTGCCACGAAAGCCCTGGGTTATGCCGTAACGGAAATGAAGGGCGAAGAGTTGAATACGAATGTGATCAACCCGGTATCAGCTTTGCAAGGTAAGGTGGCCGGTGTGGATATCTCCTCTGGTGACGGTGGTTTGTTCGGTTCTTCGAAGATCTTGATCCGTGGTGCCTCTACATTGGGTAGCAACAACCAGCCGATCTATGTCATCGATGGTGTGATCATGGATAACGGTGTAAAGAATGGTGATGCCGACTGGAGTACAACCGATAAGGACTGGGGTAATGAGTTGAAGAACTTGAACCCGGACGACTTCGCTTCTGTATCAGTCTTGAAGGGTGCAGCCGCAACAGCTTTGTACGGTTCTCGCGGTTTGAATGGTGCAGTCGTGATCACGACCAAGAGTGGTAAGGGTGGCCAAGGTTTGGGTATCAGCTTCTCTCAGACATTAGGTATTGACCATGTATATGGTGGACCGAGCCTGCAGAACAAGTATGGTAACGGACAATATGCCGGTAACATCTTTTATGAAACAGATGCATCTGGTAACTATATCCAGTGGGATACCAACCAGTTCAAGTTGAATTCAAGCGGTCAGCGTACAGTAATCGGTACTACTTCCCGTCAGTTCGGTCCGGCATTCGACGGCCAGCCGATCGAGTACTACGACTATACGATGGTTCCCTATAGTGCAAAGGAAAACAACTTTACGGATGCTTATGACAATGGTTTCAACTCTAACACCAACCTTTCTATCCAGGGTGGTAACGAAACCACAACATTCTATACCTCTATGTCTTATCGCCATGCAACAGGTACCACTCCGAACAACCAGTTCGACCGTATCTCTTTGTTGGCTAAAGCATCTCACAAGATTTCTAAAGATGTAGAATTGGAGGCTCAGGTGGCATTCGCCAACTCTACTCCGAAGGGTGGTGAAACCAACTTTGGTGAGTACTTCATCGATGGTACTTGGACTCGTATGTACGACACCCGCTACTGGAGAAGCCGTTACAAAGGTGCTCACGGTGGTTTGGCAGACGTAGCTTACGGTGATGATTACGGTAATGCACCGGGTCGTAGCGTATGGTTCAGCTTGTATGAAAACGAATATACCCAGAAGGAGACTTCTGTTCGTCCGAGCATGAAGTTAACAGCTAACTTGACTGAATGGTTGAAGTTTACAGCCGAAGGTAACTATAACTACTACTACAAACGTAACGAAGCCAAGGAATTGGGTCAAGGTTATGCCAACGATGGTGGTGCTTATCGCATGGGATTGTACACGAAGGAGCAGACGAACTTGAACGTCAACTTCACTGGTAACAAGACATTCGGTGACTGGACCGTTAACGGTTTCATCCGTGGTGAATATTATCACAACTTCATCCAGGAAATGAGTGAAAGCACCAATGGTGGTTTGATCGTACCGGGTCAGTATTTCATTGGCAACTCTAAGAACCCCATTTCTTATACAGGTAGATTGAGTGGTGAAAAGACCATCCTCTCTATTGCTGCACAGGCTGGTGTTAGCTATAAGGATCAGATCTTCTTGGATGTGACAGGACGTAACGACTGGTCTTCAGCATTGGTTTATGCCGATGGTCACGGTACTCACTCATTCTTCTATCCGTCAGTATCTGCTTCTTGGTTGATCCACGAAACCTTCCGCGATCAGTTGCCCGAATGGATCTCTTTTGCTAAGATCCGTGGTTCTTGGGCACAGGTAGGTAACGATACGGATGCTTATTCAATCAATACGGCTTATAGCATTATCTCTGCTACAACCGATTCTGGTAATACATACGGTTTGGAAATTCCGAAGAAGGCATACAGCCAGAACTTGAAACCGGAGCGTAAGAACTCTTGGGAAATCGGTTTGGACTGGCGCTTCATCAACAACCGTATCGGTATCGATGCTACTTACTATAAGGAAAATACGAAGGATCAGATCATGACCATCGATGTTCCTTGGTTGTCAGGTATCAACCAGCAGTTGATCAATGCCGGTAACATCCAGAACCAGGGTATTGAAATTGCGTTGAATACAACTCCGTTCCAGAACAAGGATTGGACATGGGATTTGAACTTTACGTTCACACGTAACCGTTCTAAGATTGTTGAATTGCACGAGAATGTAGCCGACTACATCACATTGACCGGTATGCCGAACTATGGTAACTACCGTATCGGATCTGTGGCTAAGGTCGGTGGTGAATATGGTTTGCTGATGTCTGACTCAGGCGTGAAGATCGATGAGAAGAGTGGTCTGCCCGTTTTGTCAACAGCTTACTACAACTACAACAACATGCACGCTGTCTATAACGAGCGTTCAGGTGAAGTTAAGGAAATCGGTTCTATGCAGCCGAAGTTCTTAGGCGGTATCAACACCAGCCTCAGCTGGAAGAACTGGAGCTTGCGTGCTCAATTGGATATGCGCTTCGGTGGTTATGTAGCTATCTACGGTTCAAAATATGGTACCGCTTATGGTTACACAGAAGAGTCTTTGAAGTGGCGTGATACAGAGAATGGCGGTATGACCTTTACCTCTATTTGGGATGGCAAGACTTACCACGATGGTATGATTCCGAACGGTATCATCATGGGTGGTGAGGTATTGAGCACTCCGAAGGGCGACTATACAGTGGCTGCTGGTGGTGAAACATACCAGGCATTGTATGAAAAGGGTATCGTTGACCCGCAGCACGGTACATCTTGGACTTACTGGAACAACGCATGGAGTACAGGTACAGTCAACGACAGCTGGTTCAAGGAGTTGAACTACATCGCATTGCGTGAGGTTGCCGTTAGCTATCGTGTACCGGCTGAATTCTGCAAGAAGATCGGTTCTAAGGGCTTGAGTCTGACTGCTTCAGGACGTAACTTGGGTTACTTGCTGAACTCACTGCCGAACAACTTCAATCCGGAATCTATGCGTGGTACTTCATCCTCTCAGTTCATGATTCGTTCGGTTAGCCCGTATGTGGCAAGCTATACGTTCACAATCAATGCTACATTCTAATATAAGCAATCATTAATAAAGAAAGATAGAAATATGAAATCCTATAAATCATTATTATTTGCGACAGCGTTGGGTGCAGCAATATTCAGCGGTTGTACTGATGATTTCGCCGAGATGAACCAGGATCCGACATCAGTCACTACGCCGAATGTAAGCTACCTGTTTGCAAATGGTGTTAATCAGTTCGAGCCGATGGGTTATACCTACTGGTTCTACAATGCGCCCATGATGTATAGCTGGAACCAGATGGCTGTTCCGACAGGCGGTATGACGACTGGTATTCTGACAACGACCGCTACGGGTGATCAGGGAACACAATACATCAACACATTGCGTTATTTGCGTGATATCGAAAACCAGTTGGAAAAACTTCCGGCAGAAGAGGCTGAGTCTTTTGCTTCTTACAAGGCTGCTGTTGAAGTATTGACCATTTACTTGGGTATTTTTGACTCGGATATGTATGGCAACTTGTCTTACACGGAGGCTTGTCGTGCTCCTTACGGTGGTACGTTGACTCCGGCTTACGACTCTCAGTCTTCTTTGTATGACGGTTGGTTGGCTTCTCTGGATGCTGCTATCAGCACATTCCAGAAGGGTGGTCAGATCATAGGTACGCAGGACGTTGTCTGCAAGGGTGACTTGGGCAAATGGGCTAAGTTTGCCAACTCTCTGAAGTTGCGTATTGCCGTTCGTCTGTTGGCTCAGAACGAAGCTAAGGCAAAACAGGTTGCTTCACAGGTTGCTTCTGCCAGCTGTGGTTACATTGATTCAATGGAAGATGCCATCCTCTTCAACAAGGCAAGCGTGATGAATGGCGGTAGCGGTAATGACCATGTTTACCACTGGAGCAACGGTTTCATGGATGGTACAGCAGCCAGCGCAACAGTTGTTAACTTCATGGTGGACAACTTGGATCCGCGCGTTCGTTTCTGCTATAAGAAGAATGATTGGAACTCGAAGGTGGTTCAGGCTTACTACGATCGTGGCAGAGAAATTCCTGATTTCATCGAGAAGAACGTAAACTACGAGGTAGGTGCTGACGGCAAGAAGCAATTCGTTTCTTGGAAGGGTGCCGGTGAACCGTGGGTACGCTACTATGGTCTGCCGACTGATTACAATGCTTCTACAATGCCGGATTACAGCTGGTACTTCCGCTACAGCGACCAGAAGATTGCAGATGCAGATGGCAAGAACGAAAAGTCATATTGTACATTCTCTTACTTCCAGCAGGAATTCATCATCGGTCGTTACTACTATCCGGAAGTTCCGACAGCTCCGGGCGACGTGAAGTCTATCACAAAGACAGACCGTGTATGGTACGGCTTGTATATGGGTGCTGCTGAGGTGAACCTCTATTTGGCTGAGTTCGCCATGTTGAATGGTGATGAAGGAGCTGCCAAGGGTCACTACGACAAGGCATTGGAAATGTCAGTTAGAGAATATGACAAATTGGCTGGTCTGAATAAGATTGACTACTACGGTACAACGTATGACTATGACCCCAATGAGGCTGTCATTGACTTGAAGGATGGTGAGATCGCTAAGATGATGGAAAGCGATGCATACGCATTCACGGGTACAGCTGCTGAAAAGTTGGAGAAGATCTATATCCAGCAGTTGCTGAACTTCACGATGTATCCCAATGAACAGTATGTAACAGCTCGTCGTTCTGGTTATCCGAAGATCGGTTCTTCTCTGTTGCCTCGTGTAGCTTACAACGAGATTCCGGTTACATCGATTCCGCGTCGTTTCGATACGGGTCTGCCGGTTGAGACCGATTTGATGTACAGCATCCAGATGGCTAACATCCAGAGCCAAGGCTTCACAGCTACTTCCAGTGGTGCAGGTCACTCAGCTACTTTGCACAACGAGCGTATCTGGGCTGACCAGAATGCTCCGGAATGGGGTGCTGGTAAATAATCGATCGAAATGATTCGATTCTATTAATAAGGCAGGGAGGAAATATCAATTCCTCCCTGTTTGTTTATAATCAGACCAATTAATAAATAGAATATGAGAAGTTTACTTGTTCTTTTCACCCTGATCTGTATGCTGCCGTCACTGTCAGCTCAACAATTCAAGCGGATCTATCTGTTTGACGATTTTGTACAAGCCAAAGTGATGTTCCGCAATCATACCAGCTCGTATGTCATGCTTAACTACGATGCCTCCAACAAAACCATGTTGTTTAAAAATGGCGAAGAATTGATGGAAATGACCAACCCGGAACAAGTGGATTCCATTCGTTTTGGGAATAGGACATTTGTTCCAGCCAGCAAGGGCTTTCGAGAGGTGGCACATTTAAAGAATGGTACTGTACAGATAGACTGGTTGCTGAAAGAGATCAATACGGGTTCAAAGGGTGCCCTTGGAACGACAACACAAGGTACCGTTCAGAATGTCGAAATGTTGGATTTTGGGTTGAGTACCGAAAAATACACGGATTATCAACGACAAAAGTTAGGCAGTACGGATGTCTATAAACGGAAGTCGGACAATACCTATTACATTCCGGTGAACGGGAAGATGGAAAAGGTGAAGAATCTGAAGCAGCTCTGCAAGCTGTTCCCGAATCAGAAAGAGCAGATCGAAGCCTATGCCAAGGAATGTAAAACGGATATGAAGCAAACCTATGATGCGTTGGTGCTCTTGGACTATGTGTTGGGTTTAGCCGTTCACTAACGCTTTTGCCCGATCGTTAGGTAGCAGGCCTTATGAGATGGAATGTTAATCTGCAAGCAAAAAGGATTGGTTGGTTGATATTTGAAAGCGAATTGGCTAATTTTATTTGAAAAAATATTTGTCGGTACAGATTATTGTTCTACCTTTGCGGCGTCAAACAAAAAGTGAAGTCAACGAAGATGTTAAACAATGTATTGCATATTATTCTCGTCGTGGTCCTTCTAGTCGGTAGTAGGTAAGGAGAAAGGTATGTATGTGTTGTTAAAGTCTCAGGATCATAACGTAGGCCTTTCTCCTCTGATGAGAAGGGCTTTTTTGTTGAGTGAATAATGTATATATATAAATAATGTATAGAGAATATGAAGAATCCGTTGAGAAGTTCATTTAGCACAGAAGGCCGCAGAATGGCAGGTGCGCGTGCCCTGTGGCGTGCCAATGGCATGAAGGAAGAACAGTTTGGGAAGCCGATCATCGCTATTGTCAATTCGTTTACGCAATTCGTACCCGGACATGTGCATTTGCACGAGGTGGGCCAGCTGGTGAAGGCTGAGATCGAGAAGTTGGGTTGCTTTGCAGCCGAGTTCAACACGATTGCGATTGACGACGGTATTGCTATGGGACACGACGGTATGCTCTATTCTCTGCCATCGCGCGACATCATTGCTGATAGTGTCGAATACATGGTCAATGCGCATAAGGCCGATGCCATGGTCTGCATCAGCAATTGCGACAAGATCACCCCGGGTATGTTGATGGCTTCGATGCGTCTGAACATCCCGACGATTTTCGTTTCGGGCGGTCCGATGGAGGCAGGAGAACTGGATGGTCGCCACTTGGACTTGATCGATGCGATGATTGAGTCGGCCGATACGACCGTTGATGATGAGCGGGTCGCTCAAATCGAGCGTCATGCTTGTCCGGGTTGTGGCTGCTGCTCGGGTATGTTTACGGCCAATTCGATGAACTGCCTGAATGAGGCAATCGGTTTGGCTTTGCCGGGTAATGGTACGATCGTGGCTACTCATAAGAATCGTACGCAACTCTTCCGGGATGCGGCCAAGCAGATTGTAGAGAATGCCTACAAATACTATCGCGATGGCGATGAGTCGGTTTTGCCGCGTAGCATTGCCACACGGGATGCTTTCTTGAATGCGATGTCGTTGGATATTGCGATGGGTGGTTCCACCAATACGGTGCTGCACCTGTTGGCTGTAGCTCAGGAGGCAGGTGCCGACTTTACGATGGATGATATTGACATGCTGTCCCGCAAGACGCCCTGCTTGTGTAAGGTGGCTCCGAATACGCACACCTACCATGTGCAGGATGTAAACCGTGCCGGTGGTATCATGGGTATCATGAACGAACTGTTGAAGGGTGGTCTGGTAAATGGTGACGTGAAGCGAGTAGATGGTCGTACCTTGGCTGAGGCCATCGACCAGTTTGCCATTACTTCGCCCAACGTGACGGAAGAGGCAATTTGTAAATATACGAGTGCTCCGGCCCGTCACTTCAGCATCCAGATGGGTTCGCAGGAGAGCTATTTTGAAACCTTGGATACAGATCGTGCCAACGGTTGTATCCGCGACCTGCAACACGCCTACTCGAAAGATGGCGGTCTGGCTGTTTTGAAGGGTAACATTGCAAAGGATGGTTGTGTCGTGAAGACGGCAGGTGTGGATGAAAGCATCTGGAAGTTTGCCGGTCCGGCTAAGGTGTTCGATTCGCAGGATGCTGCTTGCGAAGGTATCTTGGGTGGCAAGGTGGTTTCCGGCGACGTGGTTGTCATCACCTATGAAGGACCGAAGGGTGGTCCGGGTATGCAGGAGATGCTCTATCCGACCTCTTACATCAAGAGCCGTCACTTGGGTAAGGAGTGTGCCTTGATTACCGATGGTCGTTTCAGTGGCGGTACATCGGGGTTGTCGATTGGACATATCTCTCCGGAGGCTGCATCGGGAGGCGCAATCGGTTTGGTGAAGGATGGCGATATCATCGAGATCAACATTCCGGAGCGTTCTATCAATGTTCGTTTGACCGATGCTGAACTGGAGGAGCGTCGGCAGGCAGAAGAGGCTCGCGGCAAACAGGCATTTACGCCTCCTTATCGTCAACGTCAGGTGTCAAAGGCTTTGCGTGCATACGGCAAGATGGTGGCATCGGCTGACAAGGGTGGTGTGAGAATCATTGACTAAACAGAAAAATACAACAATAGATATGGAACAACAAAAAATAACCGGTTCGGAAGCCCTGTTGAAGGCTTTGATTGCGGAGGGCGTGGATACGATCTTCGGCTATCCGGGTGGACAGGCGATTCCCATTTACGATAAGTTATATGATTATCAGGATCAGTTGAGACATGTGTTGGTGCGCCATGAACAGGGTGCTACCCATGCGGCACAGGGGTATGCCCGTGTGTCGGGTCGTGTTGGTGTGGCTTTGGTCACCTCGGGTCCGGGTGCAACGAACACCATCACGGGTATTGCCGATGCGATGATGGACAGTACGCCTATGGTGGTGATTGCCGGTCAGGTGCCTTCTCCGCTGTTGGGTACGGATGCTTTTCAGGAGATTGACGTGATCGGTATTACACAGCCTATCACGAAGTGGGCTTACCAGATCCGCAAACCGGAAGAGGTGGCTTGGGCTGTTTCACGTGCATTTTATATCGCTTCATCAGGCCGTCCGGGTCCTGTTGTGTTGGACTTTGCCAAGGATGCACAAGTTGGCTTGGTTGATTATCACTACGAGAAGGTGGATTATATCCGCAGCTATCAGCCGGAACCGGAAATCAAGATGAGCCGTATCGAAGAGGCAGCTGCCTTGATCAATGCTGCCCAAAAGCCTTTCTGTCTGATTGGACAGGGTGTCATCTTGGGTGGTGCTGAAGCGGAGATTCGCCAATTCTTGGAAAAAAACGACATTCCTTCCGGCTCGACAACCTTGGGTCTTTCGGCACTGCCGACTGATCATCCGTTGAACAAGGGTATGTTAGGTATGCATGGTAATGTGGGCCCGAACCGTAAGACCAATGAATGCGATGTGCTGATTGCGGTTGGTATGCGTTTCGATGACCGCGTGACAGGTAATCTACAGACCTACGCTAAGCAGGCGAAGATCATTCATCTCGATATTGATAATTCGGAAATCGGTAAGAATGTACCGGTCGATGTGAAGGTGTTGGGTAATGCCAAGCATACGCTTCCGTTGATCACCGAACGGTTGGAATCTCGTAAGCGTCCCGAATGGAATGCGGAGTTTGAGCCGGATGCTGCCGAAGAGCAGGCGAAGGTGATCGAGAAGGAATTGCATCCGAAGTCGGGTTACCTGCGGATGGGTGAAGTGATCCGCAAGGTATCGGAGGCTACGGGACATGATGCCGTATTGGTGACGGATGTAGGTCAGAACCAGATGATGGCTGTTCGTTACTTCCAGTATAAACGTTCACGTAGTGTCGTCACTTCAGGTGGTCTGGGTACCATGGGATTCGGTTTGCCGGCTGCCATCGGTGCGAAGATTGGTGCACCTGACCGTACAGTTTGCTTCTTTACGGGCGACGGTGGTTTGCAGATGACGGTACAGGAGTTGGGTACGATCATGCAGGAGAATCTGAATGTGAAAATCATTCTGTTGAACAATAATTTCTTGGGTATGGTGCGCCAGTGGCAGGAGCTCTTCTTCCACAAGCGTTATTCAGCTACCATTATGGAGAATCCGGACTTCGTGGCAATTGCGAAGGCTTACCGTATTGGTGCGCGTGAGGTACAGAAGCGTGAGGAGTTGGACGAGGCAATTGCCGAGATGCTGAACTACGACGGTTCTTATCTGTTAGTGGCCGATGTAGAAGAGGAGGGTATGGTTTATCCGATGGTTCCGGCCGGTGCTTCGATTACAAACATCATTATGGGTGAATAAATTTAGGAGGAAAACGGCATGAATAACAAGAAATTATATACGGTTATCATCTTTTCAGAGAATACGGTAGGTCTTCTGAACCAAATAACTATTATCTTTACACGCCGGCAGCTCAACATTGAGACGCTCTCTGTGTCGCCTTCGGCTATCAAAGGTATTCACAAGTTTACCATCACGACCTATACCGACGAGGAGATGATCGACAAGGTGGTGAAGCAAATTGACAAGCGTGTGGATATCCTGAAAGCCTACTACAACACAGATGAGGATCTGGTTTATCAGGAGATTGCGCTCTATAAGTTGAGCACGGATCTGTTCATCCGGATGGGGGCCGTTGAGGACCTGATCCGTAAGTACAATGCTCGTATTCTGGAGATGAACGAGGATTGTGTGGTCTTGGAGAAGAGTGGCCATTACGATGAGACGCAGGCTCTCTTCGATGAGCTAAGCGAGCGTATCGGTGTCTTGCAGTTTATCCGTTCTGGACGTGTTGCCATTACAAAGAGCAAGGTGGAACGTCTGAGCGATATGCTGGCCGATATGGAGCGCAAGCTGGCCGAGAAGATGACGGAGTAGTATATATATAATATAAGGTATAGGAATTGTATGAAGGAGAAGGTTGGCAAATACCAGTTTGAGGTGGTTTCCTATCAGCTGGACTTCCAGGGACAGGTTCCACTGTCGCTTTTGGGTTATTATTTGTTGCATGCAGCCTCGGCTCATGCAGCAGACCGTGGCTTTGGCTATACGGAAATGACTGAGAAACGGACGGCCTGGGTGTTGTCTCGCATGGCGATTGAGATTACGGCTTATCCGGCTTCTTCTGGCGAAGTGACCATTTATACCTGGGTGGATGAGGTGAACCGACTGTTCACGAGTCGTTGCTTCGAATTACAACGCGATGGCGTTACCTTTGGATACGCACGTTCGATTTGGGCTGCGATTGACTTGGAAACACGTCGGCCTACTCCATTGGATGTGGTGGCATTGACTCCTTATCTGTCTGATCGTCCCTGTCCGATTGCCAAACCAGGCAAGATTGCTTTGGTAGAGGCAAAGGCTCCAGCGATTCCCTATACCGTTCGATATAGTGATTTGGATATTAATGGGCATCTGAACAGCATCAAGTATATAGAGCATTTGTTGGACCTGTTCGACATCGAACGGTTCCGCCAGCAGCGGATTGGTCGGTTTGAGATTGCATATCTGTCCGAAGGACGGTACGATATGTCTTTGTCACGCTATATGCTGGAAACGGCTCCAGATCTGTACAGTATGGCTATATGTCACGCAGACAAAGCGATTTGTCGTGCGGCAGTCTATTGGCAATGATTTTTATATAAAGTGGTTTTTAATATTAATTTAAAAGTAAAATGGCACAAATGAATTTTGGCGGTGTGATTGAAAATGTCATGACCCGCGAAGAGTTTCCATTGGAAAAGGCACGTGAAGTGTTGAAAGATGAAACAATTGCAGTGATCGGTTACGGTGTTCAGGGTCCGGGCCAGTCTTTAAATTTACGTGATAATGGATTTAACGTGATTGTTGGTCAGCGTCAGGGTAAGACGTTTGAGAAGGCAATCGCTGACGGTTGGGTGCCGGGTGAGACCTTGTTCAGCATTGAAGAGGCTTGCCAGAAGGGTACAATTATCATGTGTCTGCTTTCAGATGCGGCTGTCATGTCAGTTTGGCCTACCATCAAGGAGTATCTGACTCCGGGTAAGGCTCTCTATTTCTCTCATGGTTTCGCCATCACTTGGAACGATCGTACAGGTGTAGTTCCTCCGGCAGATATCGATGTAATCATGGTAGCTCCGAAGGGTTCAGGTACTTCTTTGCGTAGCATGTTCCTGGAAGGCCGCGGTTTGAATTCTTCATACGCTGTTTATCAGGATGCAACAGGCAAGGCTAAGGAACGTACATTGGCTTTGGGTATTGGTATTGGTTCTGGTTATCTGTTCGAGACTACATTCATCCGTGAGGCTACTTCTGACTTGACAGGTGAACGTGGTTCATTGATGGGTGCTATTCAGGGATTGTTGCTGGCACAGTATGAAGTGTTGCGTGAAAATGGTCACTCTCCTTCAGAGGCATTCAACGAAACAGTTGAGGAGTTGACACAGTCATTGATGCCGTTGTTCGCTAAGAATGGTATGGACTGGATGTATGCTAACTGTTCTACAACAGCGCAGCGTGGTGCTTTGGACTGGATGGGCCCGTTCCACGATGCTATCAAGCCGGTTGTAGAGAAGTTGTATGCCAGTGTAAAGTGCGGTAACGAAGCTCAGATTTCAATCGACAGCAACTCGAAGCCGGATTATCGTGAGAAGCTGAATGCTGAATTGAAGGCATTGCGTGAAAGCGAAATGTGGCAGACTGCTGTTACGGTACGTAAGTTGCGTCCGGAAAACAATTAATATAGGATAGTAGTGTAGTCAGGTCAGACTATTCACTATCTTATGATCGAAATAAGCCTATGGAGGTTCGCCTTCATAGGCTTTATTTTCAATGTATTACAGGATAGACCGAAAATTTTTTGAAAAAAAGTGGGTAAAAAGTTTGGCAGATATGTTTTATAGCACTACCTTTGCACCCGCAATCGAGAAACAAACGGTTGTGATAAAGAAAAG
>JAFBIU010000022.1 GCA_021531775.1 Parabacteroides distasonis | reverse complement strand
CGATTTTTTAATTTCGCAGTAAAGCTATGGCTTTTATGAACACCTGACTATACGGCCCAAAATGACTGCTTACGTTTAAAAATTGTTTATTTGAGATGTAAACTACCAATACAACGTCCTATTCACCCACAATAAGTTACGTGCACCTGAGTCTTGTTTAAAAAATGTTTATTTGAGATTTTAACTTTATGCAACGGTCTCTTCCTCTAAGGGACGAGAGACATAGTTGCATGGAATGAAGGATTCATCGATTGCCTCCCCATTCACTATCCGGGTCAGGATATCTTCGATGTAATGACCAAAATCCACATTGTTGAGCTGGCAGCTCTCATACAGACCGAACATAAATGCTATGTTCTGGGCCGATTCATGACTACCGGTATGCAACCAGTTTCGACGGCCTATCGCGATATGGCGGAAACAACGCTCGATCGTCAACCATGTACGCATCCACCAGATAGTGACGGCCGTGAAACCAGCAGGAGGGTGCCGTCGTTATTGGTAAACTTGGATCAAAGTAAAAGCGAGCTTATTTAACCCATATCGTCTTATACATAGGCCACACGTCCATTTGTGGTACTGGAGACAATTTGGCAAATCTGCATTTTTCATAAAAACCTACAGCACTGTATTCTTTTGTATGTAATGCATTAACAGTTAGGAACAAGCAAGCTGCAACATCCTGCGTCTTGGCTCTTTCAACAATTACATCTATAATTTCTCTACCTAAACCTTGTCCCATATAATGCTTGTCTATCGCAAAATATGAAATTTCAAGAGCTGGGTAAGAATATTTTTTCTCAAATGTACTCCGAAATGTATCATCAACAGCCAAATCATCTGTTTCTGCTGCTCCGATATGGAGGTCTTCAAAGTCATCAATATCAAGATTTACAGAATCAAAAGATAAAGAAAACAATGCCGCAATGGCTTCATTTGTAATGTCTTTGACTACAAAAGTAGAACAATAGTGGTTTACATCACAGAATTTAAGGTTTCCATGGATAAAATTATCCATTTGGGCAACTCCACACTCGAAGTTGTCCAAATCAGAAAAATCCGCAATACGCTCAATCTTAAAGTTACAATCCATTATCTATTTCCAGATAATTACATATTTGCGGTTCTGTGGAGTTGTACTTTCCACATGATCTGATTGTGAACACGATTTTTTCACCGCCTCACGGATATCTCTTGCAATCTTTCCTGTTGCTACAGGTTTGGGTATATTATGTCCTAACATATATATAATTTTTTTGGTTCGGTGCTAAGATACGGGGAAAAAATGATATTCACAAGAAAATCTTGAAAATTGTGCATGTTTATTGCCTTTCCCTAGAAAAAGTACACAAGTTCGCCTAAAAGCTCGCGAGCGACTCGTCGGGCTGTCTCCTCCTTTTTCAAGTTCGGACTGACGTAGAGATCGAGTTTCTGGATGATCTTCAGCATGTCCACCTTGGTCTTGACAGCCAGAATCGATTCCAATGGAATATTGGATTTGAAGGATTTATCTCCGATGGTTATCATGATGGTAATATATTTTTATGCTTTTGGAAGTAGTGCGGTTGATAAGCGTCAGCCGCAAAACGCTATGGGTTAAATTGTTAATTAAAGAACTAACTATTCCGGCAATGGATCAATATTTGGTCGATGACCTTATATAATTGCGGAACTTCATGATGCAAGCTATACAAAATAATGATGTACTATGAAGTCTCGTACCGATGAGCAATTCTTTGTCACACATAAATACCCTCCTGTTGAATGCGTTTCTTCAATAACTGGTTCATCCGATCACGAAGTCGAACGATATCAACTGAACAGCCCAATAATTCCTCTAACTCATTTTTCATGTGTGCCATGGAAAATAAACCGATAGGTCTTCCCTCATAATAGATATCCACATCGCTGGTTTCTTTTTGCTCGTTACGAGCTACTGAGCCAAAGATTCCTAACTGAAAAATTCCATATTTTTCAGCTTCTTGTGTCTTAAACACTTGCAACAGACGAATAATTTCTGCAGTTGACTTCATAACTCGTTATTCTTGATATTCTATGCTTTTGCAAATATAGCCATTAATATGAATTGTGCCTAATCTTGGGTATTTATTTTCACTTCCCAAACCATTAACTGAAGGCTCTTTCTTAGTTATACTAACGGCTACTCATCGGTTATACTTACGGTTCTTCCTTGGTTATACTTACGGTTAGTCCTTAGTTATACTAACGGCTTGAACAGCCGATTACAGTTCGTTTGAAAAGCGATTTACAGTCGGATTGGAGCACCATCTAAGTTGGTTCCAGTGAGCGACTTCCAGTCACTTGGAACGATTTATACATGGGGTAGATGTTGCTTGCTTTCAATTCTTTATACGACCCAAGCCCTATCGCTTACTCCAGATTTGATGGAGGTTCCCGTTTTTACTATCTTGCTCCATTTTGTGCAAAGGTGAAGGGAGATGACCGGAACCTCTTAACCCTCCCGTCATTAATCCCCTTCACCACCCAAAAATATATCTAACACAATTTTGGACAGTTGATAAGCGTCAGCCGCAAAACGCTATGGGTACTGCCATTCTCTCGAGATTACCTTCGTTGGCTTGAGAAGATATCTTCGCGACCCCATGAAGCTATATTCGCGGATGGTTGATAATATCCCGAATACCATTCCGCAAACTTCCTCAATCCTTCGCGCAAGGAGGTTTGGGGTTTGAAACCAAAGTCCCGTTCCAAGGCAGAAGTATCGGCATAAGTCACTGGAACATCTCCGGCTTGCATGGGAACCAGTTCTTTGTGTGCTTCGAAATCGTATTCTTTCGGAAGGACTCCTGCTCGTACCAGTTCCTCTTGTAGGATCTGGACAAAATCCAGCAGATTCTCCGGATGGTTGTTTCCTATATTATATAATGTATAGGGAGGAACAGGAAGGCCGTCCTCGCCAGTGCTCTTTTCGGGTACATGTTGCATCACCCTAACAATGCCTTCGACAATGTCATCCACGTAGGTAAAGTCACGTTGGCAGTTCCCGTAATTGAAGATCTGGATCTTCTCCCCTTTCATCAGCTTGTTCGTGAAACCAAAGTAGGCCATATCGGGACGACCTGCTGGGCCATAAACCGTAAAGAAACGTAAACCAGTGCTTGGAATATTATAGAGTTTACTGTAGGCATGGGCCATCAGTTCGTTGCTCTTCTTCGTGGCGGCATAGAGGCTGACCGGATTATCCACCTTATCCTCCGTAGAATAGGGGATCTTCTTGTTGGTTCCATAGACGCTACTGGAACTGGCATAAACCAAGTGTTCCACTTCATGATGACGACAAGCCTCCAAGATGTTATAGAAACCAATTAGGTTGCTTTGGATATAGGCATCCGGATTGGTAATGCTGTAACGGACTCCTGCTTGAGCAGCCAGATTGACAACTACTTGCGGATGATAGGCATCAAACAGCAGATCTACCATGATCCGGTCTGCTATATCGCCTCGGATAAAACGGAATCGTGAATCGGCCGATTCGGAGGGCTCCTGTAGATTCTGTATGCCTAATTGGTGCAACCGTTCTTCTTTGAGACGAACATCATAGTAGTCTGTGATGCTGTCAATGCCGATGATCCGGATGTCTTGATAATCGGCCAACAGTCGTTTGGCCAAATTGCTGCCGATAAAACCGGCTACTCCGGTAAGAAGAATAGTCTTACCGGACAAATCAATATTATACTGTAACATGGGATATGTATTTTTTTCTCTTGTGATTTCGTTCAAAACAGCCTCAGAAAGTATCTTGATACTATAAACCCAGGTTCTATTGAATCTTTTTTTTAGCGTAACAACTTGTTACGTTACGCTTGCCAAAACTGATTTATTTTTGTTTCCACGCGAGGTAGCAAAATTTTCCTCGGGGAGTTAGGTCCGATTTCAGCATAAGTGATGTCTGGCGTTGGTCTTAACTTATCACTCGGGGCTAACATAATTGAAGATTGCATTCGAGACGTTCTCGAACCCTTATCGAACGGTTTTGTGTCGTCTGGCTGTTTTGCGATGCGTAACGTAACACGTTGTTACGCAAAAAATAGTTCTTACCCAAAAAGATCAGATTGCTTAAACATATCTTCTGAACTATCAGCTTTATACACTCGTCCCATTCGAATATCTTCGCCTAATCTCCGGGCCTAAAAGTTCTTTTTCCCCTTCACGTAGATGAAGGTATCGGACATAAAAAGGCGGTGGGGATGTAGGCGGTGGCTACTAAGCAGAGGCCTTCCAGCTCGACGATCACGCGTTGCTGGCGTCCGGCACGGGCAACACGGCCCTCTACTCCCTTGAAAGCGCCATCGGTTATGCGGACACGATCGCCACTTTTGAATGAGCACTGGCCCGCCGTAACGACCCGTATATCTTTATCAATCACACTGGTAGCCCGGATGAAATTGTTCATGCTTGTTACCGAAATCGTCAACGGGGGATTCTTGCCGAAAGTGTCGGCTATGAAATGATTATAATAGTAACTCAAGATACCGTTCGGATTGAAATCGCCCACCAGTTCCTTCACGGTCTCCTCTTGGACATAGACAAAGATGAAATTGGGAAGCAGGGGTTCGGTTACCTTCCGGCGCCTGCCGTTGACCATCTTCATCACTTGATGCATGGGGTAATAATAGTCAATCTCCCGTTTCATGAGATAAGAGATCGCTTTCTTCGATCTGGCGTAAGAGGCTCGCAACACATACCATTTCTTCGTTGCGTCCTGGACATACTCTACCGACACCCCTCTTGGTAAGCCGTTCGCTTCGGGGATGACATTGGAGGCAAATCCAATGTTGGGAGGTTTGTGTCCGCCTCTTCGGGATGCAGCATTATACAACGCGCTCATATCGGTCATTTATGTCCGATGAAAAGGACATAAAAAAAGCGTGGATCGTCCTTGCTGTCTGTTCCACACACAGAGGCTTCTCGCATTGCCCTTCAAAGTCGAACAGACAACGCTAGAGCCCACGCCGATATGAACTATATACAACATCCCTATGAAACCTTAGCAACCGAAGTTGCACCCGAAAGGGTACAACCCTGGCTGACAAGACCTCACGAGAGTATGATATAAATCACACCCGGAGCATCTACCGTTGCTACGTTCAAGACTTTGAATACGAATTTTGCGAGAATTCCTGCATGTCTCAAACACAGCGTCGAGTAAACGCTTTCAATATGTCTGGACTACGATGACCCACCCAACACCCGCTTTGTGAGGCTTTGTTTATAAGAAACTTCACCCAAAGCATATCGGCATGGAACGCTACCTTGTCCGTCGTCTTACAGAACTTGTCTAATAAAGACAACACATGCCCAAGGCTATGTAGTCCGCTGCAAAGATAGGAATAATATTCAATTAACACTATTGTCCAAGGAACTTTTTCTCTGTTTACACCACACGGCTCCTTCCTGATACATATATATAAAGCAGGCATAGCTGGATCTTTCATGCGAGAGAGAGATAAAAAAATCCCCGGCATCTTTAGGAGATACCGGGGATTACTAGTACTTAAACTTCTTGAGCCTCTTGTCGGATTCGAACCAACGACCCCGAGATTACAAATCACGTGCTCTGGCCAACTGAGCTAAAGAGGCAGGTGGGCAAGCTTACTACATCGCGCCGCTACAACCAAGTACCCTTGCTGCGGTCAAGCCCTGGGGGAATTCCGAGGGAGCATGCCGTGTAGGACTTACCCGAGTGCAAAGGTAGATATTATTTTTTACCCCACAAGCGTTTTGGAGGAACCTGCCGAAAAGTTTTATCTATCCTACTGAATATCAAACGTAAATAACAAGGTTAAAATATGTAAAACAATAAATTTATGCAACTGTTGCATATTTCTTGACATCCAACGTCCGCCACTAACCGAAATTCTTGTACCTTTGCAGCCAAAATATAGCACATATATATAAATAAAACACAATGGGAGGTTTTTTCGGTACGATTTCAAAGTCGGCTTGTATAGCTGACCTGTTTTACGGAACAGACTATAATTCTCACCTCGGTACGCGACGTGGCGGTATCGCTACATACGACGAGAATGAGGGATTTGTCCGTTCTATCCACAATTTGGAGAATGCCTATTTCCGCAACAAGTTTGAGGCATCACTCCCCAAGTTCAAGGGCCACTCGGGCATCGGTATCATCAGTGATACGGACCCGCAACCAATCGTCTTCAATTCCCACTTAGGCAAGTTTGCAATTGTTACGGTAGCCAAGATCGACAATCTGGCCGTTTTGGAGCAAGAGCTCTTGGAGGAAAACATGCATTTTTCCGAACTAAGTTCAGGAAAAACCAATCAGACCGAATTGGTCGCTTTACTGCTGACACAAGGCAAGGATTTCGTTTCGGGCATCGAACATGTATTCGACAAGATTCAAGGATCCTGCTCGATGTTGCTGCTGACGGAAGATGGAATCATTGCTGCACGCGACAAATGGGGACGCACCCCGATTGTCATTGGGAAGAAAGAGGGTGCCTATGCGGTCACCAGCGAAACCAGCAGTTTTCCCAACTTGGATTATGAAATTGAGCACTTTGTAGGTCCCGGTGAAATTATACGTCTCCGAGCCGATGGTATGGAACAGATGCGCAAACCGAATGAGGGGATGCAGATCTGTTCTTTTTTATGGGTATATTATGGATTCCCTGTCTCCAGCTACGAAGGACGCAACGTCGAAGAGGTACGCTTCAACAGTGGCTTCAAGATGGGACAAAAGGATGAGTCCGAAGTGGATTGCGTCTGCGGTATTCCCGATTCCGGTGTAGGTATGGCTCTGGGATATGCTGAAGGTAAAGGGGTCCCCTATCATCGGGCTATCGCCAAATACACACCGACCTGGCCCCGAAGCTTCACCCCGGCCAATCAGGAGATGCGCTCTTTGGTGGCCAAGATGAAACTGATCCCGAACCGGACGATGCTCGAAGGCAAACGCATCCTGTTCTGCGACGACTCGATTGTCCGAGGCACACAGTTGCGCGACAATGTCAAGATATTATATGATTATGGAGCCAAAGAGGTACACATGCGTATCGCTTGCCCACCGCTGATCTACTCCTGCCCCTTCATCGGCTTCACCTCTTCCAAGAGTCCGCTCGAACTGATCACCCGCCGGATCATCAAGGAATTGGAAGGCGACGAAAACAAGAACTTGGACAAATATGCAAAGACTGATTCACCGGAATACCAGAAACTGGTCAGCATCATTGCCGAACGGTTCGGACTCAGCTCGCTCAAGTTCAATACGTTGGAGACCTTGATCGAAGCGATCGGCTTGCCGAAATGCAAAGTCTGCACCCATTGTTTCGACGGTTCCAGCCATTTCTAATCCAGGGCAATCATGCGCCAAAAGCGGTTCGCAAAGAAAAATAGCTGCAAAAAGATTGCTGGTTTCAATAAAAACCGTACCTTTGCACCGCTTTTTGAGCCCCGTACGTGTGATGGGAAATTAGGAAGCAGAAACAACAACTAATTTTGAGTAACACATTTAATTTAAAAAAGATGAAGACATTTCAATTAGAAGGTAAAACAAGAGAGATTGCCGTTCGTCCGGCAGACCAAAAGCGTGCTTTGAAGGCATTGCGTCAGTCAAATGCTATTCCTGCTGTATTATACGGTGGCGAAAAAACAATCCATTTCAGCGTAACAAACGATGCTGTTCGTAACTTGATCTACACACCGGAAATCTATGTAATCGATTTGACAATTGATGGCCAGACTGTAAAGGCTATCGTCAAGGATTTGCAGTTCCAGCCGGTTACAGACGCTATCGTACACATCGACTTCCTGCAGGTATCTGAGGAGAAGCCGGTTGTTATGGAAGTTCCGGTTGTTTTGGAAGGTCACGCTGAAGGTGTGAAAGCCGGTGGTAAGTTGTCTTTGCAGATGAGAAAGCTGAAGGTAAAGGCTATCTATTCACAGATTCCGGAGAAGTTGACAATCAATGTAGATCACTTAGGTTTGGGTAAGACCATCCAGGTAGGTGCATTGCATTTCGAAGGTCTGGAAGTCATCAACGCAAAGAATGCCGTTGTATGTGCTGTTCAGTTGACTCGTGCAGCTCGCGGTGCGCAGGCTAACGCTGGTAAATAATCCAACGAAAGAATAAAACTAACATAAAAGTATTTCATAATTAAGGTTTTGGTTTCGGAGGGGCTGGTTCGAGAGAATAGTTCCCTCCTTTTTTATATCACGATAATTCGTCATGAAATATTTAATTACTGGATTAGGAAACATCGGCTCGGAATATTGGGGAACGCGACATAACATTGGCTTCCGTGTCGTCAACAAACTGGTGGAAGATGCGGGTACGGCATTCCAGGAGGAACGGTATGGTGCCATTGCCCGGATGCGCGTCAAGAATTGCGAGTTGGTTGTTTTGAAACCCAATACATTCATGAACCTGAGTGGTCATGCCGTCCGCTATTGGTTACAGAAAGAGAACATACCGGTCGAGAATCTGCTGATCGTCGTCGATGATTTGGCACTCCCCTTCGGTACACTCCGGCTGAAACCGAAAGGGAGCGATGCCGGACACAACGGACTGAAGAACATTGCCGAACTGTTGGGTACGCAAGCCTATGCACGTTTGCGTTTCGGCATTGGCAATGATTTCCCGCGGGGTGGACAGATCGATTATGTGTTGGGCAAATTTCCGCAAGAACAGCTGGATGCGATGCCTGAGAAATTGGCCTTGGCGGCTGACATCATCAAGAGTTTTTGTCTGGCCGGTATCCAGTTGACAATGAATCAGTATAACAACAAATAAGCACATAAGCAGTATGGATGAAGTTCGTATCGACAAATGGATGTGGGCCACTCGTATTTTCAAGACACGTACGATTGCGGCTGATGCCTGCAAGAAGAACCGGGTCATGATCGGAGGCGTCAATATGAAGCCCTCCCGCATGGTCAAGGTGGGCGATGTCATTCAGGTACGCAAGCCACCGATCACCTACTCGTTCGAAGTGCTGGCATTGACAGACCGTCGTATGGGTGCCAAACTGGTACCCAACTACCTGAAGAATGTGACCACACCCGATCAGTATGAGATCTTGGAAATGAACAAGATATCCGGCTTTGTCAATCGAGCCAAAGGATTGGGTCGTCCCACCAAGAAGGACCGGCGCGAGTTGGAGCAATTCACGGAACCCGACTTCAGTAGTGACGATTTCGATTTTGATTTCGACTTTGACTCGGATGATGAGGATTAATGCCAATTTTTTCTTACATTTGTCGTTAGTAAAACAATTGAAAACATGAAGCAGATCAAGATTTTTCCCAAAGACTGGTTGCAACTGCATCCATACAAGCAGAGTACACCGGTCGATTCTTACTATACTACGATTGCTAACCGGATCTATGACATTCTGGTACAGACCGAATTGATCAACTCCTTCGAGGGTGACGAGGCCAAACAGCTCTGTATCCGTATGGCAGCCTATTTCGAAGATGTCATCTCCGAATTGGGTATCTGGCGGGCCTACATCACGACGGCAAAGGAGTTGTACGGCAAGTACCTCCCCTTCTATACGCCCGATGATCACTACTATGATGACGAGGCCAATCTGGAGGATGTCCGTTTCCTGTTGTGGCATTTCACACAGCAATACCACGGCTATCGGAAGGGTACCTTTGTCAGTCCGGATAATCCGACCAACGAATGGGCAGCCCGTCTGATCTACCAGATTTTCTGGGATGAGTGGACAACAGCTCCGGAGAACAACCGTATGAAGGCGCTCTTTGCTCATGATGCTGTCATCGACTCACAAGAGAGCTACGAGCCGTTGCTCTTCTGGTTCCACTACCAGATGTACCTGATGGTCGATGCCAACGAGGAGTTGCGCGAACAGACACAGACCTTCTGGAACAGTTTCCGAAACGATCCTGAGAAATTGAATGCCATGATCATGACGCTGCATCAGCAGTTGGCCTATACCTCCCGCACCTCTTTCCTGGGTATGACGTCACCGGAATGGTTGCTGAAGGTGATCCCGCAGGATCATCCCAACCGGGCCTTCTTCGAACAGGTGGTCGAGGGTTGCCAGCCGGAGATTCCGGAAGAGGTTGTCAAGCAGAATCGGGAGAATTACGAAAAGTTCCAGCAGGCAGCCGAAGGCAAACTGCTCGTCTATTTCGACCAATTGGAGGCAGCCGAACAGTTCTTGTTGGAGAAGGTGGGGTTGAATTTGCCCGATAACCATCTGCCAGCAGACTTGGCGGGCAACAAACTGGCCATCTATGCAACTGAAAAAGAGGGTGTATTGCTGATCCATACCGATGTGGAATGTATCAAGGACGAAAACAATCCCTTCTACAATGCGGAAGAGGCGGCTGTCAAAGGCATCGGTTTCTTCATTGTGCGCCACTGCAGCCCGATCTTGCTGAAGGAGATGGAAGCACGGGGTATGCTGGAGGATGCACAGGCCAAGAGCTTACAGGCTCCCGAGCGTGCCAAGGAGATTGTCCACGACAATGTTCCCTTCTTCATCAACTATTTCCTGAAAGAGAAGTAATTCCTGTAAAACAGATAGTAGAAAGAAACGCTATGAATGGAGATGCAACTCCACTCATAGCGTTTTTTGTGTGTCTGCCGGATAAACGATACCCAATTGCCGGCGTACCTCATCAATAATTTCCAACGTAATCAACGAATTTTCATGACTGTTGATCTGCGATTCCCGCTGACCCGTCAAGACCAGATTAATGAACTCGGCCACCTCATAGTAATATTCATCCTTTTCGGAGGGCCGACTCAACGCTTCCGGTTCCGCTTTGGGACCTTTACCGGACGAAGCGGCCAATCGTGGGGTGAATGAGACATGACTGATGATGTTGATCCGATCCAGTGTCAGATTGCCCGCCTCACCCTGAATCTCTGTAGGCAGAGAGCTATCGGCAATCTTCGAATAGAGAACCGTCGCATTCATACCCTCGTAAAGAAAGTTGACCGCTCCCTGTCCGTCTGCACCTGAAGAGAGGACAATGCCACTCGCATCAATCCGTTTCGGCCGACCGAACAGTACCACCATCGGATAGACCGTATAGACACCAATATCCATCATCGCTCCGTTGGACAATTCCGGTTTGAAAGCATTCAGCACAATGCCCTCCTTGAATTTGTCGTAACGGGATGAATACTGACAATAGCAAGAGAAATAGCGACGAACGGTTCCTACACGATGCAACTGCTCCCGTACCACCTGGAAGTTGGGGGTCATCGTCGGCTTCATAGCCTCCATCAAGGTGACACCATATCGACGGGAAGCCTCGATCATCTGCTTAGCCTCCCACGCATTGGAGGCAAAGGGTTTCTCACAGAGCACATGTTTGCCATGACGCATGCAGAGGATGCTTTGGCTTGCATGCAGGAAATTGGGCGAAGCGATATAGACCGCATCTATCAACGGACTCTTTGCCATCTCCTCCAACGAGGTGAAGGTGTGCAGAATCCCATGCTTGGCTGCGAATTCGTCTGCCCGCTCTTGCGTGCGGGAATAGACGGCCGCGAGTTCAAAACGTGCGTCTTGTCTCGCGCCGGCTATTACCCAATCTGTAATGAAATTGGTGCCAACGACACCAAATCGTACTTTCTGCATACCGTACGGCTTATTTGCGGAACGGAGCCTTCACCACCTGTGCCTTCAGGTTCTTGTTGCGCACGCGGATGTAGATCTCGCTACCCACCTTGGCCAAGGCCGGTTTCACATAACCCATACCGATACCCTTCTTCAAGCAGGGAGACATGGTTCCGGAGGTAACCACACCGATCGGATTGCCTTCTGCATCCACGATCTCATAGCCATGACGAGGAATACCCTTCTCTACCAATTCGAAGGCACACAACTTGCGTGTTACGCCCTCTTTCTTCTGACGCTCCAGTTCGGCACGGTTCGTGAAGTTCTTGCCATCCACAAACTTCGTGATCCAACCCAAACCAGCCTCAATCGGAGATGTTGTGTCGTCCAAGTCATTACCATAAAGGCAGAAGCCCATTTCCAGACGCAAGGTGTCACGAGCTCCCAGACCAATCGGTTTGATGCCTTCGGGTTTGCCTGCTTCAAAGATAGCATCCCAAATCTTCTTGGCGTCATCTACATAAAAATAGAGTTCAAAGCCACCTGCACCTGTGTAGCCTGTATTGGAGATGATGACGTTCTGGCAACCGGCAAACTCACCTGTCGTAAAGGCATAGTAGGGAATGGCAGACAGATCCACCGGAGTCAGACGTTGCAGTACCTGCAAAGCCTTCGGACCCTGTACGGCCAACTGACCCGTCTTGGCGGAAGAGTTCTCCAACTCGGCTCCTACTGTATTGTGGCTGACGCACCAAGCCCAGTCTTTATCGATGTTACCGGCATTCACCACCAACAGGTATTTCTCCGGTTCGTAGTGATACACCAACAGGTCATCTACAATACCGCCATCCTCGTTCGGGAAACAGGTATATTGAGCCTTACCCAACGGCAGCACAGAAGCATCGTTCGAAGTGACGCTCTGGATGAAAGCCAACGCATTCGGACCCTTTACCCAAAATTCACCCATGTGGGAAACGTCGAACACACCCACACCGTTCACTACGGTCATGTGCTCATCCAAGATTCCCGAATATTCAATCGGCATATTAAAACCTGCAAATTCGTGCATTTTTGCACCCAACGCAATGTGTACGTCGGTAAACGGAGTTGTCTTCATATTATTTATTTTCAAGTTATTGTGCTGAGAACTCAGCGATTTTTATAATGGTTTGCATACTCTTTTCCAACGAGGGAACCGGCAGGAACTCATAACGTCCGTGGAAGTTGAGTCCACCGGCAAACAGATTCGGACAGGGCAAGCCCATAAACGACAGACGCGCACCATCCGTTCCGCCACGGATCGGCTTCACCAGCGGAGTGACACCCACAGCCTCCATAGCCCGGAAAGCCACATCGATGATCTCTCGCTTCGGCTCGACCACTTCACGCATGTTGTAATACTGATCACGCAGTTCGAGGGTCGTACTGCCCGGATAAAGCCGGTTCATCTGCTCGACAAATGCTTGCAACAGTTCCTTCTTCTGTTCAAACTTCGTCCGGTCATGATCACGGATGATGTACGAAAGGGTTGCCTGCTCCACCGAACCGGTCATCGCGATCAGATGGAAGAAACCTTCATAGCCGGTGGTATGTTCCGGACGTTGGTCTGCCGGCAGCCACGAAGCATACTGCAAGGCCAACAAAGAGGCATTGACCATCTTGTTCTTCGCATAACCCGGATGTACGTTCAGCCCCTTGAAGATCACCTTGGCAGCTGCTGCATTGAAGTTTTCATACTCCAACTCGCCCTTCTGTCCGCCATCGATCGTGTAAGCAAAGTCACAACCGAACTTCTCCACATCAAAATGGTCTGCACCCGCACCAATCTCTTCGTCCGGTGTAAAGCCAATACGGATCTTGCCATGGGGGATTTCCGGATGCTCGACCAGATAGGCCATCGCCGAGAGAATGGCAGCCACACCCGCCTTGTCGTCTGCGCCCAAGAGGGTCGTACCGTCCGTCACGACAAGTTCCTCGCCGACATAGTCCTTCAATTCGGGGAACATGGTCGGTGAAAGGACCACACCTGCTTCAGCGTTCAGCACGATGTCTCCCCCTTCGTACGTGACAATACGTGGTTTGACTCCATGGCCGGACAGGTCCGGACTGGTATCCAAATGAGCAATGAAACCTACGACAGGAGCCTCCACGCCCGGAGTAGCCGGCAAAGTAGCCATCACATAACTGTGCTCATCCAACGTGATATCCTGCAGACCGATGGACTTCATCTCCTCCACCAACGCCTCGGCAAAGACCCGTTGACCCGGAGTACTGGGTGTCACACCCGTCTCTTCGCTCGACTCTGTGTCGAACTGTACATATCGTAAAAACCGTTCTATCAAAGTTGCCATAATCTGTTGTTTTGAATCTTTCTGATTTCAGGCATAAAAGTAGATAAAGAATATCAGATGACAAAATGATTTGTCAATTATCCATTTTGGGGATCGATTCCGTCTCGTCCAAAGCTGGGATACAAGCATCCAACAACCCTTGGCAGGCATCTTCCAACAAATCCAACACCAGTTCGAAACCCTCCGCTCCACTATAATAGGGGTCCGGCACGTAATCATACAGCCGGTTCCGCGAGAACTCGGTCATCTGATGCACCTTCTGCATGGTCTCCACGCTGGGAGCCCGATGGCGCAATTCATCCACATTCCGGTTGTCCATCCCGATAATCAGGTCGAAGTCGAAGAAGTCCTCCGTACGGACTGGACGTGATATGGAATCCAGCACATACCCGCGACGGATGGCATGCGCCCGCATCCGCGGATCCGCCTGTTCTCCTTCGTGATAATCGATCAATCCGGCCGAATCGATCCGGAACTGGTCTGCACGACCGGACTGCTGCACCAACTGTTTCATGACCGCCTCAGCGGAGGGCGAACGACATATATTGCCTAAACAGACAAACAAGATCTGTATCTTTCGATGTTTCCTCATACCATTTATTTACACATTTCCTGCAACAGGCAGGCTTTTTAAGTTGCACAAAGATAGAAATATTGCTACTTTCGCACAGCATTGGATGACAATAATCACACTAAAAACATCAAATATGAAACAGATCAAGTATTTTGTATTGGCAGCCTGTCTCAGTAGCACACTGGTTGGACGGGCACAAACCAGCGATGGAGCCATGACAGTCGATGACTTGGCGGCTTGGCAACGGATCTCCCAACAGGCCATTTCCGACGATGGTCGTTGGGTAGCTTGTCGGATGGAGCCCTGGGAAGGGGATGCTACGGTCCTCCTCTATGCAGCCCAAGGTGGGGAAGCGGCCCGTTTCCACCCGGCCAAGGATTTCCGTTTTTCAGCCTCTTCCCGTTTCCTGTTGGTCCAGGAGGTACCGGCCGAAGGAACGGTAGATTCGCTCAAATTGAAAAAGACCAAGAAGGAGCGGATGCCGATGGACCGGTTAGTGATTCATGCCGTCACAGGCCAACAAGAGACCATCGACTCGTTGCGCAATTACCGGCTGGCAGCCACAGCCGATTGGCTGGCTTACCAAAGAGGACGGAAGGACTCGACACTGTACGTGCGTTCGTTGGATGGCACGAAGCAATTCACCTTCCCAACCGTCTCAGCCTATCAGTTTGCTTCCAAGAGCGGACGCCTTACCTTCACCAGCAACGACTCGCTCCAAGCGGGCATCTACACCTTCGATCCTGCCGAAGGACAACCGAAGCAGATCAAAGCAGGCCGAGGGGAATATCGGCAAGTAGCCTTCGACGAACAGGGTAGCCGCATAGCCTTCCTCTATTGTGCCAAGAAGGATTCTGCCTACAAAGCGCTTTCGCTCTACCTCTCCGAGCAACAGGCCCCTGCCCGAGAAATCGCCCGACGGGGAGATGCGGCTTTCCCAACACAATGGGTGCTCAGCGAACACGGAGACTTGCAATTCTCCCGTTCCGGTCAACGGCTCTATTTCGGAACGGCTCCCGAACCACGGCAAGCCGACACCACACAATTGGCGGAGAAGCGTCCGAACGTGCAGGTATGGAGTTGGAACGAACCGGTCCAATATACGGTACAGGACTACAACAAAGAGCGTGACCGCAAGAAGAGCTACCAGGCCGTCTATCTGCTCGACTCACAGAAACTGATTCAGCTGGCGGATGAAACACTACCCAATTTCCAGTCGGCCAACGAAGGGGATGGAACTTATGGGCTGCTCTCCACTACGAAACCCTACTCCCTCTCCTCCATGTGGGAAGGACGGACCCGAAGTGACTACTATACGGTTGAGATCGAGACCGGCCAGCGAAAGGTACTTGCCACTGCGGACTATGGCCGTTACCGTCTCTCTCCGTCCGGCCAGTATGCCTATTGGTATGGTGAAACCGACAGTTGCTGGTACACGCGTTCCTTGGCAGACGCGACCCTGTTCCGCCTCTCGACACCACAGACCTTTGCTGCTTGGGATGTATTGAACGATGTACCCGACTATCCCCGTTCTTACGGAGCAGCGGGTTGGACCGATCAGGATGAGTCGTTGCTGATCTATGACCAATACGATCTTTGGCGTTTCGACCCGAAAGGAATCCAGTCGCCGGTCAATTTGACCCAAAACGGACGGACAGAACAACGCTCCTACCATTGGGTCCAGTTAGATCCGGAGGCTCGGACCATCGATTTGAAAGAGCCGCAACTGCTGGTCGCTTTTGATGAACGAACCAAAGGGTATGCCTATTATTCGGCACGTTTAGATGGCAAATCTACGCCTAAAAAGTTGATAGGTGGGGATTATATGTTACGCACCATCCAAAAGGCCAAGCAAACGGATGACGTGATCTACACCCTGGAGAGCTATGCCCAATATCCTGATCTGCACCACTCGACCCTTGCCTTCAAGCAATCGGTACGACTGACAGATGGGGCCGCTCAGCAACAACGGTTCACCTGGGGAACAGCTGAACTCATCCGCTTCACCTCATTGGATGGACGACCTATTGAGGGTGTGGTCTATAAGCCGGCCAACTTCGACCCGAACAAGCAGTATCCGCTGATGGTAAACTTCTACGAAAAGAACTCCGAGACGTTGCACAACTTCCGAATGCCGGAACCACACCGTTCGACCATCGACTACCATTATTATAATAGTAGAGGTTACGTAGTGTTCAATCCGGATGTGCATTATCGAGACGGTTATCCGGGCGAGAGTTGCTACAACTGTGTGATGCCGGGTATCTATGCCTTGATCAATGCAGGTTATATTGATGCAAAGCGGATTGGAGCCAGCGGTCATAGCTGGGGAGGCTACCAGACCGCCTACTTGGCAACTCGTACCAACCTCTTTGCTGCCTTCGAAAGTGGTGCACCTGTGGTGAACATGTTCAGTGCTTATGGAGGGATCCGTTGGGGATCGGGATTGGCCCGCTCGTTCCAATACGAACATACGCAAAGCCGCTTGGGTGGAACGCCTTGGAGCACACCGATGCGCTACTTCACCAACTCGGCTCTCTTCTCCATGGACAAGGTGCAGACCCCGATTCTGATCATGCACAACGATGCAGACGGTCATGTGCCCTGGTATCAAGGCATCGAGTTCTTCGTGGCCCTGAAGCGTCTCGGCAAGACTTGCTGGATGCTGAACTATCCAGGCGAGCCGCATTGGCCGACCAAACTGCCCAACAAGAAGGATTTCCAGATCCGCATGTCGCAATTCTTCGACCACTATCTGAAGGATGCACCCATGCCTACATGGATGTCGGAAGGTGTCAAGGCCGTCGATCAACCCTTTGAGTTAGGGTATTGAGGTTCGCGTCCATACTTCAGTTCTTCACCCTGATCATCATACTGTTTGCGCTTCCCTACGGGAGGTGCAGACAGGGTGATCCGGACAACAGCCGTTCGGGACAAACTCCGCTGGATAGCCGCATCGAAAGCCTCCATGTGTTTCGGCAAAAATCGTTCGCAGATAGCCCGCAAAGCCACGACCTTCTCCCCTTCATCCGTCACCACCTCTGCTTTGCCGAAAGCGACAGCCGACCGAAACTGCAAGGTGAAGGATCCATCTTTAGGCCCTACCGTCGGTTGACATTTGGTGACGGCTGACAAGCAAACTTCCGGATGGGCCGCAATGGCCTCCAGCTTGTCTCCCTCCAATGCGCAATGGAAATACCAGACTGTATCACTGACAGAGGCCAACGAAAGGGGCAATCCGTAGGCACTTCCGTCCGGACGTGTCATGCTGACCGTTATATAGGGGGCTTTCCGCATCACGTCCAACGCCCATTGACTATCCATTTCTCTACTTTTCTTTCTCATCGTCCTATTGATTGAGGTTCAAATTCAACTTATCATTGCAAAGGTACAGCTGTACTTCTTGATTATTCCTGATTACCTCTATAAAAACCTTGCTTGCTCATCTGAGCCCATGTAATATACATTTCTTTATAATTGTCCTTAATGAATCCGCGAATAATCCGAAGTTGTTTATCGGTAAGCATACCTTGTTCTTTTACTTCCGTATCGCCATTTCCTAAAACAAACAACTTGGCTGATCCAGCTTCCGTTAAGCGTCGATTACTGGCATGAACATGCATGGCCTCAATAATACAATGAGAAGTAAAGTATAAATAATACCCACATATCATGAAATCAAAATACTTCGGCATAAGCCTCCTCCATATGTTTTTGGTTTCGTTTCCAATAATCCCGAACGATTTCGAGTTCCACATCATTCATAGACGTTTCCAGTACTTCCCCAGTTTGAGAAAGTACTAAAGCATGATTGGGTGATTGCAACCCTACGATCCGAATATAGCCGTTATCCATTCTTGAAAAAGCATAACCACCTACGATCATCACAGCATTTGCTACAATCTGTTCTAAATCCTTACTGTTCATGATAATCAATTTTTACTGAGTGAATCGGTTTCAGAAACTCATCCACATTAATATATAGATTTTGGAGGATAGGAATGAGATCGATGTACTCCTCTACCAAACCAATTCCATCATAATCTGCCATCACGACCAAATATCCGTGATCCCAATCTTTAATGTCCGTATAACGTTTGAGACAGGATGGAGTACGAAAACGGATATTGTAATGACCATAACAGAAAGAAGTCATATCACCATGACTTGATAATGTTGCCTGCGTTCCACCAACCCTATTTTCCATAATAACCCATATATTCGAAACCATATTACTTACCTCTTATCCACGCTGTTCAAACGAGAAACGGGATAAATAGGTTGCGACAAAGTTAACGATAAAAATAATATGACCAATTTCTCCATCTTCTTTATTTGAATAGGACGTTATATTTGCCCTACAGTTCGATTTATGCTAATTTTGTAGCGCAAAACAAAGCAAGGAGTTTTTCATTCAAATAACAACTACGTAATATGGATTTTTTGACCATGATTGATACCCCATTCCAATGGGGTATGCTGTTCCTCTCCGCCTTGATCATCGGCATGTCGAAAACCGGCATTCAAGGCCTCGGTATGCTGGCCGTTCCCTTAATGGCCATCACCTTCGGAGCCAAACCCTCTACCGGATTGATCCTCCCCATTCTCTGTATAGCCGACATTATTGCTGTGATTTATTATCGTCGTGTGGCAGAATGGAGTTATATCTTCAAATTACTTCCAGCTGCCCTCTTGGGATTTGTCGTAGCCTTGGCAGTTGATCATTTCATTCCGCCTGCTGAGTTCAAACATCTGCTCGGCGGATGTCTGTTGGCGGGACTTTTGGTGATGCTCTGGTCTGACTGGCGAGGAAAGGAGAATACCTTTTCCGACCGTTGGTGGTACGGTCCGTTGTTCGGTTTATTGGGAGGTTTCACCACCATGATCGGCAATGCGGCAGGTCCCGTCATGGCCATCTATCTCTTGTCTGTCAAGATGCCGAAAATGAGTTTCGTCGGGACCAATGCCTGGTTCTTTCTAGTCATCAACTACCTCAAACTACCCATCCAAGCGTTAGCCTGGAACAACATCTCAACCGACTCCCTGATGCTCGACCTCTGTACAATCCCCTTCGTGCTGACAGGCGGTTTATTAGGCATCCTGCTGGTCAAACGCCTCCCCGAAAAGGGATTCCGATGGTTCACCACCATCGTGACCTACCTTTCCGTCTTCATGTTGCTGCTTTAACAGGCAGTCAACATGATTCCCGTGTTTGCCAAAAACAGGACTCCTGTTTTACTTAAACAGCTATCGTGTTTTATAAAAACTGACGATCCTTGGATTACAGTTCCCGAATCAAATGCAGGATAGCCGCAGTAGGATGATACAGGATCATTCGGGGGCCAGACCAACGCATGACCTCCTTAATACGTTCCTTCATATCCGGCCGGTAGCAATGGATAGGACACTTCTTGCAAGTCGGCTTTTCGGCACCATAACGACAACGGTCCAGCCGCTTGAAAGCATAATCCAGCAACTCCTGACAACTCGGACAGAGTTCCGCATTTCCCTCCTTTTTCCGACAATACAGACGTATCATCTGTTCAACTACCGATTTCTCTTCTTCTATTCGTCTGTCCATATTTTAGAAAGGTTTCTTTATTTCCATGATTATGTCACTATAGGACCGTTTTCCTTCGATGTAATCAGCAAAGAGCGTTGTTTCGCTACGGCCTTTCAGGATATGGCATTTACCACACAATTCGCAGTTATGAAGGCATTTCCATTCATGCAGCACGAAATCGAGACGCTCTTCCCGAGTAGATTGTTCAATAGCTGGCGGTATCATTCTCTTCCATTTTGATGTTCCATACCTCTTTCCATCGGAGTATAACGGATACCATTGGAGATCTGCTCCACATCCGTAGGCGAGAAACCCAATGCCCGATAAACGGGAATGGCGTAGGGCGAAGCAAATACGGTCATCACATTGGCAGGACAGTCGACTAACGCTTGCTCAAAAAGCCTCCGGCCGATTCCCCTACGATGATAAGCCTTATCCACGAAGAAGAGGGCGATGTGACCGCCTTGGTTCCGGGTTGCCAACATACCAACGACCTTCCCTTGGTCAGTAGCCACATAAAAACGCAATTGACACAAATAGTCCTGACTCTGCAAAGCCCGCTTGAACTCCACTACCCCAGATTCAGGATAGTCAGGGGCTTCAAATTCCATAAACACCCGAAGGGCCAGTTGTAGAGCCTGCCCCTCTTTGTCGAAACGCATAATTTTCACCAGCTCTTTGTCGCCACCCACCAGGTGACTACATGGGTGCAGCTTCCCAGTGTCTTGGAAACCACACTTCTCCATGACACGACCCGAAGCCGGATTACCGGTAAAGTAATCCGACCAGATCTGTCCGAAGTGCATGACATTCACACAATAGTCCAGCATCAGTTGCAAGGCCTCTGTACAAATGCCTTGGTTCCAATAGGGTTTCCCTACCCAATAGCCTATCTCGCAATCCTGCTCACCAATGGGGATATTGCTCTTGTCGTGGGTAAAATAGCCTATGCATCCGATGGGTTCTTCCGTCTCATTCAAGACAATCGCCCACGTGCTGTCGTTCAGGAAGAACTTCCGAATCACCTCTCTGCTCTCCTCCACCGACTGGTGCACAGGCCATCCGGCACGTGGTCCCACATCGGGATCGGATGCGTACTTGAAAAGTGTTTCGGCATCCGATTCCTTCCAACGTCTCAGTGTTATTCTTGCTGTTTCCAGTGCATTTTTGTATGTATCAGTGCTGGATCCCATTTATTTTTAGATGAAAAGATTCACATTAGCCTGCTCGGCACGTTCCATGTAGCTTGCTACTCCTCCAACAGTCACATTGTCCAGCAGTTCCTCACGTTTGATGCCCATTACATCCATAGACATCTGACAGGCTATGAACTCCACTCCATTGTCAATCGCTTGCTGACGCAACGATTCGAGTGAATCCACCCCTTTCTTCCGCATGAGATAGCGCATCATCCTGGAACCGATACCCATCATATTCATCTTGGAGAGAGCCAGCTGAGTCGTATCAGAAGGTAGCATCCATCCGAACATACGTCCGAAAATATCTTTTTTCACCTTGGGCTTATGCACCTTCTTGATGGCATTCAGTCCCCAAAACGTGAAGAAGATACTGACCTTCTTACCTGTGGCAGCAGCACCATTGGCCAATACAAAAGTAGCCAATGTCTTGTCCAAATCGTCGCTAAACAGAATCAAGGTCTTGCCTTGTTTCTGGGTCTGTGGCTGGACCGCTTCTACAGCATTTGGGGCAGCTTTCTCGATTTCTACAATCTGTACGCCACCCTCAGCACGTTTACCCAGGAATTGATGACCAGTTGAACGGCACCAGGCCTCCGCATCCCGTGGGAATCCAGCATCTGTGGCACGAACCTCCAATCGTTGACCGACAGCCAACGCATCCATGGCCTGCTTCATTTTCAGGATCGGTCCCGGACATTGAATGCCACAAGCATCTACCTGGATGACAGATTTCTCACACGTACACGATGAGGTAGGGCAAGCAGGGGAAGTTGTGTCACAAACGAATCCTTCCGGTGTATCTATCTTGGCAGTTGCCGCCTTGTAGGTCTTCAATCCGCCTATCAAGTTTCGTACATCGGGATAACCCTTACTCTTGAGAATGTTGGAGGCCAGGTAACCACGCAAACCTACGCCGCAGAATAGATAGACAGGCCGGTTCACCGGAATCTCCGACAGACGTTCACGCAGATCATCCAACGGAATGTTGATGGCTCCCGGAATGGTTCCGAGTGCATACTCGTCAGGCGTTCTCACATCCACCAATGTCACTTGACTGTTATCGGCCTGCTGCATTTCGCGCCAATAGAGAGGCGTCATCTTGCCACTCAGTATGTTGCCTGCCACGTAACCGGAGATGGCCACCGGATCCTTGGCAGAAGAGAATGGAGGTGCATAGGCATGTTCCAGACGGGTGAGTTGCTCGACCGTTGCACCCTGTTTGATGGCCAGTGCATACTGGTCAATCCGTGTATCTACCCCATCATAGCCCACAATCTGAGCGCCATACAGTTTTCCGTCTGTTGGGGAGAACGTAATCTTGATGTCCATCTGAAGACTACCCGGGTAGTAACCGGCATGTGAACCGTTGTGAATGGTAGCCGAGAGATAGGGAATACCCATCTGCTTCAGTCGCTTGGCCGGCAGACCTGTCGAAGCGACCGTCAGATCAAACACCTTGGCGATGGATGTTCCGATAGCTCCCTCATATTGGATGAGATTGCCAAGCACCATGTTGTCGGCTACGATACGAGCCTGACGATTAGCAGGACCTGCCAGGAAATTGAGCCAAGGCTTACCCGTGATCGGATGAGGATATTCAATAGCATCCCCTACAGCATAAATATCCGCATCAGAGGTCTGGAGATAAGCATCTACCCAGATGCCACGCATTTCACCAAGTTTCAATCCAGCCTCCTGTGCCAAACGTGTCTCTGCACGTACACCAATACTCAGCAACACCATATCGGCCTTCAAAGAAATACCTGACTTGAAATAAACAGTCAACCCATCACCCTCGCGCGAAAAACGTTCAACTGCCTGCTCCAGATACAGTTTCACATTCTGCTGTTGCAGATGTTGATGAACCAGAGCTGCCATCGAATAGTCAATCGGTCCCATGACCTGAGGAGCCATTTCGACAACCGCTACCTGTGATCCTGCATGTTTCAGATTCTCTGCCATCTCAAGACCAATGAACCCTCCACCTACAATGACAGCCCGACGAACCGGGTGGGTGGTCATATAGGCTTTGATGCGGTCTGTATCGTCCACATTTCTGAGTGTGAAGATACCCTCGCTTTGGATACCGGGTAAAGGAGGCACGACGGGTGATGCACCGGGAGAAAGCAACAATTTGTCGTAGGTTTCGCTATACTCCTTACCATCGGCAGTACGTACCGTCACTTGCTTCTTTTCAGGATGAATGGCAATCACCTCATTCTTTATACGTACGTCGATGTTAAATCGCTTGCCAAAAGCCTCAGGGGTCTGGACAAACAGCCGGTCACGCTCCTCAATCACGCCTCCGATGTAGTAGGGTAATCCACAGTTGGCATAGGAGATGTAGGCACCCTTCTCAAACAGGATGATCTCTGCATCTTCCGTCAACCGACGAATACGGGCAGCAGCTGTAGCTCCACCTGCTACACCACCAACGATCAGGTATTTCTTATTATTTGGTGTCATAGTAAATACAGTTTTTGTTGAATGTCACTTCTTCTTGTGCAAATATAAGAAAACTATGTGTAAATATAAAACGTGACAAAGTATACGTACATATTTAACCAATGATGTATTTCCCGATCACTGGGATGCGCTGTACAGCGATGGCAACGATAGCGACAGTTATGTATGAACTGATAGCCGTCGCAAGAATGATCAGTGGCGTCGAATCCAGCAGACTCTGATAGTAGGCAGAAAATGCCGCAAGGGCTACCATGTGTCCCAGATACATTCCATAGCTGGCCTTGGAAACAGGAAGAATAACAGCCCGATAGAAAGATCCATTAACGGTGATATTTTTCATCAGGAGAGTCAGACCGATAGTCATCAACACGACACCGAGCGTATCGTTACACCAGGTTGTCTCCCACCATACAGCATCATTAATCAGATGTCCAACCGGAAATTCTCCCTGGGCCATTTCGAAGACTCTACGCAAAAAACCACCGATCACGATCGCAAAACCAACCAAAAAGCTGGGCAAACCATAAAGCCAAGATTTGGCACAAGAGATCTCTTTACCGAATTTTCTCAGCCAAAGGCCAAGCAGCAGATAGCCAATGAAGCCGGAGAAATAGTAGAATGTGCCATACGCATTCCAACTGGCTTCTCCCCACAACGGATAGAGAGCCTGACGAGGTATGCCGGTAGGCCCATAGGTAACGGCCAACGGTTCTGTGCTGAGCCAATCGCGAACAAGCGGAATCATCGAGGTGAAAATCCAGATACCTATATAGATAGACAGTTCTCTTTTCTGCACCCGTTCAGCCCATGGGGAGAGGAGTGGCATCAGCAGGTAGAGACCTACCAGCATATAGACGAACCAGAGATGGCCAGCAGAATAATTGAAATTGAAAACCAAGTCCTTGAGGTTACTAACCGGATCTCCCCAATAAAAAGCATAGAAAAGAGACCAAAGAACGAAAGGCACCAAGATTCTGACTGCACGACGACGTACAAATACACCCACTGACTGTTTCAGCGGAAACAGCAGATAGCTGGAAGCAATCACAAAAAGAGGAACACAACAACGCACCACTGAATCGAAAAATGCAGCCCAATAAGCATTGGAAGCTGACAAAATTTGCGAACCTTCACCACCCAGGTAAAATGGCTCAGTACTGTGAACAACCATCACCATAAAGCAAGCCATGATACGCATCCAGTCAAGCCAGACGATACGTTCTTGCGGCTCCATCAATAAAGAATCTGAAGACATATTTAAAACATTTTACGTAAATACTAACGGGTACAAAAATAACAAAACCCGATAGGTACAAAATTGTCCTACAACAAGAAAACACACGCAGATTCCTTTTACTCAAAGATTTTCGCTCTTAATTTACTGAGTGTCGAGGGAGTAATACCCAAATAGGAGGCTATATCATAGAGGTTAGCACGTCTGCTTACCTCCGGAAATTCTCTCAGAAACATCAGATAGCGTTCTTTGGCCGGCAAAGTAAGCCGTTCCTGGTGCGACTGATGGATACGACGATATTCAAATTGATGAATGATACGTCCCCAATTGCATATTTCCAAATTGGTACAGAAAAGATGATTCATCTCTTTCACACTGATCCGGTATGCCTCAACGGGTTCAACGGCTTGGGCATACTCCTGACTTTTCTCACCAAAATAAAGTTCATCCATACTAAAGATTACGTGTCCCTCTATTGAGAAAGAGGTCACCACTTCGTTGGCATCCACCAACCAATAGTGGCGCAGCATCCCACGTTCCACAAACCACACATATTTGCAGAATACACCGGCATAGAGCACCATGTCACGTTTGTCAAAGTGGCATGGTGTCAGATGTTGGGCAAGCAATGACACCGTCTCATCACTTATAGGAGCCACAGTTCTCATTTTTCTCAGGAAACAACTCTCTTCAAAAGGAACGATGTCAGCATCTTCCTTCAGAGCTGCAGCTATTGTTCCACCTGCTGCTCCATCAACGATCAAATCATTCCCATTATTTGATGTCATAAATGTATCAGTTTAGTTTTTGTTGAATGTCACTTCTTCTTGTGCAAATACTATTTATTACTATTCTCTTTAAGTCAAAGAATATCAGCACAGGTTGTGGAGTTACCCACGGTTTTGCTGCAAAACTTTTCATACAATTTTTATCTATTCATCTGCAAAGTTACTCATATCAAGTCGGCATTGGACTGGCATATGACGATTTAATTGCTTGCGACAATGTATGAGCAGTATTTGTTGAGCAGATTCGACAGAGGAAGATCTCCATTCTGGAATCTCTCAGCGTCGAGCTTCAGAATCCTTTCGCTTAAAGGCTTCTTGCCTTTGAACAGTGCTTTGAGATAGTGAACACCGTTCTCTTCGATGATGTTCACATCAGTGAAGAACTGAGTGAGGTCTTCTGCATCATAGACGATTGAATAGCTTGGACGCTTTGCTCCAGGGATGTCCTCCACCAAGATGTTTTGTCTAACAAGTCTTGAATGTCTCGTATGGCTGTGTCCTTAGACTTGCTGTCAAAGCCAAGCGAACTCAACCTACCGTAAAACATTCCTTGCTTTCGGCATACCACCTCCTGAAGGAGCGATACCTGAGACTCGTCCCATCGAAAGTTTGTCCAATTATCTCTTTCGTGTATATACATAGTCTATCTTCAAGCGACATTTTATTATGTATATCGTCGCAAATTCTGCGATATAATTACTAAAATAATGTCGAATCGCCAAAAGACTCCCCTCCCGATACTGGACCACTGAGCTGAAGACCTTGTATGCCAAACATAGTATCAAGTATCCTTGTTCCACTTTCTGTTCGGAAGATATTCCGACGAACGGCAAGAAGCGTCTCTGCAGATTCGTTGTCCTCATACAGATTGACCAAGAAATCGGCTTCGATGAGTATCTGATAATCCAAATCCTCGCACACATGGTAGGTGTGATGGTGGGCTACAAGCCAACAGATACGTTCAATCTGTCGCTCTGCATAACCGAGCCGATTCAGCAATTCACGAGCGACCGCTGGTCCTTCCTTTTCCTGAAGTTTACCATTCTGATACCCAAATTTCGTTTCACTGGCCCTAATACCAATATCATGCACAAGAGCTGCACTTTCAAGGATAAACTGGGTGTTCTCGTCCAACCCTTCGCTTGTACCGATGATCGAAGCGTAAGCATGAACTTTTGTTGTATGCTGAATGCGCTTGGGGTCGCCATTGTCATAGTCAATCATGGCGAGCGCCAACTTTTGAATCGTTGTCATCATATATTGTTTCAATTGATCGTTATCCATCATCTAGAAATTTCAATACTCATGAGCATCTTTTGAGCCAAAGGCGCGTACCACATCTTAACCTCCTGCTCTGTGGGTGTATGTCCTCCAGGGAAGTGGTAGGCATGTTTGTAGTGCTCCAAGAATGTGGGTTCAAAATGTGCCAAAGTATCTTGTTCACCGAAGAGCCCCCATACACGTTCGCTGAAATAGGGACTACAGCCATCAAATTGCGTAGCTTCCAGTTCCTCAAACTCATGGATAAGAACCTCATCGATGACCAATCTTTGATTGCCGTCCATCCTCGGAGCCTTGTACGTATGTTCTCCAATACGCTCCTTCAGAAACTCCGTCATCTTGAAATAGGGATTGCCGAGTAAAGCGGGAATACCTACCTCTGGGGCAAGAATCTGAGCCAAAAAAGCTCCACAACTGTTACCTACGAGTAGATCCGGCTTTTCCTTGTCGATAAGCGTACGGATGTATTTCAATGCCTCTTGGGGATGAAGAGGCAGATCGGGAGTCAACACGATGGCACCTCCTTCGAATGCCTCCCGTAGTGCTATCGCCATCCGGCAACTGCCAGTGGCAAAAAATCCATGCAGAAAAAGTATCTTTTTCATCTTTGTTCTATGGGTTATGTGGCGATCTATTTCCCAATGCAAAAATGCTGGAAGATGTTGGCCAATACCTGATCGGTCGTCACTTCGCCCACGATGTCGCTGAGATGGAACAGGCATTCACGCAGGTCTTGCGAGACAAAGTCTCCCGAGAGTTGGGCCGCTAACCCCTCCTGAACCCGATGGATCGACTCCAAGGCACGCGTCAAAGCCTCATAATGGCGCACATTCGTCACGATGATATCTGCTGAAGAGAGGTGGGTCAATCCGGCAGCTTCGATCAGGAGTGACTGCAATTCAGCCAGATGAGTACCATTCTTGGCCGACATGAAAAGGGTACGGACACCTACAGGCAAATCATCCGGCACGATACCGGCTGGTTCACCCGATGGCATCAATAGATCCGATTTGTTGTAGAGCAAAATCAACTGCTTGTCGGCACAACGAGGCACGATCTGAGGAGCCAAGGCCGCATATTGAGCAGCAGCCTCCGTCGCATCGATCAGCCATAAGACAATGGTTGCCTGTTCCAGTTTGCGGAACGTACGCTCGATACCTAACGACTCAATCGTGTCATGCGTCTCCCGAATACCGGCTGTATCGATGAAACGGAACAACTGTCCGTTCAGGTTGACTGTATCTTCAATCACATCGCGTGTCGTACCGTGAATGTCGCTCACGATGGCACGCTCCTCTCCGACCAAAGCATTCAACAACGTCGATTTACCGGCATTCGTCTCACCCACAATGGCCACCGGAATACCATTCTTGATCACATTGCCCAACTTGAACGAACGAGCCAGACGACCGATGACCTCCTCAATCTGTGTCACCAACGCCTGCAACTCGGATCGGTCGGCAAACTCCAGCTCTTCGTGATCACTAAAGTCGAGTTCCAGTTCCATCAAGGAGGTCACGTGCAACAATTGGTCGCGCAACCTCTTCAGTTCCTTGCTGAAGCCACCTCGCATCTGGTTCATGGCCAAGCGATGGGCACCGGCTGAAGTCGAAGCGATCAGATCGGCCACCGCCTCTGCCTGACTCAAATCCATCCGGCCATTGAGGAAAGCACGTTCGGTATATTCCCCCGGACGTGCCCCCCGACAACCCTGTTCTACCAGAAGCTGTAAGAGTTGCTGTTGAATGTAGAGCGAACCATGGCAGGCAATCTCGACCGTATCTTCTCCGGTGAACGAATGAGGTGCCCGAAAGAGCGAGACAACGACCTCATCCACCAGCTCCTCACCACGACGGATCGTACCGTAAGTCAACGTATTGGCTTGACGCATAGGCAACCGATTACCCGCACGAGCCGGTTCGAATATCCGATCACAAATCGCGATGGCTTCCGGACCCGATACACGGATCACGGCAATTCCTCCCATACCCGGTGCCGTCGAAACGGCACAAATCGTATCATTCATAACTGAAACAACTGACAACTTCTACAATGCTTTTGTTAAACTTGAATCAATTCATACTGACGTGTACCCAATCCGATCTTCTCGGCATGTTCCAAGCCAGCCTGCCAATGGGTATCGGGATGCAGCAGGTGGAACTTGTCAGCCTCCGGATGTTCATGATGCTTGCAGATTTCAGACAAACGGTTCTCGGTCTGCAACATGGGTGCATTGATCACCAAATCGGCACAAGCCTGATCCAAGGCCACCGGATCGAATGAAGCGGCAATGCCTAAATCGGGAACAACGGCTGCATCGTTATGGTTCCAGCAGTCACACTCCGGTGATACATTCATGATGAAGCTGACATGGAAATGGGGCTTCTCCAACAAGACGGCTTGCGTATATTCCGCAATCTTACAGTTCAGGTGTTCCGACGTATCGTCTGCTCCCATCACTGCTCCATCGTGCTGGCACAAAGCCACACATTGACCACAACCCACGCACTTGCTATAGTCGATGACCGCCTTCCGGTCGGCATTCAGATGGATCGCATCATGTGCACAATGGCGCACACAGATGTTGCATCCCTTACAGTTCTTCTCGATGACCCGCGGCTGGGAGGCACTATGCAACTCCAATTTACCCGGTACAGCTGCACCACCCATACCCAAGTTTTTCAGCACACCACCGAAACCGGCCTGTTCATGTCCCTTGAAATGGGTCATGGAGAGCACGATGTCCGCATCTACCAAGGCGGTTCCGATCTTGGGAGCCTTGCAATAGGCTCCATTGATAGTCACTTCCCGAAAATCAGTACCCTTCACACCATCCGCAATGATGACGTTGCAGCCAGCGGACAACGGATTGAAACCATTCTCCGTAGCAGCCTGCAAATGATCGACCGCATTGGCACGACCACCCGAATAGAGTGTGTTACAGTCTGTCAAGAAGGGTTTAGCTCCCAATTCTTTCAGGATGCATACCATACGGGCTGCATAGTTAGGACGGATATAAGCCAAGTTACCCGGCTCTCCAAAATGGATCTTGATGGCCACAAACTGCCCCTTGAAATCGATGTCCGCAATACCGGCTCTTCTGACTACACGCTCCATCTTGTCCAACAGATTACTGGAGGGAGTGGTGCGCAAATTGGTAAAATATACTTTCGAAGACATGATGTATGATGTTTTTTTGTAAGTTTGCAACAAGAAATAGCTCTGTTTACAGAGACAAAGATACAACTTAATTGGAAATATAAACAAGATTCATCCCGTGGAAAGTATGAAGAACAGACGGACCATCCGTCAATATGCCGACAAAGCCATCTCGGAAGAGATGCTTCAAGAATTGTTAGCAGTGGCTGCACGTGCCTCTAACACAGGCAACATGCAGCTCTATAGTGTCGTTGTCACCCGCTCGGCTGAGGGTAAAGCCCGCTTGGCTCCTGCCCACTTCAACCAGCCGATGATCACCACGGCTCCGGTGGTCCTGACCATCTGTGCCGACACCAACCGCTTCGTGAAATGGGCCGAACAACGTCAGGCTGAAGCCGGATTCGACAATCTGCAGACCTTCATGGCCGCAACCTTGGATGCGACCATCTTTGCCCAAAGCTTTTGTGATGCTGCCGAAGCACGTGGATTAGGCATCTGCTACTTGGGCACGACTACCTACAATGCCGATCAGATCATCCGGGCCCTCCAATTGCCGGAGCGTGTGGTTCCCGTTGTCACCTTGACGGTGGGCTATCCTGCCGAACCCCTGCCGGCACAACCCGAACGGTTGCCCTTGGAAGCGATCGTACATCAGGAAAGCTATGTGGACTATACGCCAGCCCGTATCGATGAGCTCTATGCCGAGAAGGAGTCATTACCCGTCAACCAGCAGTTTGTGAAAGACAACGGCAAAGAGACACTCGCCCAAGTCTTTACGGATGTTCGCTACACAAAGGCCGCCAATGAACATTTCTCAGAGGTGTTCCGGCAAGTTTTAAAGGATCAGAAATTTCTTTAAAACGGATCCATAGCGATTAAACCATGACCTATTCGTTTCATCTAAGTGGCAATAACGATATTGCTAACTTAATATTTCAAGAAGATGAAACATTGGATTGTATTCGTAGGAATTGCTACGCAAGTGATGTGCATGGGTAATATTGTAGCCCAACGGAATCAGGGTGGTCGTCCCCCCCGTATGACAGTGGAACAGCAGGTCAACCAAATGAAGACGGAACTGAAGCTGACTGACGAACAGACGGCAAAGGTGACTGCCCTGTTTACGGATTTTCAGAAGAAACGTGAAGGACAAGGACGTCCGAGCCGCGAAGAGATGGCAAAAGAGCGCGAAGATATGACCAAGCAATTGGCCACCATCCTGAATGAGGAACAACTGAAAGCCTATCAGCAGATGCGCCCACAGCGGAAATAATTAAAAAAGCCCCTTTCTTCATCGAGAAAGGGGCTTTCTTATTTCAAACTGCAAAATCATTTATTTTGCGAAATAATCTTTTACTGCTTCATTCGGAACCATTTCTTCCTGGAAAATGTAAGCACCAGTTTTCGGAGACTTGACCATCTTGATCACTTTCGAAAAAGTACGGCCGTCACCCTTCTTAAATGTTGCGACTGCTTTTTTTGCCATTGTTTAAATCTCCTATTACTTAATTTCTTTATGTAACGTCATTTTCTTCAGGATCGGGTTGTATTTCATCAACTCCAAACGCTGAGTTGTATTCTTTCTGTTCTTCGTTGTGATATATCTTGAAGTACCCGGCATACCGCTATCCTTATGCTCTGTGCATTCCAAAATCACCTGAACTCTGTTACCTTTTGCTTTCTTTGCCATTGTTCAATCCTCCCAAATTAAGCGTTTAAATAACCCTTTTCAGCTGCCTGTTTGATAGCTGCATCCAAACCAAGTTTATTGATGGTACGCAAGCCTGCGGCTGAAATGTTCAGGCTAACCCAACAATCCTGTTCTACCCAGTAGAACTTTTTCGTAAACAGGTTAACATCAAATTTACGTTTCGTTCTTCTTTTAGAGTGAGAAACGTTGTTGCCAACCATTGCTTTCTTTCCGGTAATTTGACAAATTTTAGACATCTCGTATCTTATTTATATTACATGTAATAAATCAAACATACAACTGAAATTTTCACGTCCGAACTAGCATCACGATCAGAAGCAAATCTTTCACTTGGTAACTGCCTATCAGTTACGGGGTGCAAAGGTATAAAAACTTTTTGATTGCACAACCTTATCTACCTGTTTTTTTTACCTTTCACCCCGTTTCTGCCTATGGAGGCTCCTGTTTTCGGTCATAAATCCACCGAATTATTTCAATGTTCCGTCTTGTGCCTGCTGGATCATCCGCTGGTTCGGCAGGATCAGGATTTCGACGCGACGGTTCTTGGCACGACCTTCGGGAGTCGCATTATCGGCTACCGGTTCATGAATACCCTTTCCTTCGAATGTCATGCGTGTGCTGCTGATACCCTGGTCTTCCATCAGGTAGTCATAGACACTCTTCGCACGCTTTTCAGACAAGGTCTGGTTGTAGTCCACCTTACCCGTGCTGTCGGTATGACCCACGATCTTGATGTCTGTATCCGGGTTGGCATTCAGGCTGGTTGCCAAATTGCGCAACGCACTCTTCGAAGCGGCACTCACCGTACTGGAGTTGGTAGCGAACAGGATACCCGAATCAAACGTCACCTTCAGCGCTTCACCCTCGTTGATGGTCTCCACCACTGCCTCTTCGGGCAACGATGCCTCCAGTTCCTTCTTCTGCTTGTCCATCTTCTTGCCGATCAATGCTCCGGCCGTACCACCCACAGCGGCTCCGATGATCGAACCCAAAGCGGTATTTCCGGCAATGGCACCAATACCTGCACCCACGGCAGCACCACCACCGACACCAATGGCTGTACCCTTGGCTGTATTATTCCAGGTTCCACAGCTGCTGAACACAACTGCCATACACAACAACAATACCGATAAAAACTTCCAATTTCTCATAATTCTTCTTTTTACATGAATACTACATTATAATATAGTTCAATCAAACATGTTGATTGACTCGCAATAAGCCATCTCGCCTTGCACAATCAAGGCAACCTCTTCAGCCTCGAAGAGTCCCACCTGATCCCGTTTGGCATTCTTGATGACATACTCGATCAGTTCATCCTCGTCAATCTCCACCAATTGGTCGTCCGATGCATCCTCACTCAGCAACCCGTTCGACTCGTAATAGTCGTAGATCAGATCCAAGATGTACAGAATGTCATCATTCTTGAACTTGGATTTCAATTCTTGCGGGAGATAATTGCGGATATACTTCACCGCATCATCCTCATCATACAGGAAATCGTCCTCTTGTTTGCTCATACTGATAATCTGTTTTAATAGTTAGAAAACGACACAAATGTACAACAATTTTCGAGATGACGCCTTTCGGAGGCTGAAATTAGCAACAAAGTCGTATCTTTGTCCAGCAGAAACAAAATTCCATTTTAAAGAATAACGAATAAAATATGGCAGACGACAAAAAGATTATTTTCTCGATGGTCGGGGTCAGCAAAATCTTTCCCCCACAGAAACAGGTGTTGAAAAACATCTACCTCTCTTTCTTCTATGGAGCCAAGATCGGCATCATCGGCCTGAATGGTTCGGGTAAATCAACCTTGCTGAAAATCATTGCCGGCATCGATAAGGAGTATCAAGGCGAAGTGGTTTTCTCGCCGGGCTATTCGGTAGGCTATCTGGAGCAGGATCCGAAGTTGGAAGCGGGCAAAACCGTTAAGCAGATTGTACAGGAGGGCGTACAGGCTACGGTCGATCTATTGGCCGAGTTTGAGGCGGTCAACGAACGCTTTGCCGATCCGGAAGTATTGGAAGATCCGGACAAGATGGATGCCTTGATCGCCCGTCAGGCCGAACTGCAGGACAAGATCGACGCGTGCGATGCCTGGAACCTCGACAGCAAGCTGGAGCGTGCGATGGATGCCTTGCGCCTTCCGCCCGAAGACCAGATTGTGGACACCCTCTCGGGTGGTGAACGCAGGCGTGTGGCACTTTGCCGTCTCTTGTTGCAACAGCCCGATGTGCTCCTCCTCGACGAGCCGACCAACCACTTGGATGCCGAGTCCATCGACTGGTTGGAGCAACATTTACAACAATATGCCGGTACGGTCATCTGCATCACGCACGACCGTTACTTCCTGGATCATGTAGCCGGTTGGATTCTGGAGCTCGACCGTGGCGAAGGCATTCCTTGGAAGGGCAACTACTCTTCTTGGCTGGACCAGAAAACCAAACGGATGGCTCAGGAGGAGAAGCAGGCCAGCAAGCGCCGGAAGACCTTGGAGCGGGAGTTGGAATGGATCAACATGGCTCCCAAGGCACGTCAGGCCAAGGGAAAGGCTCGTCTGAACTCGTACGAGAAATTGCTCAACGAGGATCAGAAGGAGCGCGAAGCCAAACTGGAGATCTTCATCCCGAACGGTCCTCGTTTGGGCAACAAGGTGATCGAGGCGGTACATGTGGCCAAGGCCTTTGGCGACAAGCTGCTCTTCGACGACCTGAACTTTGCCTTACCGCCTAACGGCATTGTGGGTGTGATCGGTCCGAATGGAGCCGGTAAGACTACCCTCTTCAAGATGATCATGGGGCAAGAGAGCATCGACTCCGGTAACTTCGAAGTGGGTGAAACCGTAACGGTTGGTTATGCCGACCAGACCCACAAGGACATCGACCCGAAGAAGTCGGTCTATCAAGTCGTATCGGGCGGACAGGAACTGATTCGTGTCGGCAACAAGGAGGTGAATGCGCGTGCCTATCTCTCGAAGTTCAATTTTGCCGGAGCCGATCAAGAGAAACTCTGTGGTGTACTCTCCGGTGGTGAACGGAACCGTCTGCACTTAGCCCTTACCCTGAAAGCTGGTGCCAACGTGCTGTTGCTCGACGAACCGACCAACGATATCGACGTCAATACGTTGCGGGCACTGGAAGAGGGTCTGGAGAACTTTGCCGGTTGTGCAGTAGTCGTTTCGCACGACCGTTGGTTCCTGGATCGTATCTGTACGCACATCCTCTCTTTCGAAGGCGATTCGCAAGTGGTCTTCTACGAGGGTAGCTACTCCGAATACGAAGAGTTCAAGCGGAAACAGTCGGGCTATCAGGAGCCCAAGCGTGTCCGTTACCGCAAACTGATTCAATAATCAATATCTCTAATATATACAAGTAATGAAGCAAAACAAGCAGAATGGTTCATCCGCCAGCCACGTATGGAAATGGATGTTGTTAGGAGCAGCCCTGATCGGTATGCCGAGCCTCACAAGTGCTCAGAAAGTAGAAAAGTTGTTCAACGGCAAGAACTTGTCGAACTGGGAATTCATGGTCGATAAGAATTCTGTTCCGGCAGAGAAGGTGTTCTACATCCAGGATGGTCTGATCCACATCAGCGGCAAGCCTTTCGGATACATGTACACGAAGGAGAAATACAGCAACTTCAAGCTGGAGGTTGAATGGCGCTGGCCGAATGGTGTAGCCTCCAACAGCGGTATATTCCTGCTCATCGAAGAGCTGAAGAACCCCTTCCCCAATGCTGTTGAATGTCAGCTCCATGCCGGTGATGCAGGTGACTTCGTCCTGCTTTCCGGTTCGGATGTAGCAGAATACCAAGCTCCGGCAGGACAACCTCGTCCCGCATTTCCGGTAGTCAAGAAATGGAAAGAATCGACCGAGAAACCGGCTGGTGAATGGAACAAGGCCACCATCTACGTGAAGAATGGTGTGATCACAGTCTATATCAACGGTGAGTTGCAGAACATCGGTACCAATAAGGTCAAGGAGGGTTACATTGCCCTTCAGAGCGAAGGCAACGATGTGGAGTTCCGCTCTGTCGTATTGACTCGTCTATAAGCCTCCTTGGGGATCCGGCATAAAAGAAGGGTGTGTCCATTCAGTTTGACACACCCTTTCTGTTAGCAGGCCTCCGGTTATAGAGTCCAGCGTTGGCTAATTAACCTCGTTGGCTTACGAAGATATCTTCGTAAGCCCATGAAGCTATCTTCGTGGAGGGTTGAGGATATCTTCATTTTTAGTAAACGTGGTTTCCAAGTTTTTCTTTACATTTGCACTCGCAAATTAGGAACAGTTCATGAACAGTACAACCATTCTCTTGATTATTGCCGGTTATTTTGCGCTCCTGCTCCTCATCGCATGGATCACAGGACGAGGCAGCTCCGGCAACGATGCGTTCTTTTTGGGTAATCGGAAATCCCCTTGGTACATCGTCTCCATCGGCATGATCGGTACCTCCCTCTCGGGTGTCACCTTTGTCTCGGTCCCGGGCATGGTGCGAAGTATCGACATGACCTACATGCAGACGGTCTTTGGCTTCTTTTTCGGCTACATACTGATCGCGCAAGTGCTTCTGCCCCTGTATTACAAGTTGCAGCTCACCTCCATCTACTCCTATCTGCGCGACCGGATCGGACCGAGAGGGTACAAGACAGGGGCTTCTTTTTTCCTGCTTTCCAAGATCGTGGGAGCAGCCGCCCGACTCTATTTAGTGGCCCTCATCCTACAGACCTACGTCTTCAGCACGTGGAACATTCCCTTTGCGGTCACCGTGGTACTCAGCATCTTCTTGGTGTGGCTCTACACCTTCCGGAGCGGCATCAAGACCATCATCTGGACCGATACGTTGCAGACGCTTTGCCTGGTGGGGATGCTGGTCGTCATCATCTGGCAAGTCAAGGAGCGGATGGGATTGGACATGCCTGGCATGGTGCAGACCATCACGGAGAGTCCCCACTTCCGAATCTTTGAGTTTGCCGACTGGCATAGCACCCAAAACTTCTTCAAGCAGTTCCTGAGCGGTATCTTCATCACCATCGTGATGACGGGTCTGGATCAAGACATGATGCAGAAAAACCTCTCTTGCAAGAGTCTGCGGGAGGCCCAGAAGAACATGTATGTGTATGGTTTTGCCTTCACACCGGTCAACTTCCTTTTCCTATCATTGGGTATCCTGCTGCTGACCTTGGCTGCCCAACAGCAAATCGAACTGCCGGTGTTGAGTGATGACATCCTGCCGATGTTTTGTACCTCCGGTCTGTTGGGGAGCACCATTCTGGTCTTCTTCACGATCGGTATAATTGCCGCTGCCTTCAGTAGTGCCGACTCGGCCTTGACCGCCCTCACCACCTCCTTCTGTGTGGATATTTTAGGGATTGAAAAGGAGGAGGCCAAACAGGCCAAACGGACCCGTCTGAAGGTGCATCTGGTCATCTCCGTACTGTTTGCCATCATCATCTTGATATTCAAAGCCGTCAATAGCCGTAGCGTGATTGATGCCATCTACATGATTGCCTCCTACACCTACGGACCGCTCTTAGGGCTCTTCCTCTTCGGTCTCTTCACCCGCAAGCAGCCGGCAGACCGGTGGGTGCCCTATATCTGTGTGACCGCTCCGCTGGCCTGCTTCACCTTGGACTATGTTGCCAAGCAGTATGCAGGTTACACCTTCGGCTATGAGATGCTGATGATCAACGGACTGATCACATTTGTCGGACTCTGGATCTCTTCCAGGTTCCGACTTCAACATTCCTAACAATTCGTTTTAAGAACACATTTAGATAGTAGCATCATGGAAATAAAAAGTGCAGAATTTGTAATCAGTAACACGAACGTGGCCAAATGTCCCGACGGGAACAAGCCGGAATATGCCTTCATCGGTCGAAGTAATGTAGGCAAATCCTCACTCATCAATATGCTGACGAACAAGAAGGGGTTGGCATTGACCTCCCAGACTCCAGGCAAAACCATGCTGATCAACCATTTTCTGATCAATGACGAATGGTATCTGGTCGATCTGCCCGGATATGGCTATGCCCAACGAGGCAAAGAGGGACGCGAGAAGCTCCGCAAGATCATCGAGAGCTACGTGCTGGAACGCGAACAGCTGACCAACCTCTTCGTGCTGGTTGATTGCCGTCACGAGGCACAGAAGATCGACTTGGAATTCATGGAGTGGTTGGGTGAAAACGGCATTCCCTTTGCCATCATCTTCACGAAGACAGACAAGATCAGCAAGGGACGCTTGCAGGAAAACTTCCGTCTCTATGAGGCCAAATTGCTCGAACAGTGGGAAGAGTTGCCTCCTGTCTTTTTCTCCTCATCCGAGAAGAAAGAGGGACGTGACGAGATTTTGGACTACATCGAACAGATCAACCGGACGTTATGAAAACATTGTTGCTCATTCCGCCCTTCACCCAACTGAACACCCCCTACCCCTCGACAGCCTATCTGAAGAGTTATCTGAACCGGCAGGGGATGGAGGCTACGCAGGCCGACTTGAGTTTGGAGGTGATCTTGGCTCTCTTCTCGCGCGCAGGGCTGCAGGAGCTCTTTGAAGCGGTCTCGAAAGGATCCGGACGGCTCTCGAAGGCATCTCGCAGGATCCTGCAGCAACAGGAGCGTTATTTGCAGACCATTGAGCCGGTGATGACCTTCCTGCAAGGAGGGCACGACGCACTGGCTTACCGGATCTGCTTGGGCAGCTACCTGCCCGAGATGGCTCATAAGGCAAACGATGAAGAGGAATTGGAATGGGCATTCGGGATGTTGGGAATGCGTGACAAGGCCCGCTTCTTGGCAACCCGTTATGTAGAGGGCATAGCCACCTTGATTCAAGAGAGTGTCGATCCGGAATTTGGATTCAGCCGCTATGCGGAACATTTGGGACGATGTGCCTCCTCTTTCACACCCATCGAACAGGCACTGGCCCAACCGGTGCGCTTTACAGACCGTATCCTGCTCCGGCTTTTAGCGGCACGCATGGAGGCTGAGCAGCCCTCGTTGGTGGCCATCTCGATTCCCTTTCCGGGCAATCTGTACAGTGCCCTCCGGTGTGGTCAATGGATCAAGCAACACTATCCGGAGGTGTCCGTAGCGTTTGGTGGAGGATTTGTCAATACGGAACTGCGCTCTATCACAGATGCCCGCTTCTTCCAGTATGGCGATTACCTGCTGTTTGACGATGGAGAGGTTCCCTTACGCCAGCTGATTCGCTATCTGCAAGGGGAAGGAGACAAACGGCTCCTGAAGCGGACCGCCTGCTTGGAGGAGGGTAGCATCCGTTGGTATGACCAGCCGGAGTTGCCCGAATGCCAACCGGAGGAGTCTGGCCGACCGGATTACAGCGGATTGCCGTTGCAACGTTACCTCTCGGTCATGGAGATTGCCAATCCGATGCACAAGCTCTGGAGCGACGGACGCTGGAACAAGCTGACGCTGGCTCATGGCTGTTATTGGGGGAAATGTACCTTCTGTGACGGTTCGCTCGACTACATCAAGCGTTACGTGCCTACGAAAGCGGCCTTGATTGCCGACCGCATGGAGCAGCTGATCGAAGAGACCGGCGAGATCGGTTTCCATTTTGTGGATGAAGCGGCTCCACCTGCCCTGTTACGGGAGCTGGCACAAGAGATCATCCGCCGGCAACTGACCGTAGTCTGGTGGGGAAACATCCGTTTCGAGAAGAGTTTCACGCAAGAGTTGTGCGACCTGTTGCGTCAAAGCGGCTGCATTGCCGTATCGGGTGGACTGGAGGTGGCCTCTCCCCGACTATTAAAGTTGATCAACAAGGGGGTAACGGTTCCGCAGGTGGCGCAGGTGACTCACCACTTCAGCCAAGCGGGCATTCTGGTACATGCCTACCTGATGTATGGTTTCCCGACCGAGACCGCCCAAGAGACCATCGACTCCTTGGAAATTGTGCGACAACTGTTTGCCGCCGGTCTGATCCAGTCCGGTTTCTGGCATCGGTTTGCCATGACGGCCCACAGTCCGGTCGGACTTCATCCGGAACAATACCAATGTCGGGTGACCGAACCGCCCTTCGGCGGATTCGCCCGTAACGATGTACAGTTTGAAGACCTGACCGGTGCCGATCACGAACGGTTCGGGGAGGGACTGCGGATCTCCCTCTACAACTACATGAATGGCGTCGGGTTTGACCTGCCCCTGCACAAATGGTTCAACGGATGCAAAGTGCCTCGTACAACCATTCCGCCCAACTACATCGAGCGTTGTCTGACCGGAAACCTGTGTTGATGCTGTCGGGAGGGGTTGATGCGGCTGACAGAGGCGGTTCAAGCCCCCATCATCATACCGACCAAAGCGGCAGACAAGAGGGAAACCAATCCGCCTGCGAGCATGGAACGAAGTCCCATGCGTGCAATCAACTCTTTCTTATCCGGAGCCAAAATACCCAATCCACCCAACAGGATGCCGATAGAAGAGATATTGGCAAACCCACACAGGATGTAGGTGGACATGATCACGGATTTGTCAAAGAGGAAAAGGCCTGCCTCTCGCCACGATTGCAGTTGGGCGTAAGCGACGAACTCATTCAGGATGGTTTTCTCGCCCAAGAGCGAACCGACCAGCAGCACATCTTCTCCAGGGACTCCGACCAACCAGACCAAGGGTGCCGTGATCACGCCCAACAGGCACTCGAAGGTGAGTCCCTGATGCCGGCCGTTGGTCCATTGGGCGATCCAATCATTCAAACCGGTATAATGACCCAGCAGATCACTCAGCAGGTAGTTGGCCAATGCCACCAATGAGATGAACACCAGCAGCATGGCGGCTATGTTGAAGAAGAGTTTCAGACCTGTCTGGGTACCGTTCGAAATGGCTTGCAACACATTGCCCCGCTCCTGCTGGAACTGCAACGAATGTTCTATGACCGATTCGGTCTGCGGACAGATCATCTTGGCTATCACAATGGATCCGGGAATTGCCATCACAGAGGCGGACAACAGGTGTTTGGCAAACAATACCTGTGAGGCAGGATCGCCGCCTGCCAACATACTGATATAGGTACCCATGACCGTACCGGCAATGGTGCCCATGCCCGAAACCATCACCAAAAAGAGTTCCGAACGGGTCATACTGTTCAGATAGGGCCGGATCAGAACGGGTGATTCCGTCATGCCCAAAAAGACATTGCCGGAAGAGACCAGTCCCTCCACACCGGTAATCGGCAACCATTTGCGCAACACCCAGGCGAACCCCCGTACGATCTGTTGCAGGATGCCCCAATGATACAGGAGCGAAACCAAGGCGGAAAAGAAGATGACAATCGGCAGGGAGTGCATCAGAAAACTGAGCCCGTTCTGCTTCGAGGCGTAGGGCCCTAACAAAAACTCCAAACCAGCTGATGTGAAGTGCATCAGTTTGATAAATAGTTGACCACAAAACTCCAACACAGAGCCCAATACAGGCAGGTACAAGACCGCTACGGCAAACAGCAACTGCATCAACAGCCCACTGCCTACCAGACGCCAATCGATTCGTTTACGATCGTAACTCAATAACCAAGCGATGGCCATCACCGCCCCTACACCTAAGATGCCACGCAGTATGGCCATCCCATTCCATTCCAACAGTTCCATAGGCAAAGATTCATTTATTTAAGAAATTTGATTCCGTCGTTGCAATTCGTCCCGATACATTTTCGCATGTTCGTAATCCTCGTTCTGAATCGCTCGTTCCATGCGTCTGTTCAGGTCCTCCTTATCCAAGAGCGACAACCATTTCTGCAACGACTGCTCACTCTGCATATCTTCCGGTTCCGCTGCTTGTTCTGCAGCCTGTTCCCGATCAACAGCGGAATTTGCCTCCGTCGTATCATCGACGAACGCGACACCACAGGCCTGTATCACCTCCTCCGTCGTATAGATGGGACAATGCAGGCGCATGGCAATTCCGATGGCATCGGAGGTGCGGGCATCCAGTTCGATCCGCTTCTCGCCATCATTGAAACGCAGGACCGAATAGAAAATACCGTCTGAAAAACGCACAATGACCACCTCTTCCAATTCGATGCCGAATGCATGCATGAACGAGATGAACAGATCGTGTGTCAATGGACGAGGCGTCATGATCCGTTCCATCGCAATGGCAATGGACTGAGCTTCGGAGGCTCCCACAATGATCGGAATCCGACGAGAGCCATTCTCTTCCGCCAAAATCAGGGCGTATGCCCCCACCTGCGTTTGCGTACTGGTCAATCCCTTGACAGATAGTTTTATTCTTGTTTCCACGTGATAATCCTTTTATTTTTGGAAGCAAATATAAAAGATAAAAATGAAAAATCGTATCTTTGAGGCCTGAAATCAGAATCCATCTTGCATGGATCCACTTTTTATGTACTAAAAGAGAAAATGACAATGAAAGTAAAACGCACTGGAAGTTCATTCCAAGCGATGAATACAACCCGTAAATTGGAATCGATTTTCCTCTTTGTCACGGGAAGATGTAACTCCAAATGCGCCATGTGTTTCTACGCAGATGATATGGCCAAAAGAGAACGTGATTTGACATTTGACGAAATGCGCAAAATCTCCGAGACAGCCGGGGAGATCAACCGGTTGTGGATTTCGGGTGGTGAGCCTACCTTGCGCGATGATCTGCCGGAGATTCTGGAGATGTTCTACAAAAACAACCATATCAAAGATGTCAATATGCCCACCAATGCGTTGCGTGCAGACCGCCTGATCGAATGGGTAGGCCGGTTCCGTCGCAACTGTCCAGACTGCAACATCAATGTCAGCATTTCATTGGATGGTTTCGGAGAGGTACACGACCGTCAACGTGGGGTTCCAGGCAACTTTTACATCGCTTTGGCAGCCTTGAAGCGCGTTTGCGATACGTTCAAAGATGATGCCAAGGTGATCACCAACATTGCCACAGTCATTACGAAATTCAACATCGATCAGGTGAATGATTTCATGGAATGGATGTTGGGACGTTTCAACTTGACCAACCATACCATCGAGGCCGCACGAGGTGTCACCCGTGAGGATGGCGTGAAAGTATTGGATGAAAAGGGGTTGCGAGCCATTCAGGACAAGGCGGCTCCCATCTATTCAGCCTATGCAGAACGCATAGCCGCCAATACGACCGGTTTGCGTCGGCCGTTGGCTCGCTTCTTCTATAAAGGGTTCATCCGCACCATGTACAATGTACGGGCCAAGAACATCGATCATCCGACACCTTGGGGCTATGATTGTACCGCCGGAGAGACTACGCTGGTGATCGACTACGACGGCCGGTTCCGTGCCTGTGAATTGCGCGAACCGTTAGGTAAGTTGCAGGATTATGATTTCGACATCCAGCGTGTCATGCACAGTGATGTAATGAAACAGGAGATAGCTGCCATCGGACATGGATTCAAAGCCAACTGCTGGTGTACACACAGCTGCTGGATCTCCTCTTGTCTGGCCTTCAGTCCGCGGAAGATGCTCGTGAACATCTGGAAAGGAAATCGCGAAGTCAACAAGTTGGGCCCGGCTACACAGGTATCGGAAGCACGTCTGGTCGAACTGGAGAACAAGTATGCATTGGATCGGGACAAGTTAAAACAAATCGGTCTGATTAACGCCTGAAGTTCATGAAGATATTATTAGTCACACGAGGATCACAAGGAGACGTATTCCCCTATTTGACGATTGCAACCGCATTGGTCAAACGGGGGCATAGCGTCACCCTCAATGTGCCCCGTTTTTTTGAGAAGGAGGTTCAGGCATACGGTATCCCTTACACCCTACAGGCGTTTGATGATATCCAAAATGTGATGAAGGAGAAAACCGATACGACCTCCTATCTGAAATGGATCCGTAATGTGATTGATTCTCAATTCCAACAACTGATACCTCTGCTACAGGAGCATGATTTGCTGGTCTCCACCAATTCGGAGTTTGCAGCTGCCAGTGTAGCCGAGTATTGCGGGAAGCCCTTTATCCGGACTGCCTATGCACCCTTGATTCCCGGAAACAAGATTCCGCCTCCCCTGTTCCCCTACCCGAAGCCTAACCGGTTGTTTCCACCGAAGTTGATCTGGAGACTATTGAACCTCGGCAACAACTTCCTGTCGCAAAAGACCATCAATCGCAACCGCGAACAATTGGGAATGAAACCGCTGAAAAATGCCGGTTTCTATGCAACAGAGTATGCCTACAACTTCATGTTATACAGTCGGTTCTTAGGCAACGTGGATCCGGATTGGAAATACAAATGGGCGATTGGAGGATACTGTTTCAACGATACATTTGCGTATGATGAGGCTGTGTTGGACGAGATCTTACGGTTCATCCACAGAGACCAGCGTCCGACCATTTTCTTCACCTTTGGCAGTTGCAGTTCATCTGAGGGTGAACGTCTCTGCAATGCGTTGCTTGCCACCTGTCGAAAGTTGAACTACAAATTGGTGGTTGGATCGGGATGGGCCCATACGGGTGAGCATCTGACGATGGACGATCAGCTATTCCTGATGAAGAAGCCGATTCCCCACGCCTTGATCTTCCCCCATTGTCAAGCGGTCTTGCATCATGGAGGCTCTGGTACGACCCACAGTGTGGCACGTGCCGGCATTCCGCAGGTGGTGATTCCGTTGATGCTGGATCAGCCCTATTTTGCCTATCGGGCCCATCTCTTGGGATTGGGACCGGAACCGATTCGGGTCAAAAAGGTAACGGAGGCAGAACTGACACACAAAGTCAAAGAGCTGATCGAGAATCCGAACTACCGGACAGCAGCACAGCAACTGGCTCAACAGATGCAAACCGAAGGGGGTGCAGCCAGCTTTTGTGATTTTGTCGAACAAATGGTTATTTCATCGAACAGCAAGTAAGGAGAAGTGTATGAAAGACATTCATGGATCATTTGACCAGTTGCCAGATTCCATCAAGCATGGGAAGTTGCATCTGCTGAACCGGGAAATCCCGATTCGGAAGCAGGTCGAATACTTCAAGTTTTCGTTGCGGACCAACAAAAAGCGGGGTGATACACCGATTTCTGACGAAGAGTGCGAAACTCTCTGTCAACGTCTGGATGACCCGATGGAATCAAACGAGGATAAAAAGAACATTTTAGCTTGGTTGGCCCGGTCTAAAAATGCCAAGAGTTTCCGATTCCTACAGGCGTATGCCGAATCGGCATCCGAAGAACTGAAAGACTGGGCTGAGATGGCCCTGTTGGAATGTAAGATCATGTTGGAATCCGAGTTTTCCCGCGAACCACAAATCTATGTTTCCTGTGGTTTAGGGGGTAAAGGGTACAAATTGCGCTTCTCAGTGATGGTGCTGTCCAACCATCTGTTGCCCTTCCAGCCCTACCAACGGGAGATTTTGGAACGGGAAATGGAGTTCGCCCTGCAGCAGGTAGATGGTGAATTGGAGGAGATCACGTTTGACTCGGAATATGCCATCCTCATGATCCTGCTTCCTTTCCAAACCATGATTACGCAGGTCGTCAATCGTGCAATCGAAGAATGTAATCAATATGGAGACTTCCTCATGAAACAGGTAGCCATCTCCAACGTGGAGCGGTTTACAGAGGAACATGCTCGCAAAGCTATTCAAAAATATGAAAACGATCCAACAAGCTATTAAATATGGTATCGTAGGGGTGAGCAATACGCTCATCACCATGCTTGTGATTTGGCTGATGATGAAACTGCTCTCTTGTCCAGAAGGCATCTCCAATCTGACCGGCTACATCGCAGGATTACTCAACAGTTTCATCTGGAACAAACAATGGACGTTCAAGGAGTCTGCTGCCGGATGGTTCCGTAGCGCATGGCGCTTTTTAGTGGCCTTTGTCATCTGCTATGTCCTGCAATATGGCTTGATCCTGTTGCTGAATGCCAATCTGACCATCGACCATTATTACAACCATTTGATTGCGATGCTGTTTTACACCGTACTCAATTTCCTGATCAACAAATTCTTTACGTTCAAAGCTTAACAGTTTGTCAGTTCATGAAAAAAATTGCAGTCATCGTCCCCTGTTACAATGAAGAATTGGTGTTGGCAGAGTCCTATCGACGGACCCAGGCAGTATTGGATACGCTTCCCAACCCGACAGAAATCATTTATATCAATGATGGTAGCCAAGATCGTACACGGGAGATATTGGACAACCTGGCAGCGGCCCACCCGACTGTCAAAGTGATCCATTTCTCACGCAATTTCGGACACCAGCCGGCTGTGACGGCAGGTATCAACCATTGTGATGCCGATCTGGCCGTTATCCTGGATGCAGATATGCAAGACCCTCCTGAACTGATTCCTGCCATGTTGGAATTGCAGGCACGTGAAGCAGCCAATGTGGTGTATTGCGTACGCCAATCGCGCGAGGGCGAGAGTTTCTTCAAACTCTTTACCTCCAAACTATTTTACCGTTTGTTGAATTACATGAGTGAAGTGGAGTTTCCGTTAGACACCGGTGATTTCCGGCTCATCGACCGTAAGGTAATTGAACAGTTCAACCGGTTCCACGAACGAGGGAAGTATATCCGCGGCCTAATCAGTTGGGTGGGATTCCATCAGGTTCCCTTCTATTATGAACGGGCAGCACGTATTGCCGGAGAGACCAAGTATCCCTTCCGGAAGATGCTGAAGTTTGCCTCCACAGCCATGCTCTACTTCTCCAAGAAGCCCCTACGGTTGGCAGCCAGTCTCGGCTTCTGTTCGGTCGTCATCGGGCTGGTGTTGGCTATCTGGTTTACGTTGGGGAAAATCTATGGATTCAGCAATGCGGAATCGGGATGGACTTCCATCATCACGATCATCATTTTCTTTGGTGGTGTCCAACTGCTGACCGTCGGTGTGTTAGGCCAATATGTAGGCATCCTGTTTGATGAGATCAAAGCGCGTCCGGAATACATCATCGACGAGACGCGCAATTATCCGCCCACAACCTCCCACTCAACGGAATAAGAAGGACCAGTCTTCGCGCGGCTTGACCTGATAGGCTTTCATGCGCATGGCCTCCGCTGTCCGACAATTGGGCAAGGAATCATCCAACAACAAGGTTTCGCTCGGATGCAGACCTGCATTGTTCAAGACATGCTCAAAGATGCGCGTCTCTGGTTTTTGTGTGTGCAATTTGTAGGATAAATAGATCCGGTCAAAGAAATCTTCTGCCCGCAATCCTTGATAGGTGAACGCTGTCTGGGCCATCCATTCCCAATGCAGCTCGTTGGTGTTGCTCAACAGAAAGGTACGATACCGCTTGCGCAGCGAGAGCAACAGGTCCAAACGATAGGTGGGCACCTCTCCCAACATGGCAATCCAAGCTTGATCAATCTCCTCGTCAGTCAGCGGACGTTGGGACAACCGGCGCATCTCATCGTGAAATTGTCGGGTGGTTACATATCCCAGTTCATACTTCATAAACAGATCTTTGTGCTGACCACTACTTAAAATATGCTGCCTGACATCACGAATCCCCAATTGCTGGAATGCGTCAATGCAACGACTACGAGTCAGGTCAACGATGACCCCACCCAAATCGATAATCAAGTTGCGAATGCCCCGAAGTGCCATAGTTGTGCTTTTTTGAATTGATAATCGGGTGTGCCACGATACATGACACACCCGTAAGGTTATAAAAGAAGTTTCAATGATCTTATACCAAGAAGGTACCTACCAGAGCCAAGATAGCATAGAACTCCGGAAGAGCGGCATAAATCATGGTATTGGTCTGAACGTCGTGACCCTGTGCCATACCGGCAATACCGTTTGCACACAACTGACCCTGACGAATAGCTGAGATCAAGAAGACCAAACCGACACTTACACCCATACCGAATTTCAGCAATGCATTATCCGGAGTGATCGCACCGGCAGTCATGAAGGCTACGAAGCCATACAAACCCTGAGAAGCAGGCATAGCTGAAAGGATCATGTAACCAGCTGACTTGGAAGGATCCTTCTTCAAAGCACCCTCAGCCGCATTAGCTGCAATTGTTGTGCCATAGCAACTACCGATTCCTGCAAGGGCCAACATCAAGCCCAATCCCAAATAACCTAATAAAAGAGTTACGTCCATAATGATTATAGTTTTAAATTGTTATTAAATTGCTTTGAAATTATTCTTTTTCGCGGACTGAGGAGAAGGGCTTATAGGCAACACCTCGACCATCATATCCTGAATTCTTAAAATATTCGACAAAGGTCAAACGAATGGAGTGTACATAACCGCTCAGACAGGAGAGCGCAATGTTCAATCCGTGACCAAATACAAAAATCAGACCAAAGCAGATCCAGCCGGGGATACCCCACAACAGGTCGCTCATGCTGTCGCGCAACTGCATACCCAACGTATTGAACACGCCTCCCAGCATACCGCCAGCCAAGCCCAATGCGTAAAGACGCAGGTAGGAAAGCAGGTCGCCCATCAAACCGGTCGCCATGTTATAGGTATCCCATAACCCGGCTCCTACATTGACCAGGATATTCCGACGAAGGTTGTTGAGCAAATAGATGCCAATGGCCGAAACACCTCCAATGATCATGAACGCCATCTTGGACGCATCCATGGAGATCACCTCCAAGTAGTTCAAGGTAGCCACGGTCACCGATCCACCGACCAGCAACAACCAACCCCAGGCTGACAACGAGTTCTTGAAGCCATAACGGACAGTCGAACAAACCGCCTTGACCACCATGGCAAAGCAAATATGGAACATACCGACTACCAACGCAAAGACCATGGTCTTGTCGTAGGCCGTCTCGCCAAACTTACCCACAATCATGCATTGTTTCAACCACTCTGGCAAGTCCAGTTTCACCAGTTCTACACCAAAGAAGGTACCAACCAATGCGCCTACGACCGTAGTGGCAGCACCCAACGTGATCAACAGATTCATCATACCTGCCATCGACTTGGACACCTTCGTCTTCAGATAAAGACCCAAGACAACCAACAGCAAGCCATAACCTGCATCACCCACACACAGACCAAAGAAGAGTGCATAGAAGGGAGCCAGCAACGGTGTCGGGTCAAACTCGCCATAATCCGGCATACCATACATCTTGGTCAACACCTCAAAGAGACGGGTCACGGCATTGTTCTGCAATTTGATCGGCGCATTGTCCTCCTTTTCGGCCGGACGAATCTCATAATAGACACCACTTGATTCCAGCATAGCCCGTACAGCTGCTTCGTTTTCTACCGGTACCCAGCCCTCCAACAGAACCAGGGATCCATCAGCCATCGACTCACCGCCCAACTTCACTTGCAACAGATCGATCTCGCTTTGTGCATCGAGCAAAGCCGACTCCACCACAGCAAGATGCGAAGCACAGCATTGGGCCAACTGCTTTTTCTGCGCTTCGATACGATCCAACAACTGTTGGCGTGCAGCCGTTAAAGCCGACAGAGACTGTTGCGGCAACCGCACCACTTCAGCCTCGATCTCGACCGGTTCACAATTCACCGTCACGAAATAACATTGGCCAGCCCGAACCTCGATTACCAGGGCATGGAACGTATCCACCCACGACTCGTCGAAGGCCTTCTCCGGGCAACAGAAGAATTGCATCTTCCAGCCATTCGCCTCGACAGCAGCTACTTGGTTCCAATCGAATTCGCCCCAAACTTCCATTTGGGCGATCTCCTTCTCCAAGGCAGGAAGCTGTTGTTGCAACTGTTGCAGCTCGTGTTGAGCCGTCTCATACAGCTGCATCGTCCGAGCCATATCATCGGTTGAGGGAGCGTTCTCCGATGCGGGAGCCGAAGCAGCCCAGATCGTCATCTCCTTGAACAGCGTCTTATAGGTAGCTTGACGATGGAGCAGAGCCTGCAGGGATTCATCCATCTCACCCTGTTGCTTCAGTTCCACATGAACTACCCCCAATTCGCGCAACTGTTCCAAGAATGACGCATACTCCTTATGATAAATCAGGAAGGAGAGTTTATTCATTTTTGCTATCATACGCTTGCCTCCATTTCTTCTTTCGCTTTCCGTTTTTCCTGATTGGCACGCATGATCTTTTGCGAAGATTTAGAGAGTGATTCCTCATCCTCCATAAATCGTTTCACTTTGCGGATCGCATCCTTATATCCCGGAATCTGGACCTTCTCAAACAGGTTCACCTTTTGTGTTGTCTTTTTCCGGGCATGCTCCAATAACTCCAGTTTCATGCTTGAGAACTCGGCCTCGATACCTGTACGTGCCAGTTGCTTCAACAACGCGATACCATCGGTGTACCAGGCCGGAGCCGTGAAGATACTGTAATATCCGATCTCGAACTGGATATCCTCCAGCAACGGGACCATGACACCGGCAATCTTTTTGGAAGAGAGCGTCACATCCTTCACCTGAATCAGTTCGGGACGAAACTCATTCCACAACGCCATCATCGTATCGTAGCTCTGTATCTCCTGCTCAAGCTGAAGTTCCAATGCTCTCACCTCATCTTTGGTGCGCTTCACTTCGATACGCAACGCACTCTCCTTACTCTTGATGGTAGGAAGCGAACGCTCGCGCATCTTCAGCTGCTTTTCCAATTGCTGAAGCGAGGTCTTATTATATTGAAACTTGATTGCCATACACAGTACTTGTTATGATTTCCAATACTTATCCACCAATACCTGCTTGATGTTCACCTCAGCCGGTTTGAAATACTTGGCAAACAATCCCCAAGCCACATCCAACATCTCGGTCGTATCCAGATTCACATCGATAGCCAACAACTTGGATGAGTAGTCCTTCGCAAACGAGAGGGCTCGATTGTCGTAATCGGTCAAGTCGAAACCATTCTCCAATTTGGTCTTGGCATTGGCAGCATCGGCATACAGACGTACGGCAGCATTCATCACCTGCGGATGGTCTTCACGCGTCTTCTTGCCCGTAACCAACTGTTTCAAACGAGACAAACTGCGGAACGGATCGACGATTACCTTACCCACATCACTGTCACGACGCAAATAGAGCTGACCCTCGGTGATGTAACCAGTATTATCTGGTACGGCATGGGTAATGTCACCACCAGACAGAGTCGTCACGGCAATGATCGTGATGGATCCGCCTGTCGGGAACTGTACGGCCTTCTCGTAAATCTTGGCCAAATCCGAATACAACGAACCCGGCATGGAGTCCTTCGAAGGAATCTGGTCCATACGGTTCGATACGATGGCCAAGGCATCCGCATAGTTGGTCATGTCGGTCAACAACACCAACACCTTCTCATTCTTCTGAACGGCAAAGTATTCAGCTGCACAAAGGGCCATATCCGGAATCAGGATACGCTCCACAGAGGGGTCCTCTGTCGTATTGATAAAGCTGACGATACGGTCCAATGCTCCGGCATTGCTGAAGGTATTCTTAAAGAAGAGGTAGTCATCGTTGGTCATACCCATACCTCCCAAAATGATCTTATCGGATTGAGCTCGCAAAGCCACCATCGCCATCACCTGGTTAAACGGCTGGTCTGGATCGGCAAAGAAGGGGATCTTCTGACCAGTCACCAAGGTATTGTTCAAGTCGATACCGGCAATACCGGTAGCGATCAACTCAGAGGGCTGCTGACGGCGGACCGGATTCACCGAGGGACCACCAATTTCCACCTCTTTACCTTCGGGTACAGGACCTCCATCGATCGGGTCACCGTAGGCATTGAAGAAACGGCCGGCCAACTGGTCGCCTACCTTCAACGTAGGTGCCTTTCCCATGAACACCACTTCGGCATTCGTGCGGATACCCTCCGTACCGGAGAACACCTGCAACGTCACCTCGTCACCGACAATCTTCACCACCTGGGCCAATTTGCCATCGACAGAGGCTAACTCTTCATTTCCCACTCCCGAAGCCTTTAACGAACAGGTAGCCTTCGTGATCTGGGTAATCTTCGTATATATTTTCTGAAATGCTTTTGTTGCCATAATCTCTTATATCGTTGACTGTTATCATTGTTCGATCCGTTCCTGCACCAGCTGATCCAGTTCGGCATCAAACTTATTGAATGCATCACTCTTATATTCTGAATAGTTCATCTGCTTGAAGAGATTGATCATCCTCTTGAAATACTCCATGACATCCAAGAAGGCATCAAACTTGAACTCCGAGCGACAAATGTTCACCACCTTGTCCAACATGTATTCCTGACGTTCCAAAGGCGTAACGGCATCAATGGCATCGAAGGCATCCTGTTGCAGAATCACAAAGTCGATCAACTCAGACTTCCAGAAGGTCACGTGATACTCGACGGGCACACCATCATCACCCAAGATGTTGATCTGTTCAGCGATCTCCTTACCGCGCAACATACGGGTCTTCATCTCATTGACCTTCTCAATCCAACTGGGTGACACATGCTGGGCGATGTATTCCTGAAACTCCGGATACTCCAGGTATTTGGAGTAACTGTCGATCGGGTTCACAGCCGGATAACGCTTACGGTCGGCACGCTCCTGCTCCAAGGCATAGAAACAACGGGCAACCTTTTTGGTGTTCTCTGTCACAGGCTCTTTCAAGTTACCACCCGCCGGTGATACGGTACCGATAAAGGTAACCGAACCTGTTGCTCCATTATGCAGATGCACGAATCCAGCACGAGCATAGAAGTTGGCCACAATCGCAGACAAGTCCATCGGGAAGGCATCCGGTCCAGGCAACTCCTCCAAACGGTTAGACATCTCACGCAAAGCCTGCGCCCAACGAGAAGTTGAGTCAGCCATCAACAACACCTTCAGTCCCATGCTCCGGTAATATTCGGCAATGGTCATTGCTGTATATACAGAGGCCTCACGAGCAGCTACCGGCATGTTAGAGGTATTGGCAATGATGATGGTACGCTCCATCAACTTACGTCCTGTATGCGGATCGACCAGTTCCGGGAATTCCGTGAACACCTCCACAACCTCATTGGCACGTTCACCACAGGCAGCAATGATCACGATATCAGCATCTGCCTGCTTGGAGATGGCATGCTGAAGAACGGTCTTACCCGTACCGAACGGTCCCGGGATAAATCCGGTACCACCCTCAACAATCGGGTTCATCGTATCGATGGTACGTACACCCGTTTCCAACAGACGGAAAGGACGCGGCTTTTCACGGTAACAAGTGATGGCACGCTTCACCGGCCACTTCTGTACCATGGTCACCTTCAGTTCCGCACCAGCCTCATCGGTCAGTACCGCCATGGTATCCAAAATGGTATAATCACCAGCTGGCACAACCGACTTGACCGTATAACGACCCTTGCAGGTAAAAGGCACCATGATCTTATGCGGCTGGTAGTTCTCATCCACTTCACCCAACCAATCACCGGCCATCACAGAATCACCTGCCTGAGCCAAAGGCTTGAAAGCCCATTTTTTCTCCTTATCCAAGGGGAATGTATATTCACCACGTTTCAGGAACACACCCTCCATCTTATCCAAGTCATTCTGCAGACCATCGTAATTGCGCGACAACATACCCGGACCCAATGTCACTTCCAACATGTGTCCCTGGAACTCAGCCTCATCGCCTACACGCATTCCACGGGTACTCTCGAACACCTGCACAAAGGCATTCTTACCGATTACCTTAATTACTTCTGACATCAGCTTGACTCCGCCGACAGAGATGTAACAGATTTCATTTTGGGAAACTGGCCCATCCACCTCGACGGTGACCAAGTTGGAAACAATTCCCCTTACAATTCCTTTCGTAGCCATATTTATCTATTATTGTTTCTTTTAAATTCATCCAACGCATTTTCACTACCCTTCTTCATGGCACCTACTATCGAACGGAATGTCTGCTCGCCCGTAGTTTTGTCCAACGTAGTCCAACGTTCGGTCATCTCGATCTGCAACAGGTATGCAAACACACTTTCGATATCGAACGTCTTGAAAAAGGTCTGATCCGCTAACCACTGCCATTTGAGCATATCCACCTTCTTCTCACGGGTCAACAGATCGCTCTCCTCAGCTACCCGCTGCAGGTCGGCAAACAGTTCCATCAAATCGCCCACATTGAAATCGCGGGCATTGGAGGTACGCAACTGCTGGGCAACCTCATTATCTCCTACGATATAATTGGATCGTTCCAGACCATGTTTCCGGCAGGTGAAAGCAGTCAGCAGGTTACGGATGTTCAGATTCAGTTCATACCAGTCAGCCACGAACCGATTTCCACACCGCATCGCAAACGCATAATAATAGGCAGCCAAGCGATCCTCCCACGGAATCATCTTACGTTCTGCCTTTTCACGGCTCTCCTCTTCCCAGCGCATCCGCAGGAAATCCACCATATACGAGGGCATACCCGCTATTTTCGGTACCTTCTCCTCCTCTTTCAAAGCTTGATAGACGGCAGCAAAATCATCGGCCGTCAGCTTGCCCCGTACATCCAGTTTAGCTTCCGGATCCTGACAGTAACGCAGCAAGTTCGCATTGTCATACTGCAAGAAGAAGAGATCGATCAACCGTTGGTCGCCCTTGGAGAGCATCCCCTCCAATTCCGTCCGGAAGCGTTCTACCGTATAAATCGGTTTCGCATCTTCCAACGAAAGAGAAGGTAACCCGGCAATCAGATAATAATACTTGGCCATATCAGAACAGCATTTCAACTAATTGCGGGCGCAAGAAGTCTTTAAAGAAAGCAACGAATTCCTCCTCGCCAAAGGTAACTTTATAAGAGCCATCAGCCGGTAATATGGTAAACGAAGTGGACTTGCCAGCCACTTTCTCGATCTTGACACCTTGGTTCAACAGTGCCTTGGCATTGGATTCAAAATAGCGGGCCAATGCATCGGCTTCGCTGCTCTGGATCGTCAAGGCCTCCTGGCTTGCCCAGGATTTGGCCAAGGTTAAAATCACCTGCTGCATGAATGCCTTGTCGGCCATGGCAGCCTTGACATTGGCAGACACCACATCTCCCGTGATCAGATTGGCCACTTCACTCTTCAGTGCTTCCACCGACTGAGCAGCGAACAACTTCAATTCTGCTTCTGTATTCTTCTTCAATTCAGAAGCCTGCTTTTCTGCCTCGGCGATAATGCGTTTTGCTTCCGCCTCTGCCTCGCTGATCATCGATTGTTTCTGACTTTGGGCCTCGGCAATGATGCGTCCGGCCTCTTCATTACCCTTCTCTACGCCTTCGCGATAGATTTTGTCGGTCAGTTCCTGAATTTTTGTATTCATGCTTCTATCTTATTTTTATTATTATGTCACCTTCATGGCTGCCTCCTTCGGCACTCAAAACCGAATAGAATATCTGTCAACCGCCCCAAAGTTACTCTTTTTTCTGAATCAAAATTAAAATGAGCAGAAAAATCGGTTTAAAAAGAGATGGGTAAAAATTATCTTTTTATATTTGTTCATCCAAATGAAGTAAGAATTGTTCATTTTAGAATCAGTATCTATTAAAAACAGAAAATATGAGTTTAGGAAAATGGATTGGCGGCATCGTCGGATTTATGACGTTAGGACCTTTAGGAGCATTAGCCGGTATCGTCATCGGATCAATGTTTGACGAGAAAGACAAATATGTGCAAGATGGTCAAGGTCCCTATTCAACGCAAGATGCATATAACTCGCATGATATGGGACAACGGGACAGTTTTCTCTTTGCCATGTTGGTCATGGCGTCCTACATCATTCGGGCTGACGGACGTGTCATGCATAGCGAAATGGAGTATGTCCGGCAAATGCTTCGTCGGAATTTCGGTGAGATTGCCGTCAGACAAGGGGAACAGATCCTGCTCAAGCTATTCGAAGAGCAGAAACGGATGGATCAATCTTCGCCTTATGCTTTCAAACGTACCGTTATCGACTGTGGCCGGCAGATTGCCTCCAATTTGAGTTATGCAGAGCGTTTGCAGTTGTTGTCCTTCCTGGTGGAGATTGCCAAATGTGACGGGACGGTCTGCACGGCTGAAGTTGAAGCGTTGCGTGAAGTGACACAAGCCATGGGGTTGAATTCGCACGAAATCGACTCCTTATTGAATTTGCAAGGCAACTCGCTGGAGGATGCCTATAAAGTCTTGGAAGTGGATCCGAATGCGACCGACGATGAGGTTCGTTCGGCCTACCGCCGGATGGCCGTCAAACACCATCCGGACAAAGTGGCCTCTTTGGGTGAAGACATTCGTCAGGCTGCCAACGAGAAATTCCAACGGATCAATGAGGCTAAGGAACGGATCTATAAAGCCCGCGGCATGAAATAATTACTTTCCAACTATACATTGTATATTATGGAACTGATACTTCCCAATAAAAGAGAACAGCAACAGTCTATTTCCATCCATACAAGGATATTGGTTGTAATTGGAGCCAATGGAACTGGCAAAAGTACCTTTGGTAAAGATATTGTGGCCCGTTACCCGGAACAGGGACAACTGGTTTCGGGTATCCATGGCCTGTTCTGCAACCAACAGGAATCCCCGTTCCTACCCCAACAGACAGCTTACGAACAACTCATCCGGCAATTGCAACGAGAAGAGTTCGAGGCTGCCGTTGAATACAAGGAGGCTTGCAAGACGCAAGTGACGCTGGCTCCTCCCCGTACCAAAATCGACCAGATTCAAGAGATCTGGGAAAAGATGTTTCCGCATAGCCGATTGGTACGCAAATCGGGATTCATCGAAGTGATCCCTATCTATCCCGAGAGCCAATCCTATACCGCCAGTCGCATGAGTGACAGTGAGAAACTGGTCTTCTATCTCACAGGCACGGTCTTGTGTGCTGTTCCAGAGGCGATCCTGGTTGTGGAAGAACCGGAGACATTGCTCCACAATTCGATCAAAAACCAGCTATGGGATGAATTGGAAGCACTTCGACCCGATTGTACCTTTGTCTATCTCACGCATGATATCGACTTTGCAGCTTCGCGAGCAGACAGCAAGCGTATCTGGATCAAGAATTATGACTTCGATGCCCATGTTTGGGACTATGAGCTGATCAAGAGTAACGACCGGTTTCCCGAAGAGGTCTATTTGGATGTACTGGGTAGCCGGAAACCAATTCTGTTCATTGAAGGGACAGATACCAACAGCATCGACTGTCGTCTCTATCCGCTCATTTTCCCCGATTACAAAGTGAAACCGGTAGGTGGATGCCAAAAGGTCATTGAAACGACCAAAGCGTTCAGCGAACTGAAGGATTTTCACATGTTGGACAGCCGTGGTATTGTCGATCGAGATCGGAGAACACAGGAGGAAATCAATTACCTGCGTCGCCAACAGATCTTCGTGCCGGATGTGGCAGAAGTAGAAAACCTGCTCATGCTCGAGGAGGTGATCAAGACCGTGGCCAAGCGGTTGATGAAGGATCCGGAAGCGATCTTCAATGAGGTAAAAGCGAATGTCATCCGGCTGTTTGAAAAGGATCTGGAAGCTCAGGTGTTGCTCCATGCACGCCACTGGGTTCGCAAACGTTTAGAGACAGCGGTGGATCGGAAAATCACATCGGTCGGCCAACTGACCGAGCACGTGGCTTCCATCCAGACCCAGATTCATGTACAAACGATTTATGAGACCCTAAAGGGGGAATTTTCGGTCTATATCCAAAAAGAAGACTATAACAATATCCTAAGGGTGTATAACCAGAAAGGGATGCTTCCGCAGTGTCGCCTCTGCAGCCTTTGCGGCATCAACAACAAAGAGAGTTATCTGAACCTCATTCTCTCGATTCTGAAAGAGAACCGGGAGGATGCTCAAACAATTCGCACCGCCATTAAAACGGCATTGGGTGCATAGTCTGATTACTATATATAATTAAATGTAAGAAAATCGTATGCGAACACCGACATTGCAGTATTTATATATGCAAAAACCTGTCACCTTAATCGTCGTAATCTGTCTGTTGACGGTTCTCCCCTGGATCGGGTTGGGAGATTTTGCAACGAAAGGTGAACCTCGGGAAGCGGCCGTAGCCGTCTCCATGTTGGAACAAGGCAATTGGGTATTGCCCCATGTCTATGCCGATGAATTTGCCTATAAGCCTCCGATGGCCCATTGGCTGATGGCGCTCTTCTCCTATCCGCAAAGTGAAGTGACCGAGCTGACCTCTCGCCTCCCCTCGGCACTTGCCTTTACCGTCTTGGTCAGTGGTGTGCTGATCTTCTTCGGGCGGCGAGTGACACGTTTCCAAGAAGCATTCATGGCCGCGCTCATCTTGGTTACCAGCATTGAAATCCATCGTGCAGCCATGACAACCCGAGTAGATATGCTGCTGACCACCTTCCTGACATTGGGGTTATTTCAACTCTATCGATGGGAAGACGAATGGGAACTAAAAGGGTTGCCGATTGCCATTCCCTTCCTGCTGGGATGTGCTACCTTGACCAAAGGACCTGTCGGATTGGTTTTGCCCCTGTTCCTCTTCGGAATCTACCTTTGGCTCCTACAGCGGTATAACACCCAGACCATTTTCAAAGCACTCCTTTACGTAGCCGTCTCCTCTACGTTCATGCCGTTGCTATGGTACATTGCCGCCTGGCGACAAGGAGGAGAAGATTTCCTGAACGTGGTATTGGCTGAGAATTTTGGACGCTTCTTCCACATCGACCTCCCCAATGTCACGTACGAATTAGGACATGAGAAGGGGTTTGGCTATAATCTGCTGACGCTTTTGTCCGGATTTATCCCCTGGAGTGTATTGATCCTGTTTTCCCTGTTCGGACTGTCGATTCGTCCGCTATTTCAGACGATTCAGCAATATTTCCGAAACCATGGTGCCCAACTTCGTCAAATGGACAAATTACAGCTATTTAGTCTGGTGGTCAGTTGCGGTGTCCTGCTATTCTTTGCGATTCCATCCAGCAAACGCAGTGTCTATCTGATGCCGGCTTATCCCTTCATCTCTCTTTTCATTGCCCGCTATCTACTCTATTTGGTAGAGTATAATACGAAGGTGATCCGTTTCTTTGCAGCCTTCCTGTTTGCAACCACTGCGGTCGTCTGGATCGCTTGCATCATGACCTGCATCGGCCTGATTCACCCCGCCCGTATGTTGAGTGCCTACATACAATCATCCCATACCTTGGCAGAATGCGAATTGGTTGCCAATCAGTTGACGAATCCCGACATCTTGACCCAGCTGATTTTGGGCATTGTTGTTGTCGCATTGATCACCATCGGATACCAACTCTTCAAAAAGATCCACATCAAGATCCTCTATGCGACCTTTTTCCTCACGTTCGGCATACATCTGCTGGTCGATGGAATAGGTGTGCGTGCAATCCGCAATGGCAGTTCCGATCGCACTTTTGCGGAAGAACTCCGTCAGGAGTTTCCACTTGATCGGGAAAACATGTACGTCATGAATGATCTGCTGCACTACCGAAACCTCTACGGTTTGAATTTCTACATGGGTAATGCATTCCATAACTTCGCTACAGAACAGCCCTCAAAAGGTTATTTGCTCTGTGCAGAGGAGGATTTTGACCAGATCAGGCAACACTATGGGACAACCTACTCGTTTGAGATGAAAAAGGTATCCTCCCATTTCAGTGGTGAGGTAAAGCAACCCATCCTCTTTTGTTGGTTTGAAAAGCGTCCCTAAGGGAATTTTTCGACATCATCATTTGATAATTCAAAAAAATGACAGACCTTTGCACATTCTAAAAAACAAAAAAAATTCATGAAGGCACTCAAAGAACGAATACTTCAAGACGGAAAGTGTTTACCAGGCGGTATCCTGAAAGTGGACAACTTCATCAATCAGCAGATGGATCCTGTATTGATGAAATCGATGGCAGTCGAGTTGGTTCGCCGATTCGCCGGTACACCAATCAACAAAGTAATGACCATCGAAGCAAGTGGCATCGCTCCGGCAATCATGGTGGGCTATCTATTGGAATTACCGGTTGTTTTTGCCAAAAAGAAAATACCCAGCACGATGGAAAATATGCTGACAACCCAAATCTATTCCTTCACCAAGGCTCGCACGTATGATGTATGTGTAAGTCGTGATTATCTCAACAAGGGCGACCGGATTCTGTTTATCGACGATTTCTTGGCAAACGGCAATGCAGCCAAAGGCATCTGTGATTTGATCAAGCAGGCAGAAGCTGAACTGGTGGGTATGGGATTCCTCATCGAAAAGGCATTCCAGCATGGAGGCGACAGGTTGCGTGAGGAAGGGATTCACGTGGAATCACTGGCCATCATCGACAGTTTGGAGAATTGTACGATTCAGTTCAAAGCATAGACTGGGGGATGCAAGCCGCATCTCAGCATAGTCAAAACAACAAAAAAAGTGGCAAATCTGATCGGAAAGAACCGAAACAGATTTGCCACTTTTAGGTTAGATCCCAACTATTACTCCCACTCAATGGTTGAAGGCGGTTTGGAACTGATGTCATACACAACGCGATTGACACCCTTTACCTTGTTGATGATCTCATTGGAAACCTTCGCCAGGAATTCATAAGGCAACTGAGCCCAGTCTGCCGTCATGGCATCCGTAGAGGTAACGGCACGCAAAGCCACCGTATTCTCATACGTACGTTCGTCACCCATGACACCTACCGAACGGATGGGCAACAGGATAACACCTGCCTGCCATACCTTGTCATACAGGCCCCATTCGCGCATCAAGGTCATATAGATATCATCTGCATCCTGCAGAATACGTACCTTCTCAGCTGTGATATCACCCAAAATACGGATACCCAGACCCGGACCGGGGAACGGATGACGCTTGATCAAATGCGGCTGCATACCCAACTCGATGCCGACACGTCTCACTTCATCTTTGAAGAGCAGACGCAACGGTTCTACCAATTTCAGGTTCATCTCCTTCGGCAGACCACCTACGTTATGATGACTCTTGATGACTGTTCCAGTGATGGACAAGGACTCAATGACATCCGGATAGATGGTACCCTGACCGAGCCATTTGATACCCTCCAACTTGCGAGCCTCTTCGTTGAAGACATCGATAAATCCTTTACCGATGATCTTACGCTTCTTTTCGGGATCGGTCACACCAGCCAATTCGCTGTAGAACTTATCTTTCGCGTTGACACCGATCACATTCAAGCCCAGATGCTCGTAATCTTTCAGAACATTTTCAAACTCATTCTTGCGGAGCAAACCATGATCCACAAAAATACAGGTCAGGTTCTTGCCAATAGCCTTGTTCAACAAGACGGCAGTTACAGACGAATCGACACCTCCAGAAAGGGCCAAGATAACCTTATCATCACCCAGTTTTTCTTTCAGCTCTGCTACGGTAGATTCAATGAACGAAGCGGGTGTCCAATCCTTTGCACAACCGCAGATGTTCAAGAAGTTATCCAGCAATTTGGTTCCATCTGTCGTATGGAACACCTCCGGATGGAACTGAACGCCCCACGTCTGTTCTCCCTCCACGTGGTATGCGGCAGCCTCCACGTCACCGGTACTGGCAATGATACGGAAATTCGACGGAAGCGAAGTGATCGTGTCACCGTGCGACATCCAAATCTGGCTACCAGCCTCAATACCCTTCAGCAACGGATCAGCCGGATCTACATACGACAAATTAGCGCGACCATACTCCCTCGAATTGGCCGGTTCCACATTTCCACCTGACGTGTAGGCTAAAAACTGTGCTCCATAACAAATACCCAGCAACGGATACTTTCCACGGATCTCACTTAAATCAGCCTTAAATGCGTTTGCGTCGTACACAGAATAGGGACTTCCTGAAAGGATCACCCCTTTGACATCGGCCGCATCGTCATGCGGGAACTTATTGTAGGGGACAATCTCGCAATACATATTGAGCTCACGAACACGACGTCCGATCAGCTGCGTTGTCTGCGAACCAAAATCAAGAATAATAATTTTCTCGTGCATGCAAATTAGCTTATTTAATATGGATGCAAAAATAGGAATAATTCCGGCAATAACAAGGGATGAGGGGGACTTCCTGTTGAGGAAAATAAAAAAAGGCATACTTTCGTATGCCTTCTATGCACGGAACGAGAGGCTCGAACTCCCGACACCTGGTTTTGGAGACCAGTGCTCTACCAACTGAGCTAGTTCCGTATTGCGCTGCAAAGGTAAGCAAATATTTCAATTTGACAAACTTTTCCCCCGTTTTTTTCGTCAAAGCATTCCCAAGGCTTCAAACATAGTGCGATAGACAGCCGCCTTCTCCAGCAAGGGTTTGGGGTAGGCCCTGGAAGAAGAGGGCATACGAAACAACTTGAAATCTCTGCCAATGAGTTGAAAAGAGGCACTACAACCCACAGCAGGCTCCGACATCGGAGGCAAAACGGAAAGGAGTGTATCCATCGCTTTCTGCCCCGTAACGACCAATGCCCTACAATCGGGTATCTGTGACAAGACCTGCACTGGATCCAAAGGCTTGACGACCTGCAGAAATTTGTCGGAAGCATTTCCATTGAGGCGAATTACTTCCATGGCCGTATCGCCAATGCCGATCCCCTTTTCACAACAAAAGGCTTGGGCTTTCGCCAAACTGAACTTCTTGGGCGTCTCTAAAAAATAGGTTGGATCCTTGTAGAACAACACACCCATGATCCGCCACATATCATTCTGGATATTCGGGTAATAAAAGGGCATCGACCATCGCACTTGCGGTGGTGGGAAACTGCCTAACATCAACAACTGTGTTCCTTCCGGCAGAAAAAAGCCCAACGGATGTTGTTCTACAAGGGGTCTGTTCATGCCTTCTCCTGATTCTTTTTCAGTTCCTTCTTCTGATCCTCTTTGGCCAACAGCACGATGTGATAGACAAAATCAACGATCCATTGTTCGGAGAGGCCCAACATCTGTGCATATTTCCGGACACTCCAAGCTGCCTTTTGCACATTGACATCATCCCATTCCGAACGGGTCAGAATCTCATGAATGGTCTTCGTGGTCTGGGTATATAACAACTTCTTGAACAGCATCGAGAAGCGGAACTTCCACTGCATCAGATTGCCCATCAACGAGAACAGGTCATTGCAAAATCCCTGGAACCCGAAGAAATAGCCCTTGATATCATTCTGACTACGGCAGTTCTTCTTGACGGAAGCATCCAACTCCTTGAAGAAATACTCCTCCAAGCCGTAATCTTGCATCAACACCTTACGCACGCGCGACTTCTCGGCCACACCTAATTTATTATTCTGAGTCGGTATTTTCAGCATCCGCTTGAACAGGGCCATGTCAGCCAGTATATTCAAGTTGGTGACTCCTAAATTAACGGCCATGACAGCCTGATAATAAACTCGGATCAAAGAGACAAACTCCTCGACAGATCCTTTGACTTCCTCCTCTTCGACCGGTTTATTCCGTTGAAACAGTTTAGAAAAAAATCCCATGACGTTTGATTGATTGTATAAAATGTTCTTACAAAGATAATGATTATTTCATATCTGACGATGGTTTTCCATCGCTTTCTTTCGCTGCTGTATAGGCCTGTATCGCCTCTTTGACCGATCCATACATCAGTAAAAGGCGCTGGGCCGCATCGTAATCTAACGGCAACTCATCCATGATCATCCGTGTACCACGGTCAACCAGCTTTTGATTGGTCAACTGCATATTCACCATCCGGTTGCCCTTGACGCGTCCCAATTGGATCATGGTCGCCGTAGAGATCATATTCAGAATCATCTTCTGTGCCGTACCGCTCTTCATACGGGTACTGCCGGTGACAAACTCCGGACCTACGACTGGCTCGATGGCAATGTCCGCCTCGGCTGCCATCGGTGATTGTGGATTACAGGAGATAGCAGCTGTCAAGATACCTTGCGAACGGGCCTGACGCAAAGCTCCGATCACATAGGGAGTCGTACCCGAAGCAGCAATGCCCACCACTGTATCCAGACTATTGACACCACGATCCTGCAACTCCTTCCATCCTTTATTGATGTCATCTTCAGCAGCCTCGACCGGATTGCGCAAAGCGGTATCACCCCCTGCGATCAGACCGATCACGTAGGTATTCGGCATACCAAAAGTGGGCGGAATCTCGGAGGCATCCAAGACACCCAAGCGACCACTGGTACCTGCCCCTAAATAAAACAGGCGTCCCCCCTGTTTCATGCGAGCAACGATCCCAGTCACCAATTGCTCAATAGCAGGTATTGTCTGCTGCACCGCCAAGGCAACCTTCTGGTCTTCCCGATTGATCTCTTCCAACAGTTCACGCACGGACTGTTGCTCCAAATGTTGATAAAGTGATTCTGATTCTGTTATTTTCTGAAAAGACATAATGTTCGTTATTTTGCATGAAATGAAATGAGTCCGGGCATCGGTGCCTGTTCAATGCGACCTAACTTCAACTGAAGCGTATCTGCCACAGACCGTAATACTTCTTGATAATAAAACGCGATAGAACCTGTCAGATGGATGGGTAAATGGTCGTATGCAGGATATTGCATCACATTACGCACAAAAAAGTCCTGAAAACAATTCCACACTAACTGATAGACAGAGGGATCCGACAAATTCGCTGCCAAGAAACGGGATAACTGGGCCAAATAGCGATTGGGAAAAGGCTGTTTATACACCCGATCCAAGATAGAGGCTGGTGTCAGCTGATACTGCTGCATGAATTTCTCACACACGTCATCCGGCAACTGATGCTTCAGACAATCGCTGACCAAGCGTTTGCCTAACACGGCACCACTGCCCTCATCTCCCAAAATGAATCCCAACGGAGAAACATGTTGTCGGATCTCGTGCCCATCGTAATAACAAGAGTTTGATCCAGTGCCTAAAATGCAGGCAATTCCCTCCTCCTGTTGGCAAAGCGAACGGGCGGCACCCAACAGATCACTATCGACCTGCACCGGAACCGATAAATGAGATTGAATAGCTCGCTCTACCAAGCGGTTCTTTTCCGGAAAAGCACAACCAGCTCCATAAAAATAGACCGATTCGAGTGATCGTTCCCCCACAAACGGAACTACCTCCGAAGCGACGATTCGCGCCATCTCCTCTTCAGATTGGAAAAAGGGGTTCATTCCTCCCGTATGCAACTGGTCCCTCATTTGCCCATCGGCCATCAAACACCAAGTCGTCTTGGTTGAACCACTATCGACGATCAGTTTCATCTGTATTATTCTATAACGCCTAATTCACGAAACCAATCCTCGGCACGATCCGGCCATTCATTCACGACCTCTCCGGTATCCCGCAAGCCATAACCGTGACCACCACGACTATAGAGATGCAACCAAGCCGGAACACCCGCCTCCTTCAACGCATAATAATAGAACAAACTACTGTTGATATAGGATTTGTCATCTTCGGCCTGAATCATCATCGTAGGGGGTATCTCTGTGGTCACCTTCAATTCCTTCGCAATCTGAAAATTGGGCGCATCCAAATAGGCCGGATAAACCAACAGACAAAAATCAGGACGGCAACTGACCTGATCCATATCATCCAACAACGGATAGGTTCGTTCCGAGAAATGGCTGCACAGCGTGGCACACAAATGGGCACCTGCCGAAAATCCCATGACGCCGATTCGCTCAGGATCGACATTCAAGGTAGATGCATGACCACGAATATACCCCACGGCACGCTGTAAATCCTGCAGTGGTGCTTCATAACGAAGACGACCCTCACGCACTGGCACACGATACTTCAGCAACACAGCTGTAATACCCAGGTTATTCAACCAGTTGCAAACCTCGTCACCCTCCAAATCATACGCTAAAATGGAATAGCCTCCACCGGGACAAACAATCATGGCAGAACCCATCGCAACCTCTTCCGGGGCCTGATAGATCGTGATGGTAGGTTCACTGACATTCGTGACACGCAAGACTGTTTCACCGCCAACCTTACCTCCATTACGACTCGCTTTTTCGACCAGTTTCGTCGTTTCCCCTGGAGCTCCCTTCGGAAACAACAGTATAGGTGATTCTTGTGCTTGTATTGTCTGCATAAAGCCAATTCCTATTAAAAATAAAAGTAATTCCAATCTCAATCTCATATCATGTTCATATTATCTATCCATCCATTTGCGGGTCCAAAGATACGAAAGATTAGGATATAGCATGACAAGAGAAAGAGGTTTTATACGGAATTGCTATCGAAATGATGGAAATCAAGGTATTTGGCATATAAAAAAGGGAACCAATCTTTCGACTGATTCCCTTCGTTCTAAAACGGCGGCTACCTACTCTCCCACTGTTACGCAG
>JAFBIU010000021.1 GCA_021531775.1 Parabacteroides distasonis | reverse complement strand
TTGCTACCTTGGTTGCAGTTTGGCAAACTGCTGAGAACCATTGTCAGTGGATGAGTTTCGGAGATAGTGTGGCGTTCCATTATAACAAACGGACACGGCTGTTAGAACATTCTTTCAGTCGATTAGCTGATTTCGACAATCCTCCCTATCTGATCAACTGCAAGGATGAGTTGCGAAAGGAAGGCTTTCGTTGTGGCATATTTGAGACCGATGCCGATTCCATCGTGTTCGTGGCGAGTGATGCATTGGCACATTATCTGTTAATGATGTACAAGGTGGAACACATAAATTTGTTCGCTACAGAATGGGAGGAGGCGATCGAACGTCATTCCAAAAACGAGAATTATATGAGAGCGGCCTCGGCCATACCTAAACCACTTTTTGAGGCAAAAGTACTTGATAAAGTGCTGAACAGTATGGGATCACGCATCAACTTTCAACGTCATTTGCAAAGCCTGCTTCGGAAAGGCCTGATTGCGCATGATGATTATTCGTTGGCCTTTTTCCGATGAGTTGTCATCCGATATTAACCTCAACGGCCGGTGAAGCTATCTTCGAGACCTTTAGAGGACAGCTTGGTGACGAAACTCGAGATCGGTAACTGTAAAAAGAGGAAATATCTATCCATATATAGATATTTATTGTTATTTTTGCCGATAAATAGTAATAAACCAATCATGGATGAAACGAATTTTGCTACGGGAAACGACCTGTTGATGTTGTTTGCACAACGAGTCAAGGAATACCGACTGGCGGCGCAGCTCAGTCAAAAAGAACTGGCTGAGCTGTCCGGTGTGAGCCAAGCGACCATCAGCCATTTCGAATAGGGTGTGAATCAAAAGAGTCAGGAGGAGATCACAGGTCAATAGCATATAGACCTATCCGCCATACGCGAAAATTCCTCCGGAAAATCAGGGAAAAGAAAGACCGGTTACAGATCCTTCTTACGCAGGACAAAGTCTTTACCGAGATACTTTTCGCGGACAATCTCATTCTCGGCCAACTGTTCGGCCGTACCTTGAAACAACACTTTCCCTTCGAAAAGCAGATAGGCACGGTCGCAGATGCTGAGTGTCTCATACACGTTATGGTCCGTGATCAGGATACCGATGTTCTTGTGACGCAGACGCGCCACGATGGTCTGGATATCTTGTACGGCAATCGGATCGACACCGGCAAAAGGCTCGTCCAACATGATGAATTTCGGGTCGATGGCCAGACAACGGGCTATCTCGGCACGACGACGTTCACCACCGGACAACTGGTCGCCCAGGTTCTTCCGCACCTTGTGCAGACCAAACTCAGCAATCAGACTCTCCAACTTCTCCTGTTGCTGTTCAGGGGTCAAGGGCGTCATCTCCAGTACGGTACGGATATTATCCTCTACGGTCATCTTGCGGAAGATAGATGCCTCCTGCGCCAAATAACCAATGCCATGACGGGCCCGCTGATAGACGGGGAATTTCGTAATCTCTGTGTCGTTCAGAAAGATCTTCCCCTCATTGGGTGTCACCAAACCCACCGTCATGTAAAAGGTTGTCGTCTTGCCCGCACCATTCGGGCCCAACAAACCGACAATCTCCCCCTGTTTCACATCAATGGAAACATGATTCACCACCGTACGTGTCCGATATTTCTTCACCAGATCCTCCGTCCGGAGCACCATTTGCTGTTCTTCTGCCATCTGACTATCCTTAAATTTGCGACAAAGGTACAGATTTATCTCCATACTACCCAAATCATGGGAGGGTACTTATCCAGCATACTTGAGATCCAGCAGTTACTATTCCATTTTTTTATTGTACCTTTGCGGCAGTGCTGAGCAGATAGAAAGATTTCTCAGCAGGAGAAGTAACATTAATAAAGCAGACGAAAAAGCATGAACAAAGCGTTACACAGTATGGGCGAATATACCCTGCTGATGATGAAATCGATCACCATCCCCGACCGATGGAGTATGTTCTTCAAGCAGTTAATCAAAGAGATATACAAGTTGGGCGTGGATTCCTTATGGATTGTCGTGATCATCTCGGTCTTCATCGGTACGGTTATCGCCATTCAGATTTCACTCAACATCAGTTCTCCCTTGATTCCGAAATTCACCATCGGCTACACGACACGTGAAATCATCCTGTTGGAGTTCTCCTCCTCCATCATGTGTCTGATTCTGGCAGGAAAGGTGGGCAGTAACATCGCTTCCGAGATTGGTACAATGCGGGTTACCGAACAGATCGATGCCATGGAGATCATGGGTGTCAACTCAGCCAATTTCCTCATCCTGCCAAAGATGGTCGGACTGATGGTCTTCATCCCTGTACTGGTGATCTTCAGTATGTTCACGGGTATTCTCGGTGGTATTGCCGCCAGTTATGGCGTGGATGGCATGACACCTGCCTCGTTCGAATATGGACTTCAGTTCTATTTCAACGAGTTCTACATCTGGTACTCCATCATCAAGTCGGTGGTCTATGCCTTCATCATCTCCTCCATCGCTGCCTATTTCGGCTACAACGTGAAGGGTGGCGCCTTGGAAGTCGGCAAGGCCAGTACGAATGCAGTCGTCATGAGTAGCATCATGATCCTGCTGGCCGACGTGATCTTAACCCAATTAATGTTGACATAAGCTATGATCGAAGTAAAGCATATCACCAAGTCGTTTGAAGGACGGACGGTCCTGAACGACATCAATGCGCTGTTTGAAGATGGCAAGACGAACCTGATCATCGGCCGAAGCGGTTCGGGAAAGACGGTCATGATCAAGAACATCATCGGACTGATGAAGCCGGATAAAGGGGCCATTCTCTACGATGGACGCGACCTCACCTCGATGAACAAACAGGAGATCAATATGCTCCGCCGGGAAATGGGTATGCTGTTCCAAGGATCGGCCCTGTTCGACAGCATGACAGTCTTGGAGAATGTGATGTTTCCGTTGGATATGTTTTCCAAGGACACCTATAACGACCGGAAAAGAAGAGCCCAATTCTGTCTCGAACGTGTCAACCTGTCCGAGGCTGGCCATCTCTACCCCTCCGAGATCAGTGGAGGTATGATGAAACGTGCTGCCATTGCCCGGGCCATTGCCCTCAACCCGAAGTATCTGTTTTGCGACGAACCCAACTCCGGATTGGACCCCAAGACTTCGCTCCTCATCGACGACCTGATCCACGACATCACGCAGGAGTATCAGATGACCACTGTCATCAACACGCACGACATGAACTCGGTGATGAACATCGGTGACAACATCATCTTCATCAAGGAGGGCGTGAAAGAGTGGCAAGGCAACAGCCAGCAGGTGATCACCTCCGACAACAAGGCTCTGAACGACTTTATCTTCGCTTCCGATCTCTTCCGCAAGGTCAAGGAGGTAGAAGAGAATGAACTGGAGCAGCAGAAAGCGGCACATTAAAAAAAACCGACGGTGGCTCGAAAGCACAACCGTCGGTTCTAAAGCGTTATCAGAAGAGGTCATTCGGCTTACAAGCCAAATGCCTCTTTAATTTTATCTACATAATCCAACTTCTCCCAGGTGAAGAGTTCCACTTCACAAACCACCGGTTCCGGCAGATAGCGGGACGTGAACACCTTCTTGACGGTCTGCGGCTGGCGACCCATGTGACCGTAGGAGGCTGTCTCGAAATAGATCGGGTTACGCAACTTCAGACGCTCCTCGATGGCTTTCGGACGCATATCGAAAATATTCCATACCTTTTCAGCAATCTCACCATCCGTCAGGTTTACCTTGGAACGACCATACGTATTGATGAAGATATTCATCGGCTTGGCCACACCAATGGCATAGGATACCTGTACCAGAATCTCATCAGCCACGCCAGCTGCTACCAAATTCTTGGCGATGTGGCGTGCAGCGTATGCAGCCGAACGATCGACCTTCGAAGGATCCTTACCGGAGAAGGCTCCACCACCATGTGCACCCTTACCTCCGTACGTATCGACAATGATCTTACGACCTGTCAGACCGGTATCTCCATGAGGACCTCCGATCACGAACTTACCTGTCGGGTTGACAAAGTATTTGATCTGATCGTCAAACAGTGCCTGGACGTGAGCCGGATACTGAGCCTTCACGCGAGGTACCAAAATATATTTCACATCCGCAGCAATCCGCTTCTGCATGGCCAAGTCAGCCTCTTCTTGCGTAATTCCCTTCGGACTGATAAATTCATCATGTTGGGTAGAGACCACAATGGTGTCAATCCGCAACGGCTTGCCATTGTCATCATATTCGATGGTCACCTGGCTCTTGGTATCGGGACGCAAGTAGGGCATCAGTTTCGGTTCCTGTTTACGGATGCGTGCCAATTCCAGCAACAGGCTGTGTGACAGATCCAGTGCCAACGGCATATAGTTGGCCGTTTCGTTGGTGGCATAACCAAACATCATTCCCTGGTCGCCTGCTCCCTGTTCGTAGGGATCCTCGCGCTCCACACCCCGGTTGATGTCGCCACTCTGTTCGTGGATCGAAGAGAAGACACCACAAGACTTCGCCTCAAACTGGTATTCACTCTTCGTGTAACCGATCTTCTCGATCACGTTACGTGCCACATCCTGCACATCGACGTAGGCATTTGATTTCACTTCTCCAGCCAAGACAACCTGTCCGGTTGTAACAAGGGTTTCGCAAGCAACCTTCGAGTTTTTGTCATACGCCAAAAACTCATCCAGCAAAGCGTCCGAAATTTGATCGGCCACTTTATCGGGGTGTCCTTCAGACACCGATTCGGAGGTAAATAAATAACTCATCTGTTCTTTTACTATATTTATATATATGTATGAGAATTGAAGAGGAGGATCCGTTGCCCCATGGCAACAAAGGAGAGTCTTGTTTTTAGCATTTTTTCCTGTGGTTGCAAGCAATACAAATCTATCCACATCAATTCAGGCGACAAAGGTAATCATTTTTCCGATTCACGCTTTGCCGCCTGCTATTTTTTTCATTTTTTAGGAACACGCTTGAGGGAGTCCGGTTACCGTTTGGGATAATCGGGATAGAGCAGGTATTTCTTCCGAAGCTGCTTATACTCCTTCAAAGCCGGTTGCCAACTGGCCCGGATCTCCTCTTCGGTCAATCCACGGACGATCTGAAACCGCAACTGCTTGGAACCAGCCAACAGGTCGAACCAACGTGGACGGTCGAAGAAGGTGGCCTGGTCCTCACCGGCCTTGTTGTAAAAGTCGAAGAAGAAACGGAGGGTCAGTCCCCCTTCGAAGGGATACTCCCGCAAATCCACCCCATAACAGGTCTTGCCCTTTTGCAGCGGATTGGTGTCGAAACCCTCCAACGGCTCTGGTACAAAGCTGAAATCTCCATATTTCGGATCCGGATAGCCAATCACCTGGAAGGGGAAATAGGTGCCTCTACCCACACTCACCTGGGTCGCTTCGAAGAAACAGAGCGAAGGATAGAGCCGAATGGCCTGATCGTTCGGCAAATTGGGAGAGGGTTTAACCGGCAGCCAATAGGGATCACCATGTTTCCAATGCTCCATCTGTACCACATGCAACTGACAGGAGTCGGGTGTACTCTTCAGCCACCCCTCCCCGTTAATCATCCGAGCCAATTCCCCAACGGTCAAACCATGCAGGAGCGGTAACGGATCCAAGCTGACGAACGACTCGAAACCGGGTTCGCGCATCGGGCCATCCACAAAGTCATTCGGATTAGGCCGGTCCAGCACCACGAACTCCTTACCCTGTTCGGCACAAGCCTCCATCACGTAGTGCATCGTACTGATATAGGTATAGAAGCGTGCTCCCACATCCTGGATATCGAACACCAGCACATCCAGATCGGCCAATTGCTCAGCCGTCGGTTTCTTGTTTTTCCCATAAATCGAGATGATGGGGATTCCAGTCTTGATGTCCCGACTGTTTTCCACCTCAGCACCGGCATCCGCTATACCACGGAATCCATGTTCAGGCGCAAAGACCCGCTTCACGTCGATCCCTTCGGCCAACAAGGCATCCAAGAGATGCACCTGCTTCTTTTCCAATATGGAGGTTTGATTGACTACCAATCCCACCCGTTTGCCTGTCAGCAACGATTTGATCACATCCATCCGTTCCGCCCCCAGCACCAACGAGGTCTCTGCCGGAGAACTGGCCTGCAACGAAAAGGAGCCCACGCAACAAAGCAGGCATAAGCACGACAACCAAAAAAACGTTCTCATAAATCTTCATTATAGTTTGGTGGCTAAGATAGGGAGAAATATGGAAATGAGAAACAGACACCTCCCTTATTAAACTATATTAATATTGGCCTCGGCCAAGATGTTCCTGAATTTTCTGATTACTCCCGCCGATAAATCATGATTTATAGCTATATTTGCGCACCAATATCAAACAGAGATAGATGATTGAACGAATATATATTCTCGAGAATGTGGATCCTGTCATATTTTATGGCGTGAACAACTCCAACATGCAATTGATCAAGACATTGTTCCCCAAACTGCGGATTGTCGCCCGGGGGAATGTCATGAAGGTGATTGGAGAAGAAGAGGAATCCGACCTCTTCCTGAAGAAGATCCGCGAGATCGAGAAATACTGCGAAGAGTATAATGCGCTCACCGAAGATGTCATCATGGACATCATCAAAGGGCATGCACCCGTCGTAGCCAAGCAGGATCACCTGATCATCCATGGCATGAACGGCAAAGCGATCGTGGCCCGTACGGAAAACCAGCAGAAACTGGTCAAGGCATTTGCGGACAACGACCTGGTGTTTGCTACCGGACCGGCCGGATCGGGTAAAACGTTCGTAGCCATCGCCTTGGCAGTCAAAGCACTCAAGAACAAGGAGGTGCGCAAGATCATCCTGAGCCGTCCCGCTGTCGAGGCTGGTGAAAAGTTAGGGTTTCTACCCGGCGAAATGAAAGATAAGCTGGATCCCTACCTGCAGCCGCTGTATGATGCGCTTCAGGAGATGATTCCGGCAGCTAAGTTGAAGGAGTATATGGAGAACAATGTGATCCAGATTGCTCCGTTGGCTTTCATGCGCGGACGCACCCTGAACGAGGCTGTCATCATCCTGGATGAGGCCCAGAACACCACTACGCATCAGATCAAAATGTTCCTGACCCGTTTGGGCATGAATGCAAAAATGATCGTGACAGGTGACGTGACCCAAATCGACCTGCCTCCAACAGCCACCTCGGGGTTGGTACAGGCCATGCGGATCCTGCGGGACGTAGCGGGAATCGGACGGGTCGAATTTACCAAGAAAGATATTGTACGCCACAAACTGGTACAACGTATCGTCGAGGCGTACGACCAATTTGACAAAAGCATCAAACATAATTCAAAAAAACAAGATGAAGCAAGCATTGGTTAAAACAGATTTTCACTTTCCGGGACAGACAAGTGTCTATCATGGTAAAGTGCGCGATGTGTATAACATCAACAACGAACGGTTAGTCATGGTAGCCACTGACCGTATCTCGGCTTTCGACGTGATCCTGCCTGAGGGTATTCCCTACAAAGGACAGATGTTGAGCCAGATCGCTGCCAAGTTCTTGGATGCCACTACCGATATTTGCCCCAACTGGAAGTTGGCTACGCCCGACCCGATGGTGACAGTGGGTGTTCATTGCGAAGGATTCCCCTTGGAGATGATTGTCCGTGGTTACCTGTGCGGTAGCGCATGGCGTGCCTACAAGAGTGGTGTACGCGAGATCTGCGGCGTGAAGCTGCCGGAAGGTATGCGGGAGAATGAACGCTTCCCGGAACCGATCATCACACCGACCACCAAGGCTGAGATCGGCGAGCATGATGCAGACATCTCAAAAGAGGAAATCTTGGCACGCGGATTGGCCACACCGGAAGAATATGCTCTGTTGGAGAAATACACCTTGGCACTCTTCCAACGTGGAACCGAGATTGCCGCACAACGGGGCCTGATCCTCGTGGATACCAAATATGAGTTTGGCAAGCACAACGGCGAGATCTACTTGATGGATGAGATCCACACACCGGACTCTTCACGTTACTTCTACTCAGAGGGTTACGAAGAGCGTTTTGCCAAAGGCGAACCGCAGAAGCAGCTTTCCAAGGAGTTCGTACGCGAATGGTTGATGGAGAACAACTTCCAAGGCAAACCTGGACAGCAGGTACCGGAGATGACACCGGCCATCGTGGAGAGCATCAGCAACCGCTACATCGAGTTGTATGAGCACATCACCGGTGAGACGTTTGTCAAGGAAGATACCAGCAATCTGCTGGCCCGTATCGAGAAGAATGTGACGGAGTACTTGAGCAAATGATCGGTTCGGAGAAAATACTTCCCTACAACAACGAAGAGCAAAAAGGGGCGCAGGTGCAGCGGATGTTTGATCAGATCGCTCGCACCTACGACCCTTTGAATCATTTGCTCTCCTTTGGGTTCGACAAGTATTGGCGCCGACAAGGGATCCAGTATCTCCGCCAGTTCCAGCCCAAACAGATCCTGGACATTGCAACAGGCACAGGTGACCTCGCCATCGCCATCCAGCAGAAGCTCCATACCGAACGGATCATCGGAGCCGACCTCTCGGAGGGCATGATGAAGGTGGGCGAAAAGAAGGTGAAGGCTGCCGGTCTGGAGGAACACATCCTCTTCGAACAGCAAGACTGTACGGCCCTGACCTACGAAGACAACCTGTTTGATGCCGTGACCGTCTCGTTTGGTGTACGCAATTTTGAGAATATCCTGCAAGGATTGTCCGAAATGTACCGGGTACTGAAACCGGGAGGGCACGTGATGATCCTGGAATTATCCATGCCGGAACGGATGCCGATTAAACAGTGTTATCAGTTGTATTCCAAGACGATGATTCCGCTGATGGGCCGGCTGCTTTCGAAAGAGAAGAAAGCCTATCATTATCTGCCTGCCTCGATCAAGGTGGTTCCACAGGGCAGTGCCATGTGCGGACTATTGGAGAAAGCGGGATTTCGGGAGGTACATGCCAAGACACTGACCTTGGGGATTTGTTCGTTATATACAGGTACAAAATAAGTTAGCAACAACATTTTTAATTTATGGATCAATACGGATTACTGGGTTTTCCGTTGGGGCACTCCTTCTCGAAAACCTATTTCAACCAGAAATTCGAAGCGGAAAAGATCGATGCGGAATACCTCAATTTCGAGCTTCCCGACATCAAAGAGGTGAAAAATGTGCTTAAAGAACACCCTCGACTGAAAGGGTTCAACGTGACCATCCCCTACAAGGAACAGATCATCCCCTATCTGGACGAGATGGACCACAATGCGCAACTCATCGGAGCTGTCAATGTGGTGAAGTTGAGCAAAGGGCTCTTCGGAAAAACCAAATTGAAAGGGTTCAACTCCGATATCATCGGCTTCAAACGTTCGATTGATCCACTCCTGCAGCCTCACCACCGGAAAGCCTTGATCCTCGGAACGGGAGGTGCCTCAAAGGCGGTCTTTCAAGGGTTGAAACAGTTGAGTGTGGGTGCTACCTTTGTCTCACGCAAAGCCAAAGAGTTCTGCATCACGTATGAGGAGATCACCCCGAAAACGATGGAGCAATATACCGTCATCGTCAATACGACTCCCTTAGGAATGTTTCCGAACGTTGATAACTGTCCGCCTATCCCCTACGATCTGCTGACACCCGACCATCTGCTCTATGACGTGATCTATAATCCGGATGAGACCCTCTTCATGAAAAAGGGAAAAGAAAAGGGTGCCACGGTCAAGAACGGACTGGAGATGCTGCTGTTACAGGCCATGGCCGCTTGGGAAATCTGGCAACAGCCCTGATGCCACTCCCGCAGGACAGGAATAGACCAATACAAAGTCCGGGAACAGATGATAAGCGAGCCGGTAGGTAGCTTGTCGTGCCGTACGTGTCTCCCGGACTTTGATGATTCCAGCCGACTGAAGCGAAAAGGGCTGCACATGCAGATGCTCGATAAAATCGACCTCCTGTTGTCCGATCATCTTGAAAAGGGCCTCTTTGGCACACCAATGCACCAGCAAATACTCCACCTCTTGAGCCGGATCAATACCGGCCTCCTCCACTTGCGATACAAAACGGGAACGGATCCGTAAGACACGCGGAGCCCGATACTCGATGTCAATCCCGACTGCAGGCTCTCTCTGCAACAACACAGCGGCATACCCTTTCGTATGCGAAATACTGATCTGCCAAGGCTCGTCCGGCAGGTAGGGAGCTCCATTCGGACGATAGGCGATCCGAGCCTCATGACCCAGCAACTGCCGGAGCAACACACGGCTGGCCAACCATTCCCGCCGACGTTCCACCCCCTTCACACGCTCCAGGAAAGGAAGATAGTCCGCCCGGTCGGAAAGTTGGGTAAGCAACTGCTCTTCCGACTCTTCGATACGCCAAATGCCCAAGCGGGGATTTTCTGTCATCTGCCAAAGTGCCATCTTGTCTGAATTTACGGTTGTTTTTGCCAATGAAAGGATTGCATCAGAGCGACCACATCCTGCTCTACATAGCGAGTGACGGGAGCCAAGGAATCAGCAGCCGGACGGCAGGCATAATGCAAGGCTCCTCGAAAAAAACGGGTCGAACGGTCGGTAAGCAGGAACTGAATCGGTGTAGTCGTCTCCCCTTCCAACCGGAACAGTGTCCCATACACCCGCCGCTCTTCATCCTCATAGTCCTGCTCCTCAGCCTGCACGACGGCAGAGAGTTGCCGTTCTACCAACCGGCGACTATCGGCAACAGCTTGGGTCCAAGTAGCCGGTGTAACCGGGAAACAGCTGCAATAAAGCGTGGCCTGCCACTCGGGATAATCGACATTGAGCCACACTTCACCTGCGGGAGCGGCCGGAAAGGAGCATACGGTTTGCTGGGGAATTTGAAAAGCAAAAGGCAAGGTATCGGCTGACAACCACTCGTATGTCACCTCCGGACGTTCGATCCGCAGGTAACCACGCGGTTTGGGTGCATAGTTCGTACAGGCCATCAAGCCCACTGCACCCCATGCCATCAGCCCGAGTTTTTTCATGCCTCCGGCTCCTCTGAACGGTTCGGTTGTTCCGGCAACACGTTGAACTTCACCTTCAAGATGCGTCGGTTATCGACTTCCAACACCTGGAACCGATAGGATTCATAATCGATAATCTCGCGACGACGGGGAAAATCACCCTTGATCTCCAACAGCAGACCCGCCAACGTCTCCACCTCCTCAGTCAGTTTGCCGAAAGTAGCCGGATCAACATCGATCACCCGGAAAAAGTCGGTCAGCAGAATCTTGGCCTCAAAGATGAAGCTACCGTCGGCCAACCGGATATACTGTTTTTCGTCTTCATCATATTCGTCCGAAATCTCACCGACAATCTCTTCCAGAATATCCTCCATGGTGACGATACCGGACGTACCTCCAAACTCATCCACCACGATGGCCATGTGAATCTTATTGGTCCGGAACTCCTCCAACAGGTCATCGATCTTTTTCGTCTCCGGCACGAAATAGGCCGGACGGATGAGGCTCTGCCAACGGAAATTGTCCGACTTGTCGATATAGGGCAACAGGTCCTTGACATACAAGATACCCTTGATATTGTCCTCCGACTCGGCATAGATCGGAATGCGCGAATAACCCGTATTGACAATGAAATGGATCACGTCCCGGAAATTGGTCTTGATATCGACATCCTCCACATCCAAACGGGGCGTCATGATCTCGTCGGCCGTCTTGTTGTAGAACTTGATGATCTCGGCCAGCATCTCCTTCTCTTCCGGAATCTCGGTCGAGGTCAACTCCAAGGCTTGCGACAAATCATCGACCGACAGATCATATTTTTTCTTGGCCAATGACTTGTTGATCACATTGGTCGAAGAGACCAGGATACGCGACAAGGGACGACAGAAACGTTCCACCCCACTGAGTACCGGTGAGGCAAAGCGCACGAAACGCAACGAATTCTTTTGGGCATAAATCTTGGGCATGATCTCGCCGAACAGCAGCAGCAAGAAGGTCAACACAATGGTTTCCAATATAAAACCGACAAGAGGTGCGTTCGAAAAATCGATCCAGCTATGAATGCCGTACGTACACAGCATGACCACGGCCACATTCACAAAGTTGTTCGCAATCAGAATGGCGGCCAGCAGATACTCCGACCGTTCCAACAACCGTTTGATCAACGAATCAGTGGGATGATTCTCCTCATCAATCGCATTCAGATCGGCCGGTGTCAAGGAGAAAAAAGCAACTTCGGAGGCCGAGACAAAGCCCGACGCTCCCAACAACAGCAGAGCAAGACTCAATGCTATAGCAGGACCTGCTGTCAGTGCCTGTATAGTGACTTGATCAAACAAGCCCGATAAAAAATAGTCGTCCAAGGGGAAACAGTATTAATTAAACAATATCAGAACGGGAGATCATCCTGAGGCGTACTCTCCGCATAGGCTCCCGTCGAAGAGGCAGTCGGCTGTTGCGTGACGGTCATCACCGGAGTTACCGGTTGCTGCACTGTCGAAGCTGCAGGCTGTGTCGTCTGACCTGTAGTCTGACCCGCATCCGGACGGGCACCCGATGAATAGAACTCCAACTTGTCGGCATGTATTTCGGTCACGTACCGTTTCACGCCTGCCTGGTCGTCATACGAACGGGTACGTATCTTGCCCTCGACAAACAGCGAGGAACCCTTCCGCACCCACTTTTCCACAAAGGGAACCAGGTCGCGACGTACCACAATGTTGTGCCATTCGGTACGTTCCGGCACTTCCGTTCCATTTGCCAACCGATAACCCCGTTCCGAAGTAGCCAACGGGAAACTGGCGACAGCGGCTCCACTGTCGAAATAACGAACGTCAGGATCACGCCCGACGTTTCCGATCAATAATACTCTATTTAATGACATCGTCGTAGTTTCTAAATATGATACAAAGAAAAACAAAAACAATCATTCTGCCAAGTTTCGGCCCATTTTCTCCCAAGAAATGTGGATTAATCGCGAAACCGGGTATTGTTCCAACCGATCGATCGGCACACGCAGGAAGGAGTCAAGCCCCATACCGACCTGTTCCAACTGAACCCGATAGAAATTCACATGCAGGATCTGGTGCGAAAGCACATGCTTCATACCGATCAATTCACGGGAGCAAGCCAGCCGGCCACACCCCTCGAACCACTCGCGAAAGCGTTCCGTCTGCTGGAGCTCGGCCCAGTCCATGGCCTGCCCGGTCTCTATCAGCGGCCATTCATACAACCCCTTCCAAATATCCTGCTGGTCGCGACGATGAATCCAAGTATCCCCATTATATATAATGTATAGATAATTGAAATAACGGTCGCGCACTTTGGTCTTTCCCTGCTTCACCGGATAGGAATCGACCCGACCCGTCGCATAAGCCAGACAATGCTCCTGAAAGGGACAAACGCCACAGTCGGGATGCTGGGGCACACACTGGATGGCGCCCAACTCCATCATCGCCTGATTGTGCAGACCCGGAGCCTTCCGGTTCAGCTGCTCTTCCGCCAACTGGGCAAACAACTTCTTGCCCGAAGTCGAATCGATGGGCGTATCGAGGGCATACCAACGCGAGAGCACCCGATAGACATTGCCATCGACCACCGGATAGGGCTGATTCCACGCAAACGAGACAATGGCAGCCGCTGTATAGTCGCCGATTCCCTTCAAGGCACGTACCGAAGCATAGTCCGACGGAAAGGTCCCCCCATGTTGCTCCATGACCATCCGGGCAGCCGCATGCATATTCCGGGCCCGGCTGTAGTAGCCCAACCCCTGCCAATACTTCAAAACCTCCTCTTCCGAAGCAGACGCCAAAGCCGCCACATCGGGAAAACGATTCGTGAAACGCACAAAATAATCCAGTCCCTGCGCTACACGGGTCTGCTGGAGAATAATTTCAGACACCCAGATCAAATAGGGATCCTGCGTATTCCGCCAAGGCAAATCCCGACGGTTCTGCTCATACCAGTCGAGCAGTAAACCATTCATATCCAATATCTTATTGCTACTCATATTCCTTTCTATCCCGGTCCGGACAACCGATCCGATCCGCTTAGACACTGCAAACATACAGAGAACAAACGAAATGATAAGAAACTTTTTTGAGAAAAATGCAGTCAAATTTTTTCCACTTCAATAAAAAGCTATATATTTGCATTCCAAAAAATTAATGGGTCGAAATCAATTAATTAATTTATAAACATGACTAAAGCAGATATTGTTAGCGAGATTTCAAAGAATACCGGTATTGACAAACAGACGGTATTGGCGACTGTAGAGTCTTTCATGGATATCGTAAAGGGTTCATTGTCTCAGGGAGACAATGTATATCTTAGAGGTTTTGGAAGTTTCGTGATTAAGAAAAGAGCACAAAAGACAGCTCGTAACATTTCCAAGAACACGACAATCATCATTCCGGAACACAACATTCCCTCATTCAAACCGGCAAAGACCTTCTTGAATGAAGTTAAGTAATCAAGTTTATTATACGTTTAATCATTAAATTTTAAAGCGATGCCTAGCGGAAAGAAAAGAAAAAGACATAAGATGTCTACGCACAAACGTAAAAAAAGACTAAAGAAGAATAGACATAAGAAGAAATAAGTCTATCCGAATTAGGAAGAGCAAAGAACAAACTTAACAAGAGACCTTTAAGTTTGTTCTTTGTGTGTATATATAATAATAGTAATAAGGTCCCAAAACAAACACCCGTTTATATTGTGATTAGTGAATTAGTCGTTGACGTCCAACCGAAAGAGGTGTCCATCGCCGTTTTGGAAGACAAGAGCCTTGTGGAACTCCAGAAGGAGGCTCACAATGTCTCCTTTGCCTTCGGCGACATCTATCTCGGGAAAGTCAAGAAAACAATGCCAGGGCTCAATGCTGCATTCATTGATATAGGATATAAAAAGGATGCGTTTCTTCACTATCAGGACTTAGGTCCTAACTTCAACTCCCTTCAGAAATTTCTGAAGCAATCGTTGGGAGAGAAAAAGGTCTTCCCCCTGTCCAAGATACAGATCGGACCGGAAATCGAGAAGAACGGCAGTATCAACGATATCCTGAAAGCCGGACAAGAGGTATTGGTGCAAATCGTCAAAGAACCGATCTCCACCAAAGGTCCGCGGCTGACAGCCGAAATCTCCTTTGCCGGACGTTACATGGTGTTGCTGCCCTTTGCCAACAAGGTGTCTGTCTCCACCAAGATCAAGTCGAAAGAAGAGCGTGCTCGTTTGAGACAACTTATCCAGAGCATCAAACCCGCCAACTGTGGCGTGATTGTGCGCACCTCGGCGGAAGGCCAGAAGGTGGCCGAACTGGATATGGAGATCAAGACACTCATCAAGAAATGGGAAGATAACATCGAGAAGATTACCAAAGTCAAGCCTCCTCATATCATCTATGAAGAGACAAGCCGGACGGTTGCGATCCTGCGTGACATTTTCAATCCCTCTTTCGAACACATTTACGTCAACGATGCCGATGTCTATCAGCAAATTTGCAGTTATGTCAGCCTGATAGCACCGGGACGAGAAGAAATCGTACAATTGTACAAGGGTGATCTACCCATCTTTGACAATTATGCCATCACCAAGCAAATCAAATCGTTGTTTGGTCGTGCAGTCACCTACAAGAGTGGAGCCTACTTGATCATCGAACATACAGAAGCCATGCATGTCATCGATGTCAACAGCGGCAATCGGGCCAAGGGAAGCGATGCACAGGAAAAGACAGCCATCGACGTAAACATTTCGGCTGCCGACGAAATCGCCCGACAGCTCAGGCTGCGCGATATGGGCGGAATCATCGTGATCGACTTCATCGATATGGCAGAACCGGCCAACCGGCAAAAACTCTTTGAGCACATGGTCAAGGCCATGTCCACCGACCGGGCGAGACACAACATCTTGCCGTTGAGTAAATTCGGATTGATGCAGATCACCCGTCAACGCGTACGTCCCGCCATGGATGTAGATACATCCGAAGCCTGTCCCTCCTGTCTTGGCACAGGAAAAGTCAAATCTTCCATCCTCTTTGTAGATAATTTGGAAGAGAAAGTGAATTGCTTGGTCAATAAGCACCACGTGAAGAAATTTGCACTCCACATTCATCCCTATGTGGCAGCCTACCTCAACAAAGGGTTTCTACCCATCAGTCTGCAATGGAAAATGAAATATAGCCGCGGACTGAAGGTGATTCCCGATCAAAGTTTGGCCTTCTTGGAATACAAATTCATCGATTCCGAGAAAAATGAATTAGAAATGAAAGACGAAGAACTCTCCGTCAAATGAACAAACCCCGGATTGAAACTGTCGATCCGGGGTTTTTTATTCGCTTTTCGACAGGTCAGACCCCCAAAAACAGGACAATTTGACAGAAAAACTGACAACAACCACCCTTTCCTCCCCCGAAAACCATTTGGCACACGCTTTGTTTATAGTATAGTGTCCGCTTGAAAGAGCAGACAGAGAATAAAAACGATAATAATAACAATTTAAATATTACAATTATGGGAAAGATTATAGGTATTGACTTAGGAACAACCAACTCATGCGTAGCCGTTTTGGAAGGTAATGAACCGGTTGTCATTGCGAATAGCGAAGGTAAAAGAACAACTCCGTCTATCGTAGCATTCGTAGATGGTGGTGAGCGTAAAGTAGGTGATCCTGCAAAACGTCAGGCTATTACCAACCCGCAGAAGACCATCTTCTCGATCAAGCGTTTCATGGGTGAGACGTACGATCAAGTGCAGAAAGAAATCGCTCGCGTACCCTACAAGGTGGTAAGAGGCGACAACAATACACCGCGTGTGGATATCGACGGACGTCTTTATACACCGCAGGAAATCTCAGCCATGGTGCTGCAGAAAATGAAGAAAACAGCTGAAGACTATCTGGGCCAGGAGGTGACAGAAGCTGTCATCACTGTACCGGCTTACTTTAGCGATGCACAACGTCAGGCCACGAAAGAGGCTGGTGAAATTGCCGGTCTGCATGTCCGCCGTATCGTGAACGAACCGACGGCCGCATCCTTGGCTTACGGTCTGGACAAGAGCGACAAGGATATGAAGATTGCCGTATTCGACTTGGGTGGTGGTACATTCGATATCTCTATCCTGGAGTTGGGCGACGGTGTCTTCGAAGTAAAGTCAACCAATGGTGATACACACCTGGGTGGTGACGACTTCGACCACGTGATCATCGACTGGTTGGCCAACGAGTTCATGAACGACGAGGGTGTCGATCTGCGTAAGGACCCGATGGCATTGCAACGTCTGAAAGAGGCTGCCGAAAAGGCCAAGATCGAGTTGTCAAGCACAACCAGCACAGAGATCAACTTGCCCTACATCATGCCGGTAAACGGTATGCCGAAGCACTTGGTAAAGACCTTGACACGTGCCAAATTCGAGCAGTTGGCTGACCACCTGATCCAGGCTTGTATCGAGCCGTGCCGTCAGGCCTTGAAGGATGCCAGCATGAGCGCATCTGAGATTGACGAAGTGATCCTGGTCGGTGGTTCTACCCGTATCCCGGCTGTACAGGCCATCGTAGAGAAGTTCTTCGGCAAGGCTCCGTCAAAGGGTGTGAACCCGGATGAGGTAGTAGCCGTAGGTGCTGCCATCCAAGGTGGTGTCTTGACAGGTGAAGTAAAAGACGTCCTGTTGTTGGATGTAACTCCGTTGTCATTGGGTATCGAGACCATGGGTGGTGTCATGACCAAGTTGATCGAGGCCAACACGACCATCCCGACCAAGAAGTCCGAAGTCTTCACAACAGCTGTTGATAACCAGCCCTCTGTAGAGATCCACGTATTGCAGGGTGAACGTTCGATGGCCAAGGACAACAAGTCGATCGGTCGTTTCCACCTGGACGGTATTCCTGCCGCACAACGTGGTGTACCTCAGATCGAGGTTACCTTCGACATCGATGCCAACGGTATCTTGAACGTATCGGCTAAGGATAAGGGCACGGGTAAGGTACAGAGCATCCGTATCGAGGCTTCCAGCGGTTTGAGCGACGACGAAGTAAAGCGTATGAAGGAGGAGGCACAGGCCAACGCAGAAGCCGACAAGCGTGAGAAGGAGCGCATCGACAAGCTGAACCAGGCAGACAGTATGATCTTCCAGACCGAAAAGCAATTGAAGGAACTGGGCGACAAGTTGCCGGCCGACAAGAAGGCTCCGATCGAAGGCGCACTGAACAAGCTGAAAGAGGCTCACAAGGCTCAGGACATTGCCGCTATCGATGCAGCCATGGCAGAGTTGAACAGCATCTTCCAGGCAGCCAGCCAGCAGATGTATAACCAAGGTGGTGCACAGGCTGGTCCGCAGGGTGGTGCCAACTATGGTGGTGCACAGCAGGGCAACTCCAACGACAACAAGGACAACGTAACAGACGTTGACTTTGAGGAGGTGAAGTAATAAGCTCCATAGTATAACAAATAAATATCAAGAGGCGTATAGCTCGCAAGGGTTATACGCCTCTTTTTTTGTATCTTTAAAACAAGCAAAAATGGCACCTACAGGCGGGTACGAAGCGTAACCGTAACTTTCACTTTTCAATACGCATGGTTCATTTCCTGCTGGAGCTGCTCCAGAAAACGGGCGGCATCGCCCCCATCCATCTGTACATGATGGAACTGGAAGGAGATGGGCAGTGTCGTCTTGAACCAGCCCTTGCGATAGCGGCCCCACATCACCATCGGGTTGCAGAACAGATCGGTATATTGATTGACAATGCAGTCCAGTTCGGTCGCCACCATGGCCGAAGTACCTACCACCATCGAATCGGGCAGGAATACGCTCTCGCAGGTCCATGACACCTGGCGCGTCAATCGCTGGTAGTCGTCCATGAACTGATTCAGATCCTCCGTGAAGGGGATGTCGCACGAGTTGATGCCCCCCTTCCGGTTGTTCACGATGACATTGATGGCCAGCCGGTCATAACGATAGAGGGTACCCTGTTCCGGCAGGAGATAGAACAGCTCCTCCTGGCTGGCCGCCTTGCCGATACACCAGCAGAGCAGGGCATTGAAGGAGAGGTGAGCCCGTTTGCTCCTCTTCAACAGCCGGCTCACATCGAATGTCTTGGTCAGGGTGACCATCGGCATGGGGGATTTCATCCACAGGTTGAAAGCGGCTGCACGCGAAGTCTCTTTCGGATCAATTGCTGTTTTCATCTTTGTTTGATTTTGTTTCTATGTCAATAACCGTTCGTTTCGAGGGACCATTACCTACCGTCCTACCAAGTCATGAATCTGGTCCAGATGCAGATGAATGTGTCCCGTATAACCTTCGATCATCTGTCGAAGCGTCACCTTACACCCTTCGTAATCAATCCAATAATTCTCCAACTTGGTCTGATCGACCGACTGGATCACCTGGATCATGTGCAGGTTGTAATACTTCCACAAGGTGATGAGCTGGTCCCAATCCTCCTGCTGATAGCCTTGCAGCTGAATCCACAGGTTGTTGTCCTGCGTATAGTCCGGAAAGACCAGCATACCCATCTCAGTGTTCGGCATGGAGTGGCCGCACCGGGGAGCATACTGCAGACGGACGATCCGCTGGTGATTGTTGCTGGCCGAATCGATCAGATGACCGATGAGCATCTTGACGCTTCGTTGCTGCCGGTTGAACCGTTGGCTGACCTCCTCTTCGGAAAGGCTCCGGAGGAATGGCTCTTCACGGGCCAAAATGGCCCGCAGATCCTGAATCGTATTTGAAAAATCTTCCATGATGATACGTTATCTATGATGCAATTATTCTTACCTATCAATCGCTCCAAATGAACCGATCTCGACCAGATTGCCGTCCGGATCCGCCACATAGCAGGTACGTTGTCCCCAGGGTTCCGTGGTCGGAGGCAAGACAGAGCGACCGCCACAGGCCAAAGCCTGCTGATAGGCCGGATCCACATCGGCAAATGTGGGCACATCGATCGCCACCTCCATCGTTCCATTGACACCCGCCGGATAGGAATAGGTTTGTGACGTCATCGCTTCAAAATCGTTCCGTGGGAAGAGGATGATCCGCTGGTCGCCCAACCACATCTCGACATTCGGCTGCACACCATCCCAATCGGTCCGGAACCCGAAGGCACGGGTATAGAAATCGACAATCGCCCGATTATCACGTGTAAACAGGCCGATGGTGTTGCACTTGAAACGAGGCTGAGGCGCCATCAGTTGGGTCAGTCCGAGCTTGTAGAACTGATAGAGCCGGTCGATCGACTCATCCGTATCATGGCGCAACAGCTTCAACAGTTCGCAGGCAAACTCCAAGTATCCGGTTCCGTTGGCCGTCACGATGCCTCCGTCAGCAACGGCTTGTACCTCCACATAACCGGCTGCATGGGTGTACCGGTCGCCACCCCATTGCTGCAACTGATACAGGCCGTTTCCCGTATGACGCACCTGATTGAGCAAGCCCTGTTTGGCCATCCAGGCAGCTGCATTGCAGATGGCTCCCACGATCACCCCTTGTTGAATGGCCTGTTGCACAATGGGCACCAAGGCATCGGCTACCGGAGCATCCCAACTGTATCCTCCGATCAAAACCAGGGCGGCTACGGATCCATTCGCTATCGGAGGCATTGTCTCGAACGAATAGTCTGGCAGCAGCCGGAATCCGCCCACAGAACGGACCGGATCCAAGGTGGGAGCCACCACCCGATTCACATAGTGAGGGGTCGTACGTAATCCTTGCTCATCCGCACGAATGGCTTCCGACAGGATGGCCATCTCATGATCGGCATAGTTGTCGAGCAGTATATATAGAATCTCTTTCATCTTTCCCTGTTTTTATCCATCTATCTGAAAATGTTGATCAAGCCAAGGGCATCAGGATGCCACACTGGTAGTCGGGCGACTGAATGTCCGTTCCTCGGTACCATTCCATGCAGGAGGCATTCCGGGCCCATTGGTATTCGGGATGTTGCGGCAACCACTCGTGATGGAATTGCGTAAACTGCTGCTGGAAAGCCTGCATCCCACCCTCGAAATGTACCTTGAGCCATTTGCCGGAATGGATCGGGAAGAGCCGCATCCCCTCCGGTACATCGCCCCCTTTGTAGATGCCACCAATGACATAGGTAAAGGTCTTGTCTATGCATTTCGCAAAATTATCCTGGGCACAAGTGGCACAATTGTGGTTCGGCAAATCGCAGGTACAGAGACCGAATTCACCTACCTCGTTGGCAAAAGCGGCCTGTTGGAACGCATCGGGAGCCTTCCTCTCAAACACGACAGGCTTGATAATCCGTTCGACATATTCTGCCCAAAACTGTGGACACTCCTCGTGTGCCTTGTTGAAGGCAATCTCTTTGGCCATGCCAATGATCTGCACGTCTTGCAGTTCGATTATTTCATGTTTCATACTGACTATACTATAATAAATGAATCTATGTGTGTGAACTGTTTACAGGGGCAAAGGTAGGGCTATTCCAAGGATCGGATTGGTAAAAAACGGACATCTTTGATGTACAATCCGTCCGTTTATTCAATCGGGATCTGGATGATGGAGAGCCACTTTTCGGGATCCGCCTGATTCCAAATGCCATCCACATAGGATGTACGAGGCTGGCCGCTGATCTTCCATCCATGCTCTTCTAGGTAAGCGAAGGCTTCCGTAAAAGAGGCGTAGAAGCGGTCGTAAGGCCCTACATGTTTCATGCACAAAGCCTTGGGTACGGCCGGCAGACGTTTGCATTGGATGATGCTGTTGCCAAAACCTTCCGCCAAGACCTCCTGACCATCGGCTGTTGTCGGCTCGATCTGTTCGCAATACTCGATGTCGATGTCCGTCGGGCGATACTCCTGACAGTGCTCGATGGTGAAGCAATAACCCGGAGGCGGACATTGCAGGCGGAGACGTTTCATCTCAGGGCCAATGGTTTGTACACACAACGGTCCCAATGCCTCATAATTGGGAATCACTTCACGATGGCTGGCCACGATAATTTCGGGCAAAGATTGGATACTGAACTTTTCCATGTCATTCATTTTGTTGCGAGCGTTCCGCCAGTCGAGCAGTTGGTTGCGACGCCGGATAAGCGAACGAAGCTGACGTTCGGTCTCTTCGATCTTCTCCGAAATCTGCCGGACAGAGGGCGAATGCAAATCCTCTTCATAGAGTTCCTGAATCTCATCCAACGAGAATCCCAACCTTTGCAGGTCGCGGATCGCATTCAGTTTCTGCATCTGGGCAAGGGTGTAATAGCGATAGCCCGTCCATTCGTCCACCTCGGCCGGAATCAACAATCCCTTCTGTTCGTAATGGCGCAGGGTCTTGACAGTCACCTGCATCATTTGGGAAAACGCTCCGATTTTTAATTTTGTTTGATAACTCATGATCGTACGATTGTTTGTTTTGTTGCTGATCGATTAGCGACGACAAAGGTAGATCCGGCCCTAAGGGACGAGTCAAGTCTTTTTACCCGGATTATTTCTTAAAGAATGTTATTCAGCCAATCTTACTTGACAAGCATTCTAATCATTGCTTATATTGGAATTTTCCCTTTTGCAGTAATAGCAATTCTTACTTTTCTCACGTTGGGGAATAACTCAGTACCTAATTCCGGATTAGCTAACAATTCCTTTTGAAAAGCTATGAGATCCTTTTTCAGCGAAATATACTTTTTCGCTAAACGTTTAAATTGACTCTTAAACTCAGAACCAATTAATATCTTTACTTCCATAGAACGTGCTATATTTCATCCAGAAAATCATCCAATGTCTGTAACTGAGTGTTCGAGGCTTGGGCTAATTTCATCTCCTCCCATGCGCGAGTCAGACTTTCTTTCACATAATGCTCCTGTTGTCGCTTCGTCATTTCCTTTTCTTCTTTATTATAAATACGGGTTGATACAACACCTTTGATCATCTCGATAGCCTTACGGATGCTTTGTGTTGCCATATCCTCGTCAACAGTAACTAATATTTGTGCCATGATGGATCTCTTTTATGATTAATACATTGCAAATATACGGATTATTCCTATTCAGCCGCACACATACTCCTACTCCTGTGGAGGAGATTAAAAATTCACAAAGGCTTTGTGGATGGTGATCGGCTGGATCGGACGATCTTCCGCATTGGTTTGCGTGGCCTGAATGCGTTCGACAATCTCCAACCCCTCCACCACTTCGCCAAAGATGGTGTAACTGCCATCCAAGGCAGGCAATCCCGGGTGTTCCTGATAGTATTGGCGCACCTCAGGATCCATCCGATGACGGCCATAGCTCCGGACCTGCATCAATGAATCGGCCTGTTGCAGACGTTGGGCATCGTGCAGACAGCCCCATACGATGTAGAACTGTTCGTTGGCACTCTTGAGTTCGTGGGTCGGATCGGCTGTACATCGACCCATGGCCAAGACGCCCCGACGATGGAAGATCTGGGGGTACTGGATCTCGGCAGGTATCACATCGGCCTCCTCCTCTTCGCCACATTGTACGACAAAATCGCGGATCACCCGATTGAACGTGCGTCCGTCATAAACGCTTTTCCGGACATGGTTCAGAAACTGATCCCGGTGCAAGGGGGTCTCGTCATAGAGTTCCAGCACAATCTTGCCCTCCGAAGTGTCGAGGGTCACCTGTTTCCGTTCGCCCGTGGTCTGCCCTGTGACGGTCCACAGGGAAACGATCCACAGCATCACACTGACTGCCATCCATTTTCTCATCGTTCTATCCTCCTTCTATTTTTTTATTTTCACCCAATTCATCCACGGCTGAATGATCCACCAATGAATTGACTGAGGTCACAAAGGTAAAAATAAAACCAATCGTGCCAAATGAGCGAATCACATCAATTACAATTATTACAGATTAATTCTCCAAGGAATGCCCAATGCAGGAACGAATCAACTTCGAGAACGAATCCGTCCCAAATGACCAAAAATGCAGACTTTGGGGCTAAATTTCGAAAAAAAATGGAGATTTAGCCCGAAAGTATGATCTCCTATATTAGTTCCAATTCATCCACGGGTGAATTATCCGCCGGTGGATTGACTGGAGTCACACCTACTATGCTTACAGTACACAGGCCCATCCGAATTTACGTGCAATTTCTTGCAGCAATTTCCGGTCACTCGCGGGAATCGTAACAGTAATGGTTTCTCTTTGATGATGACGACTCGAAATATTTGCCGAGTCCAACTCATATTGAGATTGCAAATTCAACCAAATCTCAGCAGGAATCCCAAGACACTTTTCCAACTTCGTTGCCATTGCTACCGAAACAGATCGCTTACCATGTATTGTCTCGCTGAGAACAGAAGGATTGACACCCATCTCAGTAGCCAACTGCTTCTGAGTCATCATTCTTGCTTTCAATTCATCCTTAATCATCATTCCAGGATGAGTTGCTATAAACGGAGTTAAATCTTTATGATTCATAATGCTTAGATATTTCAAATAACAACGCATTTACTATTATTCCATTTACATCAGGAGTACTATAAAACAACAATCGATATTGATCGTTTATCCAAAACGCATCTACACTTTGGAGAGTAACAAAAATATAGAAAGTGCGAATAATTCGCAAATTTGAGAATGATAACTTTCAGATTTAATGAACATGCCCTATTCAGGAACGAATCCATGACACACATCAATTACATCAATTACAATTATTACAGGGGAATGGGGGCATGCGTTTGCTTATGTATCCAGACTTAGTTAAATCATTTTATCATTGAGAAATCTATTCCGGAACGGAAGCTCTCAAAAAAGAAGAGGGAAGCCCTTGCGAGCCTCCCTCCTACAATATACTAATGAAATGTTGAATTAGCGTGTGCCACCAGCCCACCATACCGGCTGATCGTAGATGTAATAACCATCACCGTAAGCCTCAGCAACCTTCGGGTTGTTGATGACACTGTCATTGCCATACGGCAAACGCTTCGGCAGACGGTTCAAACCACTCTGGGTATTCATCGGGTTAGACAGCTGGATCCAATTTTCACCCATTGCCTCGCAACGACGGATATCGTTGAACGTTTCTACCTGCTCGTCCACGATCTGAGCCAGATACTTCTGCTCAAACAGTTTCTGGAGGGTAGCATCACCCAGCGATGCTGCATACTCTTCAGCTACACTTGCATCTTCACCACAAATGTTCATGATGTCAGCCACAGAAGAAGCTACACCCGCCTGGAAAGTCTCTGTAGCGTTCTTGCCCTGACGCAACTGAGTCTCTGCCAAGATGAAGTAAACCTCAGCCTGACTCAACAGGTGAATAGGCTGACTGCCCAGATCGAACCATGCCGGATAAGAGGGAGACCAAGAGATCTTCGCTCCTTCAGCATCACCCGGGTTGAAAGCCTCACCACCGGCCAAATAAAGATTGATACGCGGGTCGTTATACTTCTCCATCAACTTGGTTACAGTGGTAGAGCTGGCTGTATAACCACGGCTCCAAACAAAAGCACTCCACGGATTGTCGCAAGTCACACCGTTGAACTCTGTGATGGTCATACCCTCGAAACCTAACTCAATAGCTTTCTGAGCAGCAGCCTCAGCCGTTGCAAACACGCTGTTATCTACGGCAGACTGGTGCAACAGATAACGTGCCTTCAAACCGTAAGCGGCAGCCAACCATTGGTTCATATCACCACCGAACACCAAGTCCTGATTGGCCACGTTGCTCATTTTGCCATCCACAGCCTGCTGCAAGTTATTGATAGCCTTATCCAAGGTAGCGATCAAGTCAGCATAGATAGCCTTCTGAGAATCCAAACTCGGCTGCAGGTTCTCAGCACCCTTCAAAGCCTCGCTGTACGGAATATCACCGAACATATCGGTCAAGATACCATACTCCATCACCTTCAATACCTGAGCCACACCCAGTACATCCAACTGTCCTTCGTTACCGCTGACATTGTTCTCCACCTTGTCAATCATCTGTTGGATGTTCAACAAGTTGCCATAGGTACTACTCCATACATTGTTAAACGTAGAAGAGGCAGACCACTCGATTGAGTTACGCAACTCAGCCTTCATCAGCTGGTTGTTACCTGTACCGAATTCCTGTTCAGTCCAAGAGGAAAGATAGAAAGCCAAATCACCTGATACGGTACTGAAACCTGTATTCATGATAGCCTCGCTCAACTGCAGATAAGCAGGTACCAACTCAGGGGCGGGATGGTATTCATCCTTGTTGATATCGTCCATCGTATCCTCTGAGCAAGCGGTGAAACCGAGCAATGCTACAGCCAAGGCTACTAATATATTTTTCTTCATAATTTATCTTACAGAATTTAGATTGTTAATGATTAGAATGTAACTGTCAAACCACCACCGAAGCTGGACGTGTTAGGCACAGAGAAACGCTCGAAGTAACCACCCATGTTGTTGTTACCCTGAGATGATTCCGGATCAAAGTTAGGCAATTCAGCCCAAATCAAGATATTACGTGCGAAACCATAAACAGACATGTCGATGCCGCAGAAACGGGGCAACTGATAGGTCAACGTCAAATCACGCAACTTCAAGAAAGAGGTGCTATAGATACCAGACTCTGTCACGTCGTAGTAAGACATCCAGTAGTCCTGCTTGCTGACCTCAACAGTGTTCTTCTGACCGGTAGCTTCGTCGATACCTTCAACAACCATGGTACCTTCGTGGTAAGGCAAAGACTCCTTCGTAGCACCAAAGTAGTTCATGGTCATATTCGTACCGTGATACATCAAACCACCCTGCTGCCAGCTCCAAGTTGTTGACAAAGAGACACGTTTGTAACGACCGCCCAAGTTGATACCTGTTGTAAAGTCAGGAGCACAACCACCCAAATCTACGCTTTCACCTGTACCTTGGGGCAGACCATCCAACAGCAAGAGGTTACCTGCCTCGTCACGCTTGAAGGCTGTACCATAGATGTTCGGATAGGTACATCCAGCCTGTGCACGAACCTGCGGCTCTACGAAACCACCCAAGAAGATAGATTCTACACCCGGAGCCAACTCAACCACCTTGTTGTTTACACGTGTGAAGTTGATGCCCAAGTTCAAATCGTAGTCCTTCGCCTGCAGAATAGCAAAGTTCAACGACAACTCGTGTGCCTTAGTCTGCATCTTACCGGCATTGGTAATCATCTCGCCATAACCTGTTGTTGCATCGACCGGCACAGCGAAGATCTGGTCGGTTACATTCTGCAAACTGTAGGTATATTCAGCCTTGATACGACCGCCGAAGAACTGCAAGTCAGTACCGATCTCCCAGTTCGTCGTATTCTGCGGCTTCAAGTTCGGGTCATACAAAGAACTTGACGGAGCGTAAGAAGACACACCGCTGGGCAACGGATAAGATACCGGTGTATAAGAGTAGAAACCGCCACCATAACCCGGCTGTGTATAATAGGTATTGTAATAGGTACCAGCCTGGCCTACCTGTGCAAAAGAAGCACGCAATTTACCGTAGTTCAGGATGTTGTTGTGCTCCTCCAACCAAGGCAACTTCGTGAATTCCCAACCCAATGAAACAGAGGGATAGAAGAAGCTACGGCTACCGCGCGGCATGGTAGAAACATAGTCGTTACGACCGGTTACAGTCAAGAACAACTGACTCTTCCAGTCAGCAGAAACACTACCGAAGAAACCGATCGTACGTTCCTGACGGTTGTACTCGTAAGCAGAATAGTTGGTTGCGTTCGAAATGGTCGGCAGACCATAGAAGTTGAAGTTTGTACCGGTATAGCTCCATCTACGCATATTCTCGTGGTTCACTTCATTACCAACAACCACATTCAAGCCCCACTCCTGCTCGTCACCAAACTTCGCATCGAAGTTAGCCGTGAACAAGTTGTTGAATACGTTGTGCTGTGAACCGTAGTTATCTACCTGACCCTTCTTGTTGGCAGCAGAACCGATCTCAGCGATGTCGCGATAGTCAGAAGTCCAGATATCCAGACCAGCCTGCTCGCGGAAACGCAAAGACATATTCTCACCCAAGTTCCAGTCCGGTTCGTACTCTACGTACGCATTACCAAAGGCACGGTTGGTGTGCTGACGATACTCATCGTTCTCTGCCCACCAGTAGGGGTTGTTGAACGAAGTAGAACGGAACAAGATCTGATTGGTCGGATCGCCCGGAGCGTGATAAGGAATACCTTTCAAGTTGTACTCAACTGGAGCTGAATAAACCACGTTCATGATACCTGAGTTAGCACCCGGAGCTGATGTGATCTTGTTGGCAGAATAGTTCACTGAGAAACCAGACTTCCACTCGTTGTTGATCTTCCAATCCACCAAACCACGAGCACCCCAACGATCCATACCTGTTGAAGGGATGATACCTGACTGATGAGAATTGCTTACACCTACTGAATAGTTCACACCATTCATGGCCTGCGAAATATTGAAGTTAGTATTCTCTGTGAAACCAGTACCCAAGAAATCGCCTACGTTGTCGTAGATCTCCGGTGTAGTCCAACCGCTCAAACCAGCCATCGCCAATTTCGGGTTGTAGTACATACCCTGGTGCATACCATCCGCCTGCGTATATTTGTTGGTGGTGTTACCTCCGAAAGTCGGATCGTTTGCCAACTCGCTGATCTTCGGACCCCAACTCATAGAAGAGGTGGGACTGTAGGCATTCACGCCATTACCCTGTGCATAAACTGTCTGATGCTCAAACTTGCGAGAAACCACCTGTGCACTGAGGTTGGTAGAAATCGTTACTTTGGGACGACCCATTGCCTGCTGGTTACCACGCTTGGTCGTGATGACGATTACACCGTTCGAAGCACGGATACCGTAGAGGGCAGAAGCGGCCTGACCCTTCAAGACGTTGATGGTCTCGATGTCCTCGGGGTTGATATCGATCGAACGATCGGCATAGTTCGCACCACTTACAGAAGAACCGGTAGAGAAGTCAGCAGAGGTATTGATCGGCATACCATCGATCACATACAACGGCTGGTTGTTACCGTCGAAAGAACGTGCACCACGGATCGTGATCTGTGCGGAAGCACCCGGTGCACCAGAAGACTGACGAATATCCACACCAGTCAATTTACCCTGGATGGCATTGGCCAACGAGGTCGTACCGGCCTTGTTCAATTCATCAGATTTCAAATCCTGAGCTGCGTAACCCAAGGCTTTACGATCGCGCTTGATACCCATCGCTGTTACGACAACCTCATCCAAATTTTTAGAATCTGAATCCAATACGACATTCAGAACAGGAGCCACTGCCATCTCTTTTGTCTTCAAACCGACATAAGAAACAGAAATCACTTTTGCATCTCTGGGGACATCCAAGGAGAATCTTCCCTCAAAATCAGAGACTGTACCGATTGTTGTGCCCTTGACAACAATCGCAGCACCAATTACTGGTAATTGGTCTTCAGATGAAGTGACAGTACCCGTCACCTTCACCGTCTGTGCTGTTGCAAATCCAATGCTTATCAACAAGCATGCTAATAGATAAGTCAACCTACTCATACACACATTCTTTTTTGTTTGACATTAATATATATATAATCTGTAATAATTTACCCGTAAAATCACTTTCGGGGCAAGGCACAAACGACATATAGACATTGTCATATGATACTCTCGGCTGCAAAAGTAATACTTTTTTATTGAATTAGCACCTTTTTTTACGTTGATTCTGCTTTTAGACAAAAAAGGGGACAAATGCCGAAGCATCTGCCCCCTTATCAAAGTGTATGAATGGATCTATTAATAGACGTCAGCACGTTGATCCCACCACATCTGCTTACCCCAGAAGTCATCCTTCACATCGGCAGCAAACGGTGCACAGTTCGAACCATTCAGGTTGTGCTCTGTATCAGGATACGGAGAACGGAACGGCGGAACGTTGTGATTCTCGTAACGAGATGCACGACCCGGAGCGATGTAGTTGTCACGCGGAACACCGGTACGACGGTAGAGTGACCAACCTTCCATACCCTGCTTGAACATGGCAACCCACTCTTCGTACCAGATCTGGTCCAACGAACCGTTGAACTTACCAGCACCAGCCAAGTAAGCAGCAGCATCCGCATCAGTTACACCATTCTCCTCCATAGAGAAGGATACAGCCTTGTTGTAGGCCTCTTCAGCTGTCATGCCTACATTATAACCCAACTTGGCAGCCTCAGCAATGTGGAAATAAACTTCTGCTACACGCATCCAAGGTGAGAAACCACCCAGGTCAATTCCAAAACGATAACCCCAAACAGAGTAGAGTGAAGAGGGCGGGTTCGAAGCAGCACCAATGGTGTAACCGCGATAGACCGGTGTACCATCTGTATAGTCTTCACCACCCGGAGTCTGGCTCGACGGAGTCGGTGTACAGTAAATCGGCAGACGCGGGTCGCTGTTCTTCTGCAAGTTGTCAACAATCAGGTCAGAAGCACAGAACTCAGTCTTACGTGTACGATAAGTATCTGCAAGCGGTTCGTAGTAGTTAGAGTCGCTACCGTTCCACCAGAAGAAGGCGTTGTCATCGTTAGACTCCATGATCGGATACTTGGACGGATTACCCAATACCTCTTCGATCGTCGATTTAGCCAAAGCTGCATCTACACCAGAAATACGGATGGCCAGACGCAAACGCAACGAGTTGCAGTATTTACGCCACTTCATCACGTCACCACCATACAACAAATCACCTGTAGCTACATCATCATCACCACCTGCTGCAAAACCATCGGCAGCCTCTTTCAGTTTTGCCAACAGAGCCGGATAGATCTCCTCCTGCTTGTCGTAAGAGGGAGTCAAGTAACCATCAGCCATCTTCACGGCATCGCTGTAGGGGACATCACGCCAACGGTCTGTAGCGAGCTGAACCACATGTACCTCCATCACCTTGGCAACGTTCAACATGTTCGGAGTCTTCTCGGCACGACGCTGGATGTCCATCACGTTGTTCAGAATACGGTAGATATACTCCCAGTTGGAGTTCTGCACACCAGCACGATACTGGTAACGAGCCTCATCGATGTAGCTCATCTTGGCTACATAACCGCAGAATGAACAGGGCTCATCCCACATGAACCAACGATCATATAAAGAGGTAGACGTGAAATACAAGGAGTAAGCCAACAGGTTCGCTGTCGGTACGTCCGCTGCGTTATCCGGGTCTGTGTTTACCTCCTCGAAGGAATCGGTACAACCGACGGTAAACAGAGAAGAGAGGGCTACGCAAGCGATTGCTATATTTTTGAATACTTTTTTCATCTTCTTTCTTCTATATATATTATATAATGTATATCTCGTTTGTTGTACGCATTAGAAAGTCAAACCTAACTTCACACCGATACTACGTGAAGGAGGATAGGAGTTCGATTCGAAACCGACACCATCGTTACCTGAACCGGTTGTTGATTCCGGATCCAAGTGCAGGATGTTCGATTTGTGTGTCCACAACAGTGCCAAGTTGGTACCCACCAAAGAGATGTTGGCAGCCTGAATATACTTCGTCTTCTGCAAGAAGCTCTTCGGCACACGATACGTGATGTGAGCCTCACGCAGTTTCAGGTAAGAACCGTCGAATACAGCCATCTCCTGAACCGTGTAGTAGTTACCGAAGAAGTCCTCTGCATTGACCGGTGTATCGTTGATCGAACCGTCTGCATTCTTGAAGGTCCACAACGTAGCTGCATTCTTACCGGCGATAACACCATTCTCACGGATGTCACCCTCTGCTGTAAAGTCGTAGATACCGGTGTAAGTACCGAATGCCTGAGAGATAGAGTAGATATCACCACCCTTGCGGAAATCCAACAGGAAGCCAAAGCTCCAGTCCTTATAGCTGAATTCGTTGTTGAAGCCCATCAACCAATCCGGTGTAACATCACCGATCTCCTGTGCTGCCTCATAAACCGGCATACCATCTTCTACCAAAACGGAACCATCCTCGTTATAAACGAAGCCACGGCCTACCAATGTACCCCAGCTCTTGCCCGGCATAGCGTAGTTGTAACAGCTCCAGCTGCTACCCAATGAGTAAGCATTCAATGTCTGACCTGTTGCAGGGTCTGTATAAAGTTCGACGATCTTCGACTTATCCTTAGACCAGTTCAACGTAGCGGTCCAGTTGAAGCCCTTCGGATTCTTGATGATGTCGCCCGACAACTGAATTTCAACACCCTTGTTGCTGATCTTACCAGCGTTGATCATCATCGCGTTGTAACCGGTAGAGGTGGCCACCTGAGCCTTCATGATCTGGTCAGAAGTCGTCTTCTGATAGTAAGCAGCATCCAAGTGCAAACGGTTCTGCAAGAAGTTGGCCTCCACACCGACTTCCCATGTCTTGACCATTTCAGGACGCAGGCTCAATGCCGGATAGGTAGTCGGGTTGTAATACAACGTAGTTCCGTTGAACGGAGCGTTGATCACCGAATAGTAAGCGTTTGACAGGTAGGGATCTGTAGCCGAACCGATCTTGGCCCAACCACCACGAATCTTCAAGAAGTTCAACCAACCGCTCTCCGTGATTGAGGGCAATGTCTCTGTCAAGATCCAGCTTGCACTGAATGACGGATAGAAGAAGGAATCCTTAATGGTTGAATCCCAGTCGTTACGGACACTGATATCCACATAAGCCTGGTTTCTCCAACCGATAGAAGCATTGGCATACACAGAGTTTGAACGACGAGTCTCGTGGTTCATCGAGGTGTAAGCCGTACCCTTGGCATTGGCTACGGTAAACACACCCGGAACGGTCAATTCATCCGCACCCATAGCCTTGATAAAGTATTTGTAGTCGCGATAGTTGGCACCAGCCAAACCATTTACCTGGAAGTCACCGAACTGCTTGTTGAAGTAAGCCAGGAAGTCACCGTTGATTTCCGTTGTCTGACGGTCATAGTCACGGAAGTAACCATCGGGATAATCGACACTGTATTCAATGGTAGAGAACTGATTGGAGAAGAAGGTATCGATACCGATACGAGCCTCAAACTTCAACCAATCGGTCGGTTTGTACCACAAAGAAGATTTACCGAAGAAACGGTCACGGCTATACTTGTTCAAGTTCTTGTTCAACACCCAGTAGGGGTTCATGGCATACGAATTCTGCCAGTTGTAGTGCGTATAGGCTCCGGAAGCATCCTTCTGATCCCAGTTTGCCTTCAAGTCCTTCATGTCGATCTGACGACCATGCCACTGCAACAGAGACTGCAGTACGTTCGTACCGTTATAACCTGTACCCGGCAAGTTGCCGCTGGTTGTACGTACATAGTTGGCAGAGAGGTCGAACTCGATGTACTTGTTAAGGTTCATCTTGGTGTTCAACGCAGCCGCATAACGCTCCATGTTGGTGTTCGGAGTGGTACCCTCCTGATCACGGTAGGAGATAGAAGCACGTGTAGAAGACTTGTCTGTAGCAGCTGACAACGAGATCGTATGGCTCGTTGAGAAACCTGTTTCAAAGAAGTCCTTGATATTGTTCGGATGAGACACCCACGGAGTAGCCTGACGTACACCATCTACCACCGGGCTGTTGTACTGCGGCAACATCAAACCGATATCCAAACGGGGACCCCATGATTCGTCGGCATTATCGTTGACACCTGAACCGCCACCATCCACATATCCGTAACCATACTTGGAAGCGAAGTCCTGATAAGAGCCGGAGAAGCCAGCTGCCTGCGCATCCTTGTAGTCATATTCAGAACCATAGTAACCCTGTCCATACTTGTTCTGGAGGCTCGGCAAGTTGTAGATCTTATCGACTGTGAAATCACCATCGTAGTTGATCGTCACACCCTTATCCTTCTTACCAGACTTGGTCGTGATCAAGATTACACCATTACCGGCACGCATACCGTACAGTGCAGCGGAACCACCCTTCAAGACTGAGATTGATTCGATATCTTCGGTATTCAAGTCGTTCAAACCAGAACCCAAGTTGACCGTAGAACCTGTACCGTTATCGTTGGTCATCGGCACACCGTCGATGACGATCAGCGGCTGGTTGTTACCAAAAGAAGAGTTACCACGGATCACGATGTTCTGAGAAGCACCGACCTGACCACCCTGAGAGGTAATCTGCACACCGGCTACCTTACCAGACAACGAAGTAGCTACGTTCATCTGACCCGCTTTGGTGATCTCGTCTGATTTCACCTCCTGCAAAGCATAACCCAACGATTTCTTTTCACGCGTTAAACCCATGGCTGTAACAACCACTTCGTCAAGAGCCTTCGAATCTGAATCCAATACGACATTCAGAACCGGAGCAACAGCTACTTCCTTCGTCTTCAAACCGACGTAAGAAACAAAGATTGTCTTGGCATCATTCGGAACATCCAAAGTGAATTTTCCTTCAAAGTCAGAGACTGTACCGATTGTTGTTCCTTTGACAACAATCGCAGCACCAATTACGGGTAATTGGTCTTCAGATGAAGTGACAGTACCCGTCACCTTCACCGTCTGTGCTGTTGCAAATCCAATGCTTATCAACAAGCATGCTAATAGATAAGTCAACCTATTCATACACACACATTTTTTGTTTGACATTATATATAAACCTAAAAAAAATATACTTATCCATTTCAGAGCTATTTCAACGACATATAGACAGAACTCTTTTTTTAAATTCGGCTGCAAAAGTAATACTTTTTATTTCATTTACGATTATATCAAACAAAAAAACACATTTATCTGCATAAAAATTTCTTTTTATTAATTGCAACAGGCCCAAAACGACGAATCAATAAACAGGTGAGCCAACTCTTGCATCGAATGAAAGAGCAGATTCGCACCTGCATCCCACAACACCTGATCCGGCAGAGGTCCGGTATTGACGGCAATGGTAAATATACCGGCAGCCACAGCCGCCTGTACCCCCAAGGGTGCATTCTCCACCACCAATGCCTCGTGTGCCTGCACACCGGCCTTCTGCAATCCCATCAGATAGGGCTCGGGATGGGGCTTTCCATACTTGACATCGAAAGAGGTAACCATCTTCTCCCGATCGAAATAGCCCGGATAGTTGTGATTCAATTTGTCTATCAAGGTGCGTTGTCCCGATCCGGTCACCACCACAATCTGCAGTCCCAACCTTTTGACAGCCGCCAATACGTCAGCAGCACCAGGCATCACGGCTCCACAATTCAACGTATTGAATAGGGCTGCTTTCTCGTCATAAATGGTCTGAACCTCCTCTTCGGTAGCCTCCCGACCATAGGTGCGACGATACAACTCCTGAATGGTCGATGCGCCAGTCCGCCCTTCAAAGAGATAAAACAATTCCGGATCCCCGATGAGTCCATGCCGATGGGCCACCTCGGTCCATGCCGCTGCATGATGGGGCATCGAGTCATACAATACGCCATCCATATCGAACAGGACGGCTTTCGGCTGTAACGCCTTTACGCCTCGCGCGCGTACATATTTCTTAATCGCTTCGTTCATTATCTTATCGTTTTGCATCATACATACAGAAACGGGACAAAGATCACTCCCTGTCCCGCCCCAAATAGTATTGCTATGAAAAAATTACAATCTTGCCTTAATAGCTTCGCTCTCCTTCTCGTAGCCCGGTTTGTTCAACAAGGCGAACATATTCTTCTTGTAGGCTTCTACACCCGGCTGGTTGAAGGGGTTCACACCCAACATGTAGCCGCTGATACCGCAAGCACGTTCGAAGAAATAGAACAACTGGCCGATGTAGTAGGCATTGACAGCCGGCATGATGATCTTGATGTTGGGAACGCCACCATCGACGTGAGCCAACTGAGTACCCAATTCAGCCATCTTGTTCACCTCATCCACACGCTTGCCAGCCAAGAAGTTCAAGCCGTCCAAGTTAGCCTCGTCAGTCGGAACAACGACCGTATGGTCCGGAGTCTCTACAGAAATAACCGTTTCGAAGATGGTACGTTCGCCATCCTGGATCCACTGACCCATGGAGTGCAAATCGGTAGTCAGATCGACCGATGCCGGGAAGATACCCTTACCGTCCTTACCTTCGCTCTCACCGTAGAGCTGCTTCCACCATTCAGCGATGTAGTGCAACTTCGGATGGAAGTTAGCCAGAATTTCTACCTTCTTACCGCTCTTGTACAATTCGTTACGGATAGCTGCATAGATGGCGCACATATTGTCGGCAAACGGAACGCTCACGTCAGAAGCCTTTTCCATAGCCACTGCACCGGCAACCAATTCGCGTACGTTGATGCCTGCAGCTGCAATCGGCAGCAAACCTACCGGAGTCAGGACAGAGAAGCGACCACCTACGTTGTCGGGAATGACGAAGGTCTTGTAACCCTCCTGAGTAGCTAATGTACGCAAAGCACCCTTCTTGGCATCCGTGATAGCCACGATACGATGCTTAGCCTCCTCTTTGCCGACCTGATCTTCCAATTGCTTCTTCAGCATACGGAAAGCCAAAGCCGGTTCGGTTGTCGTACCTGACTTGGAGATATTGATGATACCAAACTGTTTGTTCTTCAATACTTCACACAGTTCATACAGATAATCCTCTCCGATGTTGTGACCTGCATAGAGCAGAACCGGGTTCTTGCGATCGGATGTGTGCAACCAGTCGAAGCTGTTGTTCAAGGCTTCAACGACTGCTTTCGTACCGAGGTAGCTACCACCGATACCGACAGCCACGATCACCTCACACTTAGCGCGCAACACCTGAGCGGTCTCTTCGATCTCAGCCAATTCGGCCTCTGTGATGGAAGAGGGCAAATGAAGCCAACCCAAAAAATCATTACCCGCACCATCGCCCTTCTCCAACGTAGCGTTGCAGGCATTGGCAGTTGCCTCTTGTGCGAAGACCTGTTCCTTCGAAACGGCTCCTAAAGCTTTTTCAATGTTTAAACTGATGTTCTTCATATCTAATCGATTTTAAATTGATTGTTCGTTTCTGAAATCCTATTTAAATGTTTCCGTCAGGTGGCGAATCTCGGTGGTCGGTGACTTCCGCTCATACAGAATAGCGTAAAGTGCATCGAGGATCGGCATACGCACCTGATACTTTTCGTTGATTTCATGAATGCACTTGGTACCGTAGTAGCCCTCGGCAATCATTTCCATCTCCAACTGGGCGGTTTTGACCGAATAGCCTTTACCGATCATCGTACCGAACGTACGGTTCCGGCTGAAACGGGAATAGGCCGTCACCAGCAGGTCGCCCAAATAGACCGAATCGGTCACGTCGCGCTCCAGCACATGCACGGCATCCAAGAAATTGCGCATCTCCTCGATGGCATTCGAGATGAAGACGGCCAAGAAGTTGTCGCCATACTTCATGCCATGACAGATACCCGCCACAATGGCATAGACATTTTTCAACACCGAGGCATACTCGATACCGGTCACGTCCTTGCAACAGCTGTTCTTCAGATATTGGTTGCGGAAGATGGGCGATATCTGCCGTGCGTGTTCGATATTGGTACAGGCCAAGGTGATGTAGGAAAGACGCTCCAAGGCGATCTCCTCGGCATGGCAAGGACCACTGATCACAGCGATGTGGTCCATCGGCACCTGAAAGAACTCCGCAAAGTAGTCTGTCACCAAACTGTTCTCATCCGGAACGATCCCCTTGATGGCCGAAATGATGAACTTATCCTTCAACGAAGTGGTCACTTTGGCCAAATGCTGTTTCAAGAAGGGCGAAGGCGTCGCAAAAATCAACGTATCCGACTCTTCGATAACCTGGTTGATGTCCGAATAGAAGGTTATTTTACTCGTATCGAACTTAACAGAAGTCAGATAACAGGGATTATGACCCAGTTGCATAAACTCTTCGATGCGGTCGGGCCGACGCATATACCAATTAATACGATCCTGCGTAGAAAGTACAATCTTGGCTAAAGCGGTAGCCCAACTACCGCCCCCCATGATAGCAATTTTTCCGGGCAAATCCATGATGACTGATTTTTTATTTTTCAGCATTGGCGATCCATCCTGCCACCTCTTCGACAGCGGGATTCGGCAATGCTAACTTGTATTTCTTGTTTAATTCACAAAGTTCCTGGCGCAATTTGTTCGGATTGACAGCCTTCAGACTCTCTACCGTCACATAGCCTGCCTTCTGCAAAGCCGGCACCCAAGCGGCATCGACGCCAATGGCTTCATATTTATCGACTCCATCTTTCTTGACCACCTTCTCCGGACGCATCTGCGGGAAGAAGAGTACCTCCTGAATGGTTGTCTGTCCGGTCATCAACATCACCAAACGGTCGATACCGATACCGATACCGGAGGTCGGAGGCATACCAAACTGCAAGGCACGCAAGAAGTCCTGGTCGATGAACATGGCTTCGTCGTCTCCCTTCTCACTGAGGCGCAACTGATCCTTGAAACGCTCCTCCTGATCGATCGGGTCGTTCAACTCGCTATAGGCATTGGCCAACTCCTTTCCGTTGACCATCAATTCGAAACGTTCGGTCAGACCCGGCTTGCTGCGGTGCATCTTCGTCAACGGACTCATCTCGACCGGATAGTCGATGATGAAGGTCGGCTGTACAAACGTTCCTTCGCAGAACTCGCCAAAGATCTCATCGATCAGCTTACCCTTACCCATGGTGTCGTCGATCTCCATCTTCAACTCCTTACAGATCGCGCGGATCTCCTCCTCGCTCTTACCCTGCAGGTCGTAACCGGTCTTCTCCTGGATGGCCTCCAGAATCGGCAAACGACGGTAGGGAGCCTTGAAGTCGATCTGCTTGCCATCTACCTCAACCACGGTTGTTCCGTTCACGGCCAGACAGATCTGCTCGAGCAGCTTTTCGGTGAAGCCCATCATCCAGTTGTAGTCCTTGTACTGCACATAGAGCTCCATGCAGGTAAACTCCGGATTGTGGGTACGGTCCATACCTTCGTTACGGAAGTTCTTGCCGATCTCATAGACACCTTCGAAACCGCCGACAATCAGACGCTTCAAATAGAGCTCCGTAGCAATACGGAGATAGAGATCAATATCCAATGAATTATGGTGCGTGATGAAAGGACGTGCACTGGCTCCACCCGGAATCGACTGCAGGATAGGAGTCTCCACTTCGGTATAACCGGCTTCATCCAGTACCGAGCGCAGGGTCTTGATGACCTTCGCACGTTTCAAGAAAATATCTTTGATGCCATCGTTTACGATCAGATCGACATAGCGTTGACGATAGCGCAACTCCGGATCATTGAATCCATCGTACGCCACACCATCCTTGTATTTCACGACGGGCAACGGACGAAGTGATTTGGAAAGTACCGTCAACTCCTTGGCATGGACAGAGATCTCGCCCATCTGGGTACGGAACACAAAACCTTTGATACCCACAAAATCGCCAATATCCAGCAGTTTCTTGAATACCGTATTATACAATTCCTTGTCCTCACCCGGACAGATCTCATCGCGAGAAATATATACCTGAATACGGCCTTCCGAGTCCTGCAACTCCATGAAAGAGGCTTTTCCCATGATACGGCGGCTCATGATACGTCCTGCCACCGACACCTGACGCGGTTCAGCTTCGTCATCCTTGAACGAAGCTTTTATTTCTTTAGAAAAAGCATTTGTCACATACTCGGCAGCGGGATAGGGTTCTATCCCCATTTGGCGCAATTGTGCCATACTGTTACGACGGAATATTTCCTGTTCACTCAGTTCTAATAGATTCATTATGCTATTATTTTGTATAGTACGGTGCAAAAGTAGCAAAACTTTTCTAACCTATTGAACAAAACAGGCAAGTTCTTTATCCTATTGGAACAATTTCAGGCTTATTGAGGCGAGAAGAGGGCTGCAACTTGCTCCCGAATCGGTTCCGGGAGGAAGAAACGGACATCCTTGCCGGCTCGGAAGGAGTCGCGAATGAAGGTCGAGGAGATCTCGATCAAGGGGGCATCGACCCGTCGGACCGTCGGATAAGTGGCGGGAATCTCGATGGGGTAACCTCTGCGGGGATAGACCAGCAGCGGAAATTCGGCGATCAACCGGTCGGACTCTTTCCAACGATGGATGGTGGACCAGTTGTCGGCTCCGACGATAAAGACGAATTGTCGCTCCGGATAGGTTTGCTTCAAGGCACGGAGCGTGTCGATGGAATAAGAGGGCAAGGGGAGCGAGAACTCAAAGTCGCTCACCTGAAACTTGGGATAGTCGGACACAGCCCTACGGGCCAACTCCAAACGGAGGCGATCGTCCAACAGATGATGACGTGCCTTCAACGGATTCTGCGGACTGACCACGAACCACACCTCCTCCAATCCGCCAAACTCACACAACCAATTGGCTAAGGCCAAATGGCCGATATGAATCGGATTGAAGGATCCTGAAAAGATACCGGTGCGGATCAAGGAGTGTTTCATTCGGCAGCTAAGAATTGTTGAATCACCTGCAAAGCCTTGGCTTCGGCGGCTTCCAGCTGATCGTTCACGATGACGACATCAAACTTCGGTGCAAAGGTCAGTTCGTAGGCAGCCTTGGCCACCCGGCTTTCGATCACTTCGGGTGCATCCGTTGCCCGACCGACCAGCCGACGACGTAACTCGTCGATCGAAGGGGGTTGAATGAACAACGACAGGGCACGGTCGCCATAGTACTGCTTGATGTTGCAGCCACCGACCACATCGACGTCGAAAATCACATGTTTTCCTTCGCCCAGCAAGCGTTCTACTTCGCTTTTGAGCGTACCGTAAAACTTGTCGGTATAAACCTCTTCGTATTCCAGAAAATCACCCGCTGCAATACGCGCCCGAAATTCATCCGGTGAAAGGAAATAGTATTCCACCCCGTTCTGTTCAGTGCCCCGAGGCGCACGGCTGGTAGCCGAAATAGAGAAACAGAGGTTCAACCCCTGCTGGAGCAAATAGTTGATGATCGTCGATTTGCCTGAGCCCGACGGAGCCGAAAAGATTATCAGTTTGCCAGCCATCCTATTCTATATATTATAATACGTTCAACACCTGTTCCTTGATCTGTTCCAATTCATCTTTCATCTGCACGACGATCTTCTGCATCTCGGCATGATTGCTCTTCGAGCCCAAGGTATTGATCTCCCGGCCCATCTCCTGAGCGATGAATCCTAACTTTTTACCCTGTCCATGACCCTCCTGCATAGTGGTCAGGAAATACTTCAGATGGTTGTCGAGACGGGTCTTCTCTTCGTTGACATCCAGTTTCTCGATGTAGTAGATCATCTCCTGCTCGAAACGGTTTTTGTCATAATCCTGATCGGCCAATTTCTGCAGATTATCCTTGATCCGGCTCTTGATCTTCTCGACCCGTTCCACCTCATAGACCGAGACCTGCTCCAAGAGAGCTGCTATGTTCCGGATCTTCTGTTCGAACAGACGTTGCAACATGACTCCCTCCTGCACGCGGAAATCGATCAGGTGCTGAATGGCCTGCTCAACCAATCCCCGGACTTCGTTCCATTCGGCCTCATCAGCCTCGGCGGTATCTGTCTTGATTACATCCGGCATACGGAGCAGCGTGGACAACAGGTCGTTTGGCAAGGCAATCCCCAGCTGGGTCGATACCTCTACGATCTGTCGATAATAGTCGGCCATGGCTGACGCATTGATCTGCGTAACCATGCTCTTGTCAGTCGATTCAATATAGATATTAAATTCTACTTTACCGCGTTCCAATTTCTGCAGCAAAAGGCTTCGCACCTCCATCTCCTTCTCACGGTAAATGGACGGGATACGCGTAGATAGATCAAGTTGTTTGCTATTCAACGACTTGACCTCGACCGTTACTTTTTTAGAAGATAGTTCGGCTGTAACCTTACCGAACCCTGTCATCGATTGTATCACTTTCCCAAATTTATGTTAGCTATTCTACTCGCTTACACAAAATATATGTAACTTTGTGACTGCAAAGTTATGAATTCAAAATTCAATATTCAAACATTTATGTCTTGTATTTTAAATATTGAGACCTCTACCTCGGCTTGTTCCGTAGCGATCGCACGGGAGGGAGAAGTCGTTTTTGAACGAAGCACGCTGAAAGGTCCCTCACATGCTGCGATTTTGGGGGTCTATGTTGAAGAGGCCCTTGCGTTTGCCCAACAGCAACATCTCACCTGTCAAGCAGTGGCTGTCAGCTGTGGACCAGGATCTTACACTGGGTTACGCATTGGCGTCTCGATGGCCAAAGGTCTTTGTTTCGGCCAGAACATCCCCTTGATTGCCATTCATACGCTTGATATCGTAGCGGCTGCAGCCCAACGACAGTTGCCGGCTGACGAGAAGGCACTTATCTGCCCGATGCTCGATGCCCGTCGCATGGAGGTATATGCAGCTCTCTACGATAGGGCACTCCAGCAGGTGCGAAAGACACAGGCTGACATTGTGACCGAGACGACCTATGCCGATTATCTGAACGAGCATCCGGTCTATTTCTGTGGCGATGGTGCTGCCAAGTGTCAGACAGTCATCACCTCACCGAATGCCCATTTCCTGACAGACATCGTACCCTTGGCCTCCGAAATGGCTCCGTTGGCCGAACAGGCGTATCGTCAACAGCAGTTCGAGGATGTTGCCTATTTCGAGCCCTTTTACCTGAAAGAGTTCCAGGCTACGATTGCCAAGAACAAAGTGTTGTCGCGCGACCTATAACCCATCACCCGTAGGTTTCAGTTTTCAATTAATAGAAACTGAAATCCTGCGGTTTGATGACAAACCCGACACGCAGCCGACTCGTAAACTTGTTATAATCCAACAGATTCTCCCCATAACCGTTGTAATACTGAACAAACAGATATTGGTTTTCCTTCGGATTGAGCTTATAACTCAATTCCAATTGGGTGTTGAAACTGAGCCAGGTCTTCCGCTTAGTCAGGATGACCCCCACGTTAAACCGTTTGTTGTCGGTCCGGAAATTACCCGCTAACTGGAAGATACCCTTGTATTTCAAAATGTCCCGATTCTCCTTCCCATCAATGACCGGTATCCAAGTGGAAAACTGCACCTCCCAATTCTTGTTCAGCATCACGGCTGCGGCAAAGGTCAGCTTGTTCCAACTGCGGTTGTCCAGGCTATCCTTTCCGTTCGATTCGTGTTCAATCATCAGATACCCTTTTCCGATATACTTGTCGTGATGGATAATCAGATGGCCCAAGCCGATACCGGGATTGAAGTTCAAATCGTGCATGGGCAACGATTCCTGGAAGACATTCCAGAAGGTCTTCTGCGTATATTGGATAAACAGGTAGGAGTCGAATGGAAGACGACTCTTGGTCAAGCGCTGGGAGATACTGATTTGAAACTTGACATCCGAATTGGCAGATGTCGGTTTCGACCCGATTGCCGTGCCCAACGTAAAATAGTTGTCGCGGAACAGCGAGAAATAGGGTTGTGCATCCAGGATAGCTCGAACACTATCCGGATTGTACTGATGGCGCGGATCTTTCTCCAGCACTTGTCCCATCAACGGCCAGGCCATCCAAAGGCCGATCAATACACTGAACAATCGTATTTTCATATCCACATCTGCTTATTAATGACAGGTCAAAGATAGCGGTTCCACCCTCAAGGATACTCTCCCAAAACACTCCGATACTCGTCTAAATTGACAGTAACCGCATAAAAAAAGCCCCGCTGGTAAAGCGGAGCTTTTATGATTGGATTCCGAAACGGAATTAATAGAATCGTACACGGTTGTCTTCTACCTCTGCCTTATTTACCAACGACTGGATAGCCATGTATTGGAAACGATAGGCATTGGTTGCATCCAACGAGCGGATCTGATCCTCTTCGTTGTAGGTCTTGTTCTCCTTGTTCTTGGCGTATGCCTTGAATACATACACACCGTTGTTACCGGCTACCGGAGCACTCACCTGATTCACCTCAGCCAAAGCGATTTCAGCATTCAGTTTCGGTTCTACACCGATACCCGAGATACGACGTGTACCGAAGTTGACAAACTTCACAGAATCAACCGATGCGTGCATAGCCTCAGCGTAAGCCTCTACACTGCTCAGGTTCTTAGCCTTCAGGTCAGCCACAATCTGCTCACCCTTCTTCTGAGCGATCAACTCGGCCTTCAAAGCCGGAGCAACCATATCAACCGGACGATAGCCCTCCTCCAGTTCGCTCTGGATAGCGGCAATCACGAACTTGTCGTCGCATTCAAAGATTTCAGAAATGTTACCCTTTTCGTGCTGGAAGGCCCAACGAACCACCTGACGTGAATTCTTGATTGTACCCACCAACTGGTCAGCAGCGGTTACCGTCACATCCGATACCACGTTGTAACCAGCCTCCTTGGCATTTTCATCGATCTTGGCGATGGTGTTGTTGGTAGAAATAAACTGATTCAATTCGTTGTAGATATTGCTGTAGGTCTTTGAGCTCGGAGAAACAGTCATATCCACGTCTGCTACCTTATATTTATCTACATTAGCTGTCTTCTCGGTTACCTTCACCAAGTGTGTGCCATACATCGACTTCACGATCTTCACCTCATTCAAAGCAGCCGAGAACACCGCATTCTTGAACTCCTCGTTCACACCACGCAAAGCAGTGGCCTCTGTGAACCAACCCAGTTCGCCACCCTTTTCAGCAGCTTGGTCAGCTGAGTACTTCTTTGCCAACTCAGCGAAATCAGCACCACCCTTCAAAGCACCCTGGATGCTATCAGCCAATGTCTGTGTCTCAGCCTCGCTCTTGCCGGCCAACATGATATGACTTACCTTGACAGAGTCCGGAGCCACGGTCTTGTCCACCAACTTGAACACGCGATACTTATCGTTTGTAAAGAGCGGACCCTGCAAATCACCTACCTGCGCATTCTTCACGAACTGAACCATCTCAGCATCAAATGCGCTCTCTGTAAAGAAGGCATCCAGATAGGGAACCTCTGAATTTTCGTTGACAATGTCAGCCACATGGGTCGTACCTGCCAACTCGCTCTTGACCTCTTCAATCTCTTTCTGGGCATTGGCATAGTCCTCCTGGCTCGGACGGATATCTACAGCCAAGAATTTGATCACACGACCAGCCTTCTGTTTGTAGAGCTCCTTGCGTTGGTTGTACAGCTTCTCGATTTCACCCTTGCTGACAGCAATGGTTGAATCAGGAATGGTAGCGTATGACTGCATGGTGTAAACCAAGTCTGCACTCTCAGCTGTAGCTGCGAAAGCATCCTGAGCATCCAACTTGTTAGCAGCAACGGCCTTCGCCAACAAAGTCGTATATTTCTGTTCCAAACGCTGACGTTTGATATTCTTTTCCCAGAACAACCAAAAATTCTTAGCCTGCAGAATCTGTGCCTGCTGTTCAGCCGGATAGGCTGCAATATTATCATTTTCGATTGCCTTCAAGAAATTCAACAAAGCCGTCTTGTCGAAACGTCCTGTCTGCGGATTCTGGAACATCTGCATCTGTTGGATCATCGGAGAGATGTGCTCACCCTGTACCATGTCGAACAACTCTTCAGGTCCCACGGTCATGCCCAAGTCACTTGTAGCCTCATCCAATACGATTTCCTGAACCATGGCATCAAATACAGACTGACGGATCTGTGACATATATTCTTCCGGCAGACTGTTCTGTCCTGTCTGCATCTTGTACATCTCAGACATTTCATCCACTCTTGTCTGATAATCTTGAATGTTAATCACCTCACCATCTACGATAGCAATCTTCTCTTGCGATTGTCTAAAATAGGTTGATCCGGAGTTCAAGAAGTCTCCGATGATAAAAGCGAACAATGCCAGACCTACCACGAGGACCAGCAAACCTGCTTTGCTTCTAATTTTTTCCAGCGTAGCCATTTATCGTTATTTAATTTTTTAAGTTTATTATTTCGATTTTAAGCGCACAAAGATACGATAAAATTTGTAATCTACCAATCTGCACCTCCCAATTATTTAGGATTCTTCCACTTTCATCCGAACGAGCTCGATTTTAGTGGCCGTCACCTTGATAATCTTGAAGGTGAATTTATCCGTCGAAACCGTTTCATTCAACTTGGGGAACTTCTGGTAGAAATGGAGAATGAAGCCGGCTATCGTCACGTAATCGTCCGACTCGGGCAGATCCAGACCAAAGGTTTCGTTCAGTGTATCAATCTCGACACGTCCCGACAGGATATACTCGTGATCGCCGATCTGCTTCATCACATGCGAACGGGTATCATGCTCATCTTCAATCTCTCCAAAGATCTCTTCCACCAAATCCTCCAACGTGACCATACCTGAAGTACCACCGAACTCATCCACGACAACGGCCAAGCTCTTCTTGTCCTGCATCAACAGTTTCATCAGTTTGTTGGCCGCCATGGTCTCGGGCACAATGGGTACACTTTTGATCTTCTCAGTCCAGTCTGCCGGATGCTTGAACAATTCGGCCGAATGGATATAACCGATGATGTCATCAATATTTTCGTTATAGACGAGAATCTTGGACAAACCTGTTTCCACGAACTTGGCCTTCAATTCCTCCATCGAGGTGTCCCGATCGCACGCAACGATTTCCGTACGGGGTACGATGCAGTCGCGCAAACGAACATTCGAGAAATCCAACGCATTCTGGAAAATCTTCACTTCGGTGTCCATGTTGGAGTTCTGGGGCGCATCCTCCAGACTCTGCTGAATGAAATAATCCAAATCCACTTTTCCCAAGGATTGGTTACCCGGATTGTCCAGATTCTTGACACCTCCCAACTTCAGGAAAAGCCCTGACAGCAACGAAGAGAATTTGGAGATGGGATATAATAATATGTATATGATGAACAACGGAACAGCAAACAGGTTGAGCGACAGGTTCGGGTTCAACTTGAAAATCGTCTTCGGGATAAACTCGCCCGCAAACAGAATCAACAGGGTTGAAACCACCGACTGGAGGAAGACAACCAATGCCTCGTTATCGGTCTGGAACAGTGTCCGGATGTGCGGCTCCAAAACAATCGCCATCTGCAGACCATAAATGACCAGGGCAATGTTGTTGCCGACCAACATCGTCGAAATGTACTGATTGGGATTACGGAAGAAAATCCCCAATATCTTACTGGAAAGGCTTCGGTGCTTCTTGTCCAATTCATATCGCAACTTATTGGACGAAATGAAAGCGATCTCCATGCCGGAGAAGAAGGCAGAAAATGCCAACGATATAATAATGTATGTCAATGAAGCGTCCACTATTCTGTTACTGTCTTTGTTGTATCTACCGGGAATACACCCTGCGAATTAAAAATCTTATATTGGGTCATGCTCTGATTCGACTCAAAGCCGACACCGGTTACTATTTTATCCAGCTGCTGGATACGGATATACTTGTCGGAATAGATCTTTTCCTCCTTCTGGTTCCAGAACAACTCGTCGGTCGTAAACTGTTCCCCTTGCAAGTTGGCAATCTGTACGTGTCCGACCAGGTGCCACAATCCCTGCTTGTCGAAGAAGTAGGCCGTATCAGCCTGAATGCTTGCCTCCGTCTGGAACAGCGTGTCGAACTTCTCCACATAGATGCCCTCCGGAAAATACCAGTAGGGATCGGCTGCCTTTCCAAACACCAGCCACTCCTTTGCATTCAGACGGTAACGGGTCACTCCCGAATCAGAGATCAAGGAGGCCACCTCCGTAGCCTTCATCGTATAGGTACGTTCGGGATCAAACTGCACTTTAACCGTCTCCTTGTTGCCATCACCGCAAGCTGTAGAAAACAAAAGAAGCATAACAGCCACCCAGCAGGTGACCGTTATGCCTATAGGATTCGTTTTATGCACGAAACATGTTTCGCCCATGATCAACGAACGATTGTCGTTTCACCGATCCAGCCACCGATAGAGAATGACTTACCCTTCTCCAAATCCGGGTGCATGAAGATCTCCTCCGTAGAGGGCAAGTGTGCACTGTAAGAACCGATCAAGGTGTTAGCCTCGTCAGCGATGCTCGGATCTACCGATTTAGCCTTCTGGAACTTGTCGATCGCTGCATAATAGACGGCACGAGCCAAAACGCCATCACCCGGATAGACTGATTTCGCTGTAGATGCATACATCTTACCGATCAACAGATACGCATTACCGTAGTTCGGATTCAACTCCAAAGCCTTCTGGCAATATTGACGAGCCTTCGAATAGCTGTTGGAATCGAATGACAACAGAGCCAGTGTATAGCAGTAGTCAGCCTTGGCTGTTGCATCCGTTTCCAGATTGATTGCCTCCTCGAAGAACTTGATAGCAGTTGCATTGTCCTGCTTCTTCACAGCCTGCTTAGCCAAACCGACAGCAGCTTCTGCACTCGGCTCCTTCTGATAAGCATAACCGGAAGCAGCGAAGTAGGCTTCGATATCCTGACAACGAACACGTTTTAACAGAGAGATTGTCTCTTTCAGGTAGTCCAAGTTATCCTTGTTCTCCTCAATCTTGCTGGCATACATATTCTGCAAAGTCTCGCAATCAGCGGCACCACTGTTTGCAAAACCGTTGTCAACACTCTGCTTGTACGTAGAAACAGCCTTGATCTCCTTCTCGTTGTTGGCATCTGTAGCAGCCTTCAACTGAGCCTCCAAAATACCAGAAGCCTTCAGGTAGTCCTGAATATACTGCTCCTTGAAGTTCGGATCAGCCTGCATCTTTTTCAAAGAGGCGAATGTGAAGAGAGAAACACCCAGTGCTTCTGTCTGCTCACCCTTTTCGTCAACGATCTCCTTCAACCAACCATACAACTTATCGAAATCGGCATTATCGCCTTTGAACTGCAGATAGTCCTGAGCCTTACGTGAAACGATCCAGTCCTTACCATACTTACGGTCATTGCCGAAATACTTCACGCGCTTGTCATAAACGCCCATCAAGTCTTCTACCAAAGCAGCTTTCTTGGCAGCATCCTTCTCATTGGCGATCTGCCAGCCTACAATTCTCACACCATACAGATAAATGTCTTTGGTGGCAGCCGGACACTCGTTATACACAATCTTCCAGAATTCGTAAGCATCCTTAAAGTTTCCGGCCTTGGCATACGGAGTAAACAAACTGATGTTCGTAATACAGCGAACACTGTCTTCACCCGATCCAAACCGTGTACCGTTGTCCACACCCTTTTGGGCATAGGCGCCAAATGCTCCCATTGAGCATCCGAGAGCAAGCAATAAAACCTTCTTGATCTTCATATTCTATTCTCTTTTAAAAGTAAACCAATTCATTAATCAACTTTCCGCTTGAAGAACCACAATTCGTTGAATGTGTAATTCAGCGCAAAACGGAAATACTGCTCATCAATCATCGACTTGATTTCCGGACGAACCTTCACATACTCAAATGAAAGGTTCAAGAGGGAACGGTTGTCGATCAACGGGAAACCGAAACCGATACTGGCACCGTATTCGTTGTACCCATGACGTTGATAACTATTTCCATCCTTCACATTGACATTTAAATAAGAATTGCTGTAATGCACACCGGCCCGATAGCGGATCCGATTGAAATACAGCTTCTTCATATAGTTCGGAATGAATTCGATACCCGCAGCAACCTTCACACGGTTCTTGAACTCCTCTTCCGAATCAAAGTATTTGCATCCTTTCCATTTCTCATACTGCACATCGGCTGCCAGGGTCAACTTGTTGTTCTTCATATACGAAGCTCCCAGCCCGAATGCATGGGGAATTTCCGACACCTGTCCCTGGATCGTATCGGTCTGATAGTCTGAACCGACCACGGATACATTGTAGGACTTGGCACTCAGCTGCTGGCCCGGAGAATAGGTGGCACCGATCGTCAACGAGGCGTCCCGATCCAACGGGTGCGTATATTGGACACCGAAATCCATCTTCAAATCATGCACCTGCAACTGCTTATAATAGGAAACACTGTAGGCCGATGTCGAAGAGGAGGAGAACATCAAATTCCGCTCATGCGACAGCGTACCGAACAGATACCCCATATTGACACCCACCGAAAGACGCTTCTTCCAGACATCGACGGCCACACCGACATACGCATCCGACACACTACCAGAGCCTACGAAACTCTCGACATAGGGTGCATCCACCTCCGTATAGGCCTGTCCGAACTTATATCCCACATGCGAGTAGGGCAGAATACCAGCACTTACGGCCAACCAACGGGTAATCGGGAATTGCAATGCGATGTATTCCACATTACCGTTCAGATTCTTCCGGTCATTGACACCATCATAAAACCAAGAGACTTGGCCTGCTACACCAAAATCAAACAAAAAGGTCAACGAATCCATACAGCTGTACGACGCCGGATTCATCGGATTAATTTGTTTCGATGAGCGCAAACCTATACCAACACCACCCATTGCCCGTCCGGCTCCGAACGAACGATCTGCCAACTCACCATAACCAAAACGAGTATAGGGCGAATTGGTGTTATTCTGAGCCTTCAACGACAACTGCGTAATTATAAGGATACTTATAAATACTACTTTCTTAATACTCAACATGATACTCTAAGATTCTATTTAATCCTGTCAACACTAAATTAATGTCTGCAAAGATGGAATTTTTTAGCCGGCTTTCAAAATAAAACGAATGACCGCCCGTTAAAAAAACCAAAAGATCGGGATATTTCGCCCGTAAAGCATCGATATAGCCATCCATTTCATAGACTATGCCATTAACAACCCCGGCTTGAATAGCCGAATGGGTACTGGTTCCAATCATCGGGATCTGCTCCTCTTCAGCCACCAACGGCAACTTTTTCGTAAAGGTATGCAAGGCCCGAAAGCGGGTTGTCATCCCCGGGGAGATGTTCCCTCCACGATAGATGCCTCCAGCCTCCACCAATTCATAGGTGATGGCTGTCCCCGCATCGATCACCAGCAGGTTCCGATCCGGATACAAGGAATAGGCTCCCACCACCGCTGCCAACCGGTCTTTACCTAACGTCTGCGGTGTCTCGTAACACACCTGTATAGGCAACGATAGTTGGGAATCCAACGACAGAAAAGGATGTAGCCGACCTCTCAAGTAATCCATCAACCGAGGGTCCTCGTCAATCACGGTCGAGAAGATACCCTGCTGCAACGGATACTGGTCAAAAAGAGGATCCACCTGTTCCGGAGTCAGTTCCTTGAACATATAATACGCCTTACAACGACCCGCGTCGTAAACCGCTACTTTGGACGATGTGTTTCCTTGTTCTATGATCAGATTCACGATATATCGATATTTTCTGCAAAGGAACGGAAAAAAAATGGAATTATGAGGGTGTGAAACGTAAAAACTTGTTCCAATGCAAGGAGAAAATGGTCTGCTCGTAAAAAGAGACCGAGACACAAGAAATAATCCCATATATTTGTACCACAATTCAAAGCTGAAAATAAGTATATAATTATATAATAGTAAACGTATGAGATTTTATTTACAAGTATTCCTTTTGTCCTTTTTCACATGGGTACAGGTGTGGGGACAACAGATTCAGGGATATGTTTATGACGAAGCGACCAAAGAGCCTTTGATAGGTGTCAATGTATTCTACAAAGAGAAGGGTATTGCTCATGGAACCATTTCCGACGTGAACGGACATTATGAGCTTGCTATTCCGAACCTGAAAGAGGCTATCCTGAACTTCAGCTATTTAGGTTATGAAACCGTCCAAATACCGGTTTCCTTGTCTGGCAACCGTACACTCACGCAGGATGTATATCTGAAAATACAGTCCAACGTCATGGATGAAGTGGTGGTCAGTGTGGGACGCTATGAGCAGAAACTCAGCGATGTGACGGTTTCCATGGAGCTGTTGAAGGCCAATGAGATCAACCGCCAGTCTCCCAAAGACCTGACCAGTGTCTTGAAAAACCTCTCCGGTGTGGAGATCAATGACAACCAGCCCTCTGTGCGTGGAGGTACGGGTTGGACCTACGGTGTCGGCAGTCGTTGTTTGGTGATGGTGGATGGTATGTCCGTCATGACCCCGGGTACCGGAGAGATCAACTGGAACATGGTCCCCATGGAGAGCATCGAGCAAGTAGAGGTCCTGAAAGGAGCCTCTTCCGTGCTGTATGGTTCTTCAGCCCTGAATGGTTTGATCCATGTCCGCACCAAACGTCCCAATCTGGAGCCGGCCACCTCGATCAATATGATGGGAGGTCTCTACAGCAAAGCAGACGAGGGCACACCGATGTATGGCAGTGTCGATCTGTCACACACGCGCCGCATCAAAAACCTGGACTTGACCCTGGGCGGAAACCTGTTGTGGGATGATGGTTACCGTGAATCCAATTACAACCATCGTGTCCATTTAGGAGCCGGACTGACCTTCCACGATCCGAACATCGAGGGTCTCTCCTACGGTGCCAACATCAATTACCTCTATAACGATTATGCCGCCTTCTTCATGTGGCGTTCACCGGAAGAGTATTACAAGCAGTCTCCGTTGGCCAACATGGGACGACGGGAGTATGACTTCTACATCGATCCGTTCCTGACCTTCACCAACACCGAGAAGGGTACGACCCACCGTTTACGTGGACGTTTCTTCCGTCGGCAGAACTCGATCATCAATCATGCCTCCGATAAGACCCTAACCGGTATCCTCTCCAACATGGGATTCCAACAATCCTCCATTCCGGAGCTGACCAACCTCGTGCAGAATTGGCAGACGCAATTGTTGCCCCGCTTCTTGCCGTATGCTCCCCAGTTGCTGAACGGACAGGTCAGTGGACTGATGAACGAACTGGGCGGACTGATCAACCAGTATTTCCCCAACGCGCAGTATGCAGATGCGATGGACTTGATGTCCTGGATCATGAAGCATGAAATGCCGACCAACGGCACTATGGAAGATTGGATGAACTATGCCAACCAGACGACTCCGGCGACTGATCCGGGAGATCCTGACCAGACCTATTGCTATAACCTGGACTACCAGTACAGCAAAAAGTTCGACCATTCACAATTCACGGTAGGCGGTATGTTCGAGCATCTATATGCCAAGTCACAGATTACCGGAATGCACAAGAGTGACAATGTCGCCATCTTCATGCAGTACGACCATAAGTTCTTCGACCGTTTGAATGTGTCAGCCGGTATGCGCTGGGAGTATTATCGGGTAGATGACTTCTATCGGGAGGCTGAAACCAACATCTTCGGTGCCAAGGTTCCGGTTAAACCGGTGTTCCGAGGTGGCTTGAACTACGAGTTGGCCGAGGCTTCGTTCCTTCGCTTCTCCATCGGTCAGGGCTACCGTTACCCCTCTGTGACGGAAAAGTTTATCTTGAAGGATATTGGTGGTGTGGGTGCCTACCCGAATCCCGAGTTGAAGGCCGAGACCGGTTATAACGTGGAACTGGGTCTGAAACAGGGTTACCAATTAGGCAATCTGGCCGGATTCATCGACTTGGCTGGGTTCTACTCCCGCTACAAGAACATGATCGAGTTCCGGATGGGTACCTTCAACAACACTACCTTGGAATACATCGACAGCACAGCCAAGTTGATTGATGCCATCATGAGTAAAAGCGGTGTCGGTTTTGGTGCCCAGTTCACCAATGTCAGCCGTGCCGAGATCTACGGTATCGACCTGTCCACCACCGGTAGCTATGCCTTCACACCGAAAAGCCGGTTGAACTACTCGTTGGGCTATGTCTTTACCAACCCCATCGATATGGATAACGACGCCCGCCGTCTGGAAGAGGAGGCCAACACCGACCTGATGGCCATGCGTAACAAGTCGAACGACAGCAAGTATCTGAAATATCGCCAGAAACACACCGTGAAGGCCGTCCTCGACTGGGAGTGGAACCGCTTCTCCGTAGGTACCAACATGGCTTGGCGAAGCAAGACATTAGCCACAGACTATTTCTGGGTGGATGAACGGGAAAAGAGCGATCAGGAACTGATGGACTACCTGCGCCTCATGCTGTACGGAGATCTGCACAATTACTGGATCGAAAACAACAACGGCTATTTCACCATGGATTTGCGTGCCGGCATGAACATCACTCCCAACATCGGTGTACAGGCCCTTATTAATAATGTATTGGACACGCGCTATTGCGGACGCCCGATGGATGTGGCAGCACCTCGGACCTTTGTGGTCAAATTGAACATGAAGTTCTAAACGAAACAGGGTTTTCCATAAGCAAAAATCGCCGCAGGCATGAGGGTCATCCCCTCTCCTGTGGCGATTTTTTTATGCCTTTTTTCCTCAACAGGAACAGATCGGCAAGATCTCCTGTGGGTCATCCACGATATAAGCCGGGTGGAAATGCTCCAGCTCCTGACGAGGCCGGAATCCCCAAGTCACCCCACAAGCCACGGCGCCACTGTTGAGAGCAGTCGCCATATCCACACCCGAATCACCCACATACAGGGTCTCCTCCGGTGCCACCCCTGCTACGCGCAGGATGTCGTGCACAATGGTAGGATCCGGTTTGATGGGTACCCCTTCCCGTTGTCCGAGTACCTGCACAAAGGAGCAGGTCGGAAAGAAATGGGCAACTAACCGCTCCGCTGCAGCCTGGTATTTATTGGAAGCTACGGCCAACAAGATACCCCGTTGCTGCAAGGTCTCCAACAAGGCGGGAATACCCGGATAGGGAGAACTGTCATCCATATTGTGCGCATCGTAGTGAGGCAAGAAGCTTTGACGGATCCGCAAAACATCCGCATCCGTCCGGCAGGCTTCCGGAAGAGCCCGTTCGAACAATTTATTGATCCCATTTCCCACAAAATAGTAATATTCCTCCACGTCATGTGTAGGGAATCCATTCTGTTTCAGCGCATAGTTCGTACTATTCGCCAAGTCTGCGATGGTATTCAAGAGCGTACCATCCAGATCAAAAACAACCAACTTTATCATCACAAAATACTTTTACGACACAAAAATAATAGTTTCATGCGGAAATAGTTTTTTAATTAGAAAATAATGCTTACCTTTCACCCACAAAAATGAACTTGTTTAACGTAAAAGATTAATATCATGGGAAAAAATCAATTGATTCACAGTAACGAGATTCATCTGATTGAAAAGTCTGAGATTCACAGTGCAGCTAAGAAGATGGTGGAAGCCTTACACTTAGCAGCAGGGTCAACCGGAGATTTTGATATTTACAAAGTAGTGGAAACCTATTTTACAGACCTTGAAAAGCGAGCTGCCATCAACTCCTTGATTGGTCTGAGTGAATAAACAACAGGTGCATCAAATTCTAAAACCCTATAGGGCATTGATTCCTTCAAGCTCTATAGGGTTTTTCTTTGGGAGTGCATCGGGAAACGATACCCCACTAAAAAAGGGCTGTCTCCATCCGGAAACAGCCCTTACTAGTATCTGGAAGTAATTGATTACTTACCTGCCAACTTCTCTTTCAAAGCAGCCAGCTCTTCGATATCGCCCAGCGTTGTCTTTTCAACCGGACCAGTTACCATAGCTGAATCTTCTTCTTTCTTGTTGTTACGCTTTGAAGACTTCTTGTCAGCCTCACGCTTTGCATTCTTCTGCTCATCTTCGAAGATACGGCTGTGAGAAAGGATGATACGCTTAGCCTCCTTGTTGAATTCGATCACCTTGAACGGCAACTTCTCATCCACCTGAGCCTGTGAACCATCTTCCTTCACCAAGTGCTTCGGAGTTGCAAAGCCCTCTACGCCGTAAGGCAATGAGATGACAGCACCCTTATCCAATACTTCGATGATAGTACCTTCGTGGACAGAACCCACTGTGAAGATTGTTTCGAATACATCCCACGGATTCTCTTCGAGCTGCTTGTGACCCAAGCTCAGACGACGGTTCTCCTTGTCGATCTCCAGTACCTGAACTTCGATCTCAGCACCGATCTGCGTAAATTCTGACGGGTGTTTGATCTTCTTTGTCCAAGAGAGGTCAGAGATATGGATCAAACCATCCACACCCTCTTCGATCTCTACGAATACACCAAAGTTCGTGAAGTTGCGAACCTTAGCAGTGTGGCGAGAACCAACCGGGAAGCGTTCTTCGATATTCTCCCACGGATCAGCCTTCAGCTGCTTGATACCCAAAGACATCTTACGCTCTTCACGATCCAATGTCAAGATAACAGCTTCTACTTCGTCACCTACCTTCATGAAGTCCTGAGCAGAACGCAAGTGCTGTGTCCAAGACATTTCAGAAACGTGGATCAAACCTTCTACGCCCGGAGCGATTTCGATGAATGCACCGTAATCAGCCATAACGACTACCTTACCCTTCACCTTGTCACCTACCTTCAAGTTCGGATCCAAAGCATCCCAAGGATGCGGAGTCAATTGCTTCAAGCCAAGAGCGATACGCTTCTTCTCATCGTCGAAGTCCAAGATAACGACGTTGATCTTCTGATCCAACTGTACGATCTCTTCCGGATGAGAAACACGACCCCAAGACAAGTCTGTGATGTGGATCAAACCATCTACGCCACCCAAATCGATGAATACACCGTAAGAAGTGATGTTCTTGACAGTTCCTTCCAAAACCTGTCCCTTCTCCAGCTTGGAGATGATATCTTTCTTCTGTTGTTCCAACTCAGCCTCGATCAGAGCCTTGTGAGAAACAACTACATTCTTGAATTCCTGATTGATCTTGACAATCTTGAATTCCATTGTCTTACCTACAAATACATCGTAGTCGCGGATCGGCTTCACATCGATCTGAGAACCCGGCAAGAATGCCTCGATTCCGAATACATCGACGATCATACCACCCTTTGTACGGCACTTGATGTAACCCTTGATGATTTCGTCCTTTTCGAGAGCCTCGTTTACGCGATCCCAAGAGCGAGTTGCACGAGCCTTCTTGTGAGACAATACCAGCTGACCTTTCTTATCTTCCTGGTTTTCGATATAGACTTCTACCTCGTCACCAATCTTCAAATCCGGATTGTAACGGAATTCAGACATCGGCACAACACCGTCAGATTTGAAGCCAATGTTAACAACTACTTCACGCTTGTTCATAGCTGTTACCGTACCCATAACCACTTCCTTGTCCTTGACAGTGTTCAGGGTCTCATCATACGTTTTTACAAGGTCTTCCTTGCTTACTTCACCGTAAGAGTCACCTTTTTCAAAGGCATCCCAGTTGAAATCTTCAACCGGCTGGATGTTCTTTAAATTTTCCATTCTAAAATTGTTAATACTTAAGTTTGTTTTAATTAGTAAGTTAGACTTTATGTTGTCGTTTCTCAAAAACGGTGCAAAGGTAATGCTTTTTTCTGAGTGGCAAGCGTTTGGAGGGAAAAAGTTTTTCAGAATTCAGTAGCTCCGCCGGGAATCGAACCCGGATCTAAAGTTTAGGAAACTTCTATTCTATCCGTTGAACTACAGAGCCGCTTGGGGTAAAAACGCCACAAAAGTATAATCTTTTCGCCAATTGGCAAATTTTCTGCCATTGTTTTCACTCGGATAGCGACATTCAAACCGATAACATCTGCATTTGGACGAAAGCAAATTGCCGGCAAATGATTACTTTTGCCGAAACAATTGATCGAAATAATTCGTTAGTAAAATATGAAACAGTATCATTCCATCAGCCTGCTTTCCGTGGTCTGCTCCCTGGCTATCCTGGGTAGCAGTTGTGCCACCATGGACTCATACACCCGTTCCTCCGTAGCCACGCAAAGTGGGGCCATCATCGGTGGTGGTTTCGGAGCTGCCTTGGGGGATCATATCGGTGGCTCCAATGGCTCTTTCTGGGGATCGATGATCGGCAGTGTAGCCGGTATCGCCGTGGGTGCTGCAGCCGCCTCTTCATACGACAAGGCCAAGGACACACAACCCGTAACAGCGGATCGGCACATCTCGCGCGTCCAGTATGAACCGGCAGTCAGTTTAGTCATTCGCGACATCTTGCTGAAGGATCGCAATGGCAACCAGACCATCAATGCCGGAGAGCATTGCCAGATCACCTTCATCATCGAGAACGATGGCGAACGCCCCGCCTACCAGGTCTATCCGATCCTCAAGGCGAAGGGAAACGCCAAGAAGATCCGCCTCTCTTCACCCAAAAGCATCCAGCGTATCTCCAACAGCGACAAAATCAGCTATACGGTACAGGCCTATGCTTCCGAGAAACTCAAGACGGGGGTAGCTGAATTCGAAATCACCTTGGAGGATGGCCAGGGCAACAGCCTATGCGAAGAGACCTTCTCCGTTCGCACGCAGGGATTAAAATAGTTCCAGCTGCTGAGGCAGCAGGGTGAAGCTCTTCCGATGATGAGGCGTAATGCCAAACTGTCGGATAGCTTCGCGATGGGCCTTGGTCGGATACCCTTTGTTCTCTTTCCAATGATAGACCGGAAACTGCTCATCCAGCTGGTTCATGTAGTCATCACGGTAGGTCTTGGCCAAGATGGAGGCCGCAGCAATACTCATATAGGTACCGTCACCCTTGACGATGGTCGTATGGGGCACATCCGGATAGGGTGTAAACCGGTTGCCATCGATCAGCAGATGTTGCGGACGCACTTTCAGTTGATCCACTGCCCGGTGCATGGCCAGGAAGGAGGCCTTCAGGATGTTGATCCGGTCGATATCTTCGGGCATAACAATCCCTACCGCCCAGGCCAATGCCTCCTGCTCGATGATCGGACGAAGCGCATAACGTCGCTTCTCCGTCAACTGCTTACTGTCGTTCAACAGTTCGTTCTGAAACGTTTCCGGCAGAATCACCGCTGCCGCAAAGACTGGTCCGGCCAAACAACCACGGCCTGCCTCATCGCAACCCGCTTCGATGCGATGGGCTTCCAAATAGGGTAACAACATCTTCTATGATTTAATGATCCACGGTTTCAACACAAAATAGGCAAAGGCAGTCGCCAAGGCAATGCCCGTCACATTGGCAGCCACATCCAGCCAGTCCCCCCCTCGGTGGACTGTACCATACTCCTGCAGCAATTCAATGACACCACTCATCAACAACGGACACAAGACAGCTCCGATCCAGCCATGCCACCGGATCATCTGTCGCCGGTGATTCAGCAGGAACTCCAACCATAGCACCCCCGAAAGGCCCCCATACATACAGAGGTGAACCACTTTGTCGATATGCGGAAACAGAAACACCGGCATCTCGATCGAGGGTGGCTGAAAGAAGGATAGATACAGAACGGTGGCGACAATCGCCAACGAAAAAGGGTATCTTTTCAGGTAATCAACTAGGAACATAGCGGATCAGAACATTTTTCGCACACGTTCAATACCCGCAGCCAACACATCAATCTCCTCTTTCGTATTGTAGAACGAGAAGGAGGCACGAACCGTTCCCTCAATACCCAGTGCCTGCATCAGCGGCTGGGCACAATGGTGACCCGTACGTACAGCGATACCCAAGCGATCCAGCAGCATACCCATGTCGTAGTGGTGGATCTGTCCGACCAGGAAGGAGAGCACAGCCCCTTTTTCCGCAGCCTGTCCAAAGATCCGCATCCCCTCAATGGCGGACAGCCGCTCAGTCGCATACTGCAGCAGCTCCTGTTCATAAGCCGCAATCTGGTCCATTCCGATTGCCTGCACATACCGAAGTGCCTCTGCCAAGGCAGTACTACCGATAAAGTCTGGCGTTCCGGCCTCAAACTTGAAGGGTAATTCATTGAAGGTAGTCTTCTCGAACGAAACCGTGGCAATCATTTCGCCTCCTCCCTGATAGGGCGGCAAGCGATCCAGCCACTCCTCCTTGCCATACAGCACACCAATGCCGGTGGGTCCATAGACCTTATGGCCCGAGAAGACATAAAACTCACAATCCAACTGCTGCACATCCACCGCCATGTGGGGTACCGACTGGGCACCGTCCACCAAGACCGGCACATCATGTTCGTGGGCAATGCGGACGATCTCCTCAACCGGATTGACCGTACCCAGCACATTGGATACATGAGCCACCGACACCAGACGAGTCCGTTCGGTAAAGAGCTGCTGGTAGGCATCCAACTGGAGCTCTCCCCGCTCATTCATCGGAATCACCTTCAGGGTAATTCCCTTGCGGGCCGCCTGAATCTGCCAGGGGACGATGTTGGAATGGTGCTCCATGACCGAGACGATCACCTCATCACCGGCCGACATACAGGCATCCGTAAAACTGGAGGCGATTAAATTGATGGATTCTGTTGTTCCACGCGTAAAAATAATCTCATGGGAAGAGCGGGCATTCAAAAAATGCTGCACCGTCTGCCGTGCCTCCTCATGGGCTTCCGTAGCAGCCTGGCTCAAGAAATGAACGCCCCGATGGATATTCGCATTTACATTATAATAACCATCTTCCAGTTTCTCTACCACACAACGGGGTTTCTGCGTAGTGGCACCATTGTCAAAATAGACCAATGGCTTATTATAGATAGTATGTCCCAATATGGGAAAATCTTTCCGGATGGATTGAACGTCAAACATCATATTTACTCTTGTTTTAGGCGGCAAATATACAGGTTTATTCCCGATTCCCGGTTCATTCACGCCATTTTCTTACACGCATCATCGAAAGTTAACATTCATTAAACAGCTCATTTTATTTGGTTTATCCAATAATAAGGCTTTCTTTGCAAAAAACATCGTAAAACCATTGTCATGGATATTAAAACACACAGGGCTATTATGCCCGCTGAAAGAATCATATAGGTCATTGCCCAGGTAAGGCAACGACCTATATACCCTCTATTCTGTCTTCAGACTATCGATCGGATCCGTCGTAGCTACACGCCAGCTCTGCACCACAACAATGGTCAGGACCATGGCTGACACCAGCACAAACACGAGTGGAAAAATCCACCCATAGATCGGTGTATGTTCAGCAAAGTTCTGTAGCCATTGCTCACTCAGATAGTAACCGAGCGGAGTTGCGAGGATAAACGAGACGATCAGCGGTCTTGAATATCGTAACATAAAGAGCATCAACACCTCACTGACGCTACTGCCCATCACCTTCCGGATAGCGATCTCCTTCCGACGGTATTCAGTCTCGAACATCGTGAGGCAGAAGACACCGATAAGCGTAATAAGAAACGTCAGCAGGGTGCTGGCCTGCATCTGCTTCATGAAACGGAGTTCCTCATGATAGATCTGTTCGAGGCATTCGTCCTGGAACTTCAATTCCGGAATGACCCCATCCCCGGCAAAGGAGACCAGCAGCTGATTGATCCGCTTTCGCAGCTCGATTTTGTTCGTATTGGGAGCCATGCGGATGTAAATCGTCCGGCCGGAACCACCCCAATTCGCATACTTCTCCCCATAGATGACGAAGATGATCGGTTTGGTGCTGTTGTCGATCCGGGTGGAGAAAGCACGGAAATTCTTGCACACCCCTACGACAGGCAGTTCACTCTCGTCCAGAATTTTGTCCACCTCCACATCCGGATACTTCCGCATCAGTGCCTCGTTGACGATACAGACATCGCCGTCAGACTCCTTAAAGTCTCTACCCTCGATGATATCGATCCCCAACGTACGGAGAATTTTCCAATCAGCAGGAAACACGGAATAGTTGTGTTGATATTCGCCATTCCACCGTCCCCATTCCATCCAATTGTCTGATAGCCCCAGCTGTACCATTGCATACGAGACACTCTCCACCCCATGCATTTTCTCCAGTTCACTACGTAAAGCCTCTTTTTGGGAGGAAGGAATATCATTCAGAGACCCAAACAGAAGTGCATCCTTTTGGTAGCCATAGTCAGAGGAGCGGATGTAGTTGTTCTGACAATAGATAGTACTGATGAAGAGAACCAAGGTAAACGACAAGACCAGTTGTAACCCCACCAGCAGCTGACGCAAGGACTTGCCTTGCGGAGAGAGCCCCAGATTGCCTTTCAGCACCAATGCCGGTTGGAACGATGTGATGTAATAGGCACTGTAGATCGATGCCAACACACCGACCAGCACACTGATGCCACCCATCGTCAGTACAATGCCCCCATTCTCCTGCAATTGGATGGAGCCGAGGATATACTGACCGATCTCTCCCCACCGTCCGATGAGATACACCATTCCCATGGCCAAGCCCCAAGCCGCCAGACTGACCACGATACTTTCACCCACCAATCGCAGACGGAGCCTTCCATTGCTTTCACCCATCACCTTGCGGGTGTTAATCCCGCGCAGTCGGGTAGGTGCCTGTGCCATGGTGAAGTTTGCGAAATTGATCAGTAGCACTAACAGCAACAGCAAGACGGCAAATTTCTGGATGAACAGCATCGTCTTGTTCCCTCGGTCCGTATTCGGATCATGCCCGTTGAGATAGGTCTCACAGAGGGGCATGGCCACGATATAGTTATCGGCAGATTCTGGAGACAAATTGGGAGAGACATCCTGTAGGTAGGCCTTGAACATTTGCTGATAGTTAGCCTCAAACGTCTGCTCATCCACATCAGGCCGGATACGGATGAAGGCACTATAGTTCCAGTTGGAAGGATCATTGATGTTCTGATTCCCCATAAAGATATACACACCATTGATCATCGTGGAGTTGGCCGGAAAGTCTTGATAGACCCCTGTCACCGTATAGATTCGATCCAAATTCCGGACCTTCATCTGCTTGCCTGTTGCCATCACTGTACCAAAGTATTTCTCCGCGAGGGAGGCCGGGATCACGATACCGGCACCATTCCCTGTAGCTTGACATACCAACTCACCATCCACACAGGTGGCATTGACCGTCAAGAGCAGGTCCGCATTGGCATAATAGGCCGGTACCGTGATCGAACTTCCCTCTTTATCAAACTCCATGGAGAAGCTCTGATTCGCCATGAAACCGACATGCTCAATCTGCGGACACGTTTTCAGTTTCTCCAAGAAGGGGCGCGGCAGCGTGAAACTCCAGTCGTTATTGAATATCCCATGCGGATAGATCCGACGAATATGCTCGTACCCCTGGATGCCCCGATTATAACTGTCAACGAAACGGATCTGCGTCAGCAGGAGGTAGGCCCCGGCAAAGGCAAGCACGAGTCCCAGCAGATTCAAGACCGATGCCAACGGATAACGTCTGAACAAATAGATTAGACTTTTCATACGCCTCAAAGTATGGTGTTTTCTACCACCTCTCCGTCGAAGAGGTTGATGATCCGATTGGCGTATGCCGCATCGTGCTGGCTATGCGTCACCATGACGATGGTCGTACCCTCGGCATTGAGCTGGGAGAGCAACTCCATCACCTCCAACCCGTTCTTGGAGTCGAGATTACCGGTCGGCTCATCGGCCAGTATCAACTTGGGGCGACCGATGATCGCCCGGGCAATGGCGACACGTTGCTGCTGACCACCCGAAAGCTGCTGCGGATAATGGGTAGCCCGCTGGGAAAGGTTCACCTTGCGGAGCATGTCGAGCACCCGTTCCTTCCGTTCCGCTTTCGGCACATGCAGGTATTTGAGTTGCAGTTCGATATTCTCCTCCACCGTCAGTTCGTCAATAAGGTTGAAACTCTGGAAGACAAAGCCGATACGCCCCTTCCGGTACTTCGTACGTTCCCGCTCTTTCAAGTGACCGACCTCCTCTCCGGCCAGATAATAATTACCACTATCCGGATTGTCGAGCAAACCCAAGATGCTGAGGAGGGTTGACTTGCCACAGCCCGAGGGGCCCATGATGGCTACAAACTCGCCCTCCTTTACCGCTAAGCTAACACCATTCAATGCGGTTGTTTCCACATTCTCTGTGCGGAACACTTTGGTCAGATTCTCAATTTTGATCATAATGCTATTGTATTTTATTTTTAGTAACAAAAAAAACTATTCTGCCTTGGTATATTCGAATTGAAAATAGGACTTCATATCAATTCAGTTTTAAAATTTCATTTTCCTTAAAAGCCTCATAGCCACTGGTAATCACCTGTTCGCCAAGCTCCAGTCCCTCCTCCACTTCATAATACTGCGGATTCTGACGGCCGATACGGATCGTACGCCGGTAAGCCTTGTGGCCACTCTTGTCGAGCACAAACACCCAGTTACCCCCGGTCGATTGGAAGAAGGTACCCCGAGGCAGCAGCACAGCCTCCGTCGGACTGCCCAACTCCAAGTTCAGGTAATAGGTCTGGCCGGAACGGATGTTGTCCGGATGATCTGCGTCGAACACCAAATCTGTCCGGAACTTGCCCTGACGCACTTCGGGATACACCTTGCGAACCACCAGACTGTACTGTTTGCCTTCCCGTTCGATCGTAGCCTGGAGCCCTACCCGGATGCGGTCGATATAATGCTCGTCGATCTGCGCCTCAATCTTGAAATCGCTCAAATCGTTGATCTGGCCCACCATCTGCCCGGCCGAGATACTCTGCCCCAGCTCCACATCCAACAGACCCAGCTCGCCATCAATCGTGGAACGCACCTCCAACTTGCCCTTGCGTTCCCGCACCAGCAGGACATTGCGACGCATATTGGCCAGATTGTCCTCCATCTGTTCCATCTGGATACTGCGGTACTTGTCATCCATCTTCAGCCGTTCCCCGACCAGCGTCTGCTTCTTTTGCGCCAGTTCATAATCCTCCTGCGCCTCCAGGTATTGCTCTTTCGAGATCAGTTTCTCCCGGTAGAGACGTTCGTTCTGTTCGAAGACCCTGCGTTTGCGCACCACATCCATTTCCAGCGTGGCGTTTTCCGTCTCGTTGTTCAGTTTGTCCTGCTGCATCGCCACCTGCGTATTGCGCAACAGGTTCTGCTTTTCGGCCAGTTCCGCCTCCGCATTCAAGATCTGTAGGTCAAGGTTGCTGTTGCTGAGCCGGATGATGACATCCCCCTTCTTGACCGCCTGTCCCTCTTCGGCCACCTTCTCCATGACGATGCCCCCCTCTTCGGGTGAGATGTGCACCACCTGGATCGGTATGACCGTTCCGTTCAGCCGCACATAGTCCTTGAAATTACCTTGTGTCACCGGGCTGATGGTGATATCTGCCCGCTCCACCTGCATGGTACGCTGATGATTGCCGAAGATAAGCCAGAGCAAGAGTACCAGAAAAAGTGCGCCACCGGCCACGTAGGGGATGTGTTTCTTTTGAATGCCACGTTTCTTTTCGATTATTCTGTCCATAAGGGTACTCCTTTATAATAATTAAGTATTCTTGTCTGATAAATATAGGTCAGTTGGCTTTGCAACAACTGTGCTTTGCTTTGCAGCAGAGTGACGGCACTGGTCTGCACATCAATGGAGGAGGCCAGCCCCTCTTCGTATTTCCGCGTGGTCAGCCGTGCAGCGATACTGTCCGCTTCCACCTTGGCCCGCAGCTTTTCCGTCTCCTTCCAACTGTTCTCCTGATCCGTAACCGCCTCCAGGATAAGCCGGTTCAGTTCCTGATGGCGATAGTTCAACTCCTCCTCCGCTTTCCGCAGGTTGTTGCGTTGGCGACGGATGTTGCTCAACGTGTTCAGCCGGTTGAACAGAGGGATGGAGAGTGTGAAATAGACATATTCACCCACATTGTTGCGAAACTGCTGGTTGAAACCGGTCGTATTCGGCACATGTAACTGCTTGTAATAGGTGGTAGAGACCCCCACGCCCATTGACAAGGAGGGAAACAGGGCCCCCTTGCTGGAGCGATAGGCATACTTCGCCGACTGCAGGCTGTACTCCGCCTGTTGGATATCCGGATTCAACTGGTGGGCCCGATCAAAGATCTCTCCGGTCGGTTGCCCGAGGTAGGGCTCCTCCTCGACCAGCAGCTTCTCCTGCGGGGCGATCTGTAACAACTCGTCGGTCGGATAGTTCATCTGTTGCTTCAAGGCCAGCAACGCCTTGTCATACAGACCTTGCTGATGGGTCACCTCGAAATCATCCGTCGCATAGGTGGCCTGCATCTGGGCCAGATCGGCCTCCCCCTTCTGTCCAACCTCCACCATCACGCGGGTCTGCTTCAGCAACAGCTCACTCTCGGCCCGTTTTTCCGAAGCAATCTCGATGCATCCCGCATAATAGAGCACCTGCAGGTAACTCTCCATGACGTTGCGAGCCGTCTGGTCCTGCTGTGCAGCCAGTTGGCTCTTCCCCATCAGCAAGCTCGCCTTGGCAGCCCGCAAATTGTTATACTGCTGCAAACCGTCGAAGATCGGGATGCTGGCCGAAAGGCTATACCCATTATAGAAGGTGCTGACATTCGTATAGGTATTGGTCTCCGGGTCGATGGCACGTCCGAAATTATACTGGCCACTGACCGATCCTTCGATGCGCGGAAGAAAGGCTCCGATCGCCCGGGTCTGTTCCGTCCGATAGTCATCCACGGCAATATGTTGCATCCGCACATCCCGGTTGTGCGTCACGGCATACTGGATGCACTGGTCAACGGTCCAGGCCTCTTGTGCCGGACAGTATATGCTGGATAGAAATAGCAACAAATAGGTTATTCGTTTCATAAAACATTGAATTTTGCTGCAAAGGTGTGGCATAAATGGCAACTGACAAGGGGTTCAGCCGTCGTCCAAGCACGATTGTATGAAAACAATACACGAGACTGTATTAAAATCATACACTTCGAGGTTGTAGGCACCGGGCAGCATGGGATGTGAGAATTTGTCGTTAACTTTGCAGACAAACAAATCGATTTCTATGGCAAAATACAGTACAATTCTGGTGGTGGACGACAATCCATCGATCTTCACCACGTTGGAAATATGTCTCGAAGGGGTCTTCGAACGCATCCTCACGCTCACGAAACCCGAGAACATCCTGACCACCTTGGCGCAGGAACAGGTGGACGTGATCCTGCTCGACATGAATTTCTCCCTGGGTGTCAACAATGGACAGGAGGGATTGCTTTGGGTACAGGCCATTCATCGGCGGCATCCGAACATACCCATCGTGCTGATGACGGCTTATGCAGATGTGAAACTGGCCGTGAAAGGACTCAAAAGCGGGGCGGTCGATTTTGTCACCAAACCGTGGGACAACCATGAACTGATCCGTTCCCTGAAAGATGCCATCGATGCCAACACCGAGATCATCCCCTTGGAGAAGATGGAAGAGGAGCATGTCCGGAAGGTGGTCGATAAGTGTCACGGCAACATCAGCAAGGCTGCCGAACTGCTGGAAATCTCCCGTCAACGACTCTATAATAAACTGAAGAAATGATTATCCCGATTCTGATCCTGCTGCTGATCGTAGCCTTGGCGATACTGTTCTTCTGTCACCATCAGCACAAACTGAAGGTGCGGGCCCATCTGATGCGCGAAGCTGTCCGGAATCGCGACTTTACCTTTCATTTGTCGCTCAAAGGACTTTTTTACGGAGAAAAGGCCCTCCAGGAAGCCCTGAACGACTTGGGGCAGGAAATCAACAAGCTGGTGATGCAAAACGAGGTCGAGTCGTGGCAGCGGTTGACGCGCGTGCTCACCCACGAAATCATGAATGTGACCACCCCGATCCAGAGCATCAGCCAGGCCTATTTGGAGCATCCGAAGATCCAGGGCACCTCCCTCGAAAAGGGCATTTTTGCCATCCACGAGGCCAGCACCCATCTGGTGTCGTTTGTGGAAAGCTACCGGAAACTGACACAACTGCAGGAGCCAGTCCTGACCCAGCAAGACCTCCGTGCCCTGATTGCGAGTGTGACTGTCCTCTATCCAAAGGTCACTTGCCACTGCAACCTGCCACCGGTCGAAATCCAAGCGGATGAATCGCTCCTCCGGCAGGTGCTGATGAACCTCCTCAAAAACGCCATCGAAGCAGGAGCACGGAACATCCGGTTCGACTGGCTGGCAGATCAACTCTACGTCAGCAACGACGGAAGCCCCATCCCAGCCGAAATCCGGCGAGACATTTTCGTTCCCTTCTATACGACGAAACCGACCGGATCCGGAATCGGACTGGCCCTCTGCCGGCAGATCATGGCGATGCAAGGGGGCTCCTGCACCCTGGCCGAGAAGGCAGTCAGTGGCTATCACACCACCTTCATCTTGGAGTTCGGAGGATCAAATAGCGATTTTTGAAAGCCCAAAAACGATTTTTGAAAGTCTGAATGACATAACGATTTACTTTTTCCACGCTTTCACTATTTGCATAAAGGGTTTCAAGAATCACCATAAATAGCTCATGAAGAGCATTCTGCGGTTTTTTGAAAATCATTTGCCCGATATTACAAGCCGGGAGAAGGGAAATGTGTGCACCTTTGCAGTGTAAAAACAAACAAAGTACAAACAATTAAAAAAGTAAAGTCATGAACGCAATTCTTCTTATCTCCCTCATCGTTTTCATCGTACTGCCGATGATCTGTAGTGCTCTTTTCGTTGTTGCACGCGTTGCCGCTGTTCATAAAATGGAATCTGCTCACCAAGCTGAGACGACTCATGCGGAAATCATCTACCCTGCTTCTTCTTCGTTAGTCGTTTGCTAAGATCCGAGCTGTACTACTGATGTGGACAGATGCGTCTATGACTACAATATATAAAGTATAGGTTAGCCTTACATCTGGAATAACGAAAAAACAAAAACGAACAACAATCAATCCAATCCCCGGTATCTTCTTTCGGATGATGCCGGGGATTTTTAAACTGATCAATCAAAATGGACAACGAAAAAGTATTTGCCATGCCGTTTGCCAAGGTCTATCCGCTATTGGTTCAAAAGGTGGTTCGGAAAGGGAAAACCCAGGAAGAGCTCGACGACATCATCGAATGGCTGACCGGCTATCATCCGGCAGACCTCAGACGAATGGAACAAGAGGGCACCACCTACGGAGATTTCTTCCGGCAAGCCCCCGCTTTGAATCCGCAGCGCAAGTTCATCAAAGGAAAAATCTGCGGCATCCGCGTCGAAGAGATCACCGATCCGTTGATGCAAGAAATCCGTTATTTGGACAAGTTAGTCGATGATCTGGCTAAGAAAAAGACTTCATCAACAGTCTATGAGCGATATTTGTAAGCCTAAAAAACAAAAAGGAACGATAATCAAGCCAATCCCCGGCATCACCTGTCGAATGATGTCGGGGATTTCAATTACCCATCCAGTGAGTATGGATCAAGAGAAGGGCGGTTCCTCCGGATCTGTGCCACCGCTTTCTGAGGCAAACTCGGCTGTGAGTGTCAGGTCGTTATTGACCGTCACGGAACGGGTTGCATTCGTGTCGCCGTCACTCCAACGAGTAAAGGTGTAACCACTGTTAGCCGTTGCTTGGATCGAAGCGGCAGTACCCGCCTCATACTGTCCGGCTCCACTGACAGTACCTCCTTCAGCAGGAGAGGCAGTCAACGTCAGGGTGTACATCGTCGGATTCTCCTCTCCCGGGTTGTCAGTCGTGTTACCACCCGATGGGTTGTTGCCATTTGAGTAGCTGACCGCACGCTTCAAGGAGGCAGCCAGGTTCAGGTTGGCGTTGCTCAACGTACCGGTGGCACGGGCACGCAGCTTCACGCCATCGATGTTGTTGGCCACGGTGAACATTTCGGGAGAAACAGCCCCCTGCTTGTTACGGATACCGACCGAGAAGATAGCCAAGTTGTCGATTTTCACGTTCTTTCCTGCCAACAGCATCTCCTTGATGCACTTCACCATCGCCTTCATCACTCCCACACACATGGCTTCCGAAAAGCCCGTGTTGTGTTCCTCCATGTGGGCGGCCAATGCCTGCAGGTCCATCGTTTCCTCTACGACCGGATAAGCATAATACTTACCGAATGCTGAACTCATCTCGTTCGTGTTCTGACGCAATAAATAACGAATCATAGCAATACAAAAATTAAAGATGAAACATACCGAATCGGCTTACGCCTCAGTCGGATAAGCCCCCTTGGCTTACGTCACAAAGGTACGACTTATCATTTTGAGCCTCTGAGGTTTCCATACGATGGCTGCGATAGCGG
>JAFBIU010000020.1 GCA_021531775.1 Parabacteroides distasonis | reverse complement strand
GCCGATGGTACTGCGTAACAGTGGGAGAGTAGGTAGCCGCCGTTTTAGAACGAAGGGAATCAGTCGAAAGATTTGGTTCCCTTTTTTTATATTGATTACGATGATATGAACAGAAAACAGATTATTCCGTTTTTGGCGTTGTGTGCAGCTGCCCAACTCGCTGCAGCTGACGACCCGTTATGGATGCGTTATCCGGCTCTTTCCCCAGATGGCCAAACGATCGCATTCAGTTACAAAGGGGATCTTTATACGGTTCCTGCCAAGGGTGGTAAGGCTACCCAGTTAACTTCTCATGCGGCTCATGACTCTTATCCGGTTTGGTCGCCCGATGGGCAGCAACTGGCGTTTGCATCGGATCGGGCTGGTAATTATGACCTCTATCTGATTTCCAAAGAGGGGGGTGCTCCCAAGCAATTGACGACGAATTCTGCGAATGAGTATCCTCAGTCTTTCCGAGACAACCAGCATATTCTGTACACTGCATTAATCCAGCCTGATGTGTTGGATAGTCAGTTCCCCTCTTCGCGTTTCCCGCAGGTGTATGAAATAAGTACAGCCGGTGGACGTCCGACTCTCTTCTCCTCCTTGACAATGGAAAACGTAAATTTCAATACGCAAGGTGACAAAATCCTTTATCATGACTGCAAAGGATATGAAGATCCTTGGCGCAAGCATCATCAGTCATCTATAACCCGTGATGTTTGGCTTTGTTCTCTTCAACCAGAAAAATCTTTCCAAAAGTTGACCACCTTTGTTGGTGAAGATCGTAATCCGGTTTGGTCAGCCGATGGCCAGAGTTTCTATTATTTGAGTGAGGCGGATGGAAGTTTCAATGTCTATCAACAGGCCATTGCAGGTGGAACTCCTCGCCAGCTTACTCATCATCAACAGCATCCAGTCCGTTTCCTGACAGCCGATCGTCAAGGGCATCTATGTTATAGCTACAATGGAGAAATCTATACACTGACACCGGGTCAGCAGCCTCAGAAGGTTGCTGTACAGCTCTATTCTGATCAAACCGAAAATGAACTGGTACATCGTGTACTCTATTCGGGAGCTACGGATTTGGCTGTCTCTCCGGATGGCAAGGAGGTGGCCTTCATTGTGCATGGAGATGTCTATGTCACTTCCGTTGAGTATGAAACGACGCGCCAGTTAACGGATACTCCTCAACAAGAGCGTGATTTGTGCTTTAGTCCGGATGGCCGTTCCTTGGTCTATTCAGCTGAACGTGGAGATACCTGGGGTGTCTATCAATGCAGTTTGGTCCGTAAGGAGGATAAGTCATTTACCTATGCCCAGGAGTGGCGGGAAGAGCCCTTGGTGGTAGGAGCGGAGACTGCTTTCCAGCCTGCCTATTCTCCGGATGGCAAAGAAGTCGCATTCTTGGCTAACCGTACCGAATTGCGTGTCATTAATCTGAAGAGCCGACAAGTCCGTACCGTCTTGGATGGCAAGTATAATTATTCCTATTCTGATGGAGATCAGACTTTCCAATGGTCTCCCGATAGTCGTTGGTTCTTGACCAAATACATTGGTATTGGAGGGTGGAATAACGTCGATATTGCCTTGGTCAAGGCTGACGGAAGCCAGCAGGTGACCAATCTGACCGAGAGTGGTTATTCGGACAGCAATCCGAAATGGGTCTTGGACGGCAAAGCTATGATCTGGTCATCCGATCGGGCCGGTTTCCGTAGCCATGGCAGTTGGGGAGCTGAAGATGATACCTACATCATGTTTTTCGATGCCGAGGCTTACGATCAATTCCGTCTGACGAAAGAGGAACAGGAATTGGCCGATGCGGCTGACAAGGAGAAGAAGGAACAGGAAGAGAAGGCTAAAGAGGAGCAGAAATCCAATGAGAAGAAGAAGTCAGCCAAGTCCGCTGATTCAGATAAGAAGGACAAGGAGGTCAAGCCTCTGCAATTCGATTTGGAGAATCGACAGAACCGTGTGATGCGCTTAACGACCCATTCTTCACACATGGGGGATGCCGTCTTGAGCAAAAAAGGGGATAAACTCTATTATTGTGCCGCTTTTGAGAAGGGGTATGACTTGTGGGTACATGACTTGAAGGAACAGAACACGAAACTACTTATCAAGGATGTCGGAGCCGGTACTCTGATGACAGACAAGGAGGGAGAACAGCTCTTTTTGATTGCTCGTGGAGCTTTGAAGAGGGTCGATGTCAAGGACAGCAAGAGTGAGAAGATCGAATTCAAGGCGACGTTCAACCATCGGCCAGCGGAAGAGCGTGCCTATATGTTCCATCACGCATGGCGACAGGTGAAGGATAAGTTCTACGACCCCTCGTTGCATGGTGCTGACTGGGAGATGTATGAACAGACCTATGCCCGTTTCCTGCCTCATATCAACAACAATTACGATTTTCAAGATATGCTTTCGGAATTGTTGGGAGAGTTGAATGGATCGCATACCGGTTCACGGTATCGTCCGGCCTCTTCGGCTCCGAAGACGGCTTGTTTAGGAGCATTCTTTGATAATCAGTACAAGGGCGATGGGTTGAAAATTGCCGAGGTCATCGAGAAGGGGCCTTTGATGCAGGCTAAGAGCCGGATTCAAGCCGGTTGTATCATTGAGCAGATCAATGGTCAGCAGATAGGTACCAACACAGACTATTATCCGTTGTTGTCCGGTAAAGCAGGAGAAAAGGTACGACTTTCTGTCTATAATCCGACGACCAAAGAGCGTTTTGAAGAGGTAGTGAAAGCCATCAGTTCGGGTGATCAAGATCGGCTGTTGTATGACCGTTGGGTCGAGAACTGCCGGAAACGGGTGGATCGTCTCTCCAACGGTACAATCGGTTACATCCATGTCAAGGCGATGGACAGTGAGAGTTTCCGTACGGTCTATTCCGAATTGTTGGGACGTTGTCGCAACAAAGAGGCAGTCATTATCGATACACGTCACAACGGTGGCGGATGGTTGCATGATGATTTGGCTACTTTGTTGAGTGGTAAGGAGTATCAGCGGTTCACGCCTCGTGGCCAATACATCGGTAGCGATCCTTACAACAAATGGACGAAACCCTCCTGTGTGCTGATTTGTGAAGATAACTACTCCAATGCCCATGGATTCCCGTGGGTGTATAAGGAATTGGGTATTGGCAAACTGATCGGTGCACCTGTTCCGGGTACGATGACCGCTGTCTGGTGGGAGACGCAGATTGATCCGACCATGGTGTTTGGTATTCCGCAGGTGGGTGTGCAGGATATGCGAGGCCACTATTTGGAGAACCAACAGTTGCAACCGGACATTGAGATCTATAATGCCCCGGAAGCACAGCTGAAAGGTGAAGATCCACAGTTGGAACGGGCTGTACAAGAGATGTTGCAGACCATTCAGAAATAAGCTAAAAAGGGCGACCCCTGACAGAGAGGCCGCCCTTTTTTATTCTTCGTCTAACCAGCTTCAACTGAAAGAACACCAAAATGAAACTAAAAAGGGTACAGAGAAATCGACCAAAATACCGTGGAAAATGGAGATAAAGACCAGATCCTTCCCGGAATAGCGGGTAATGATCGGCAGGGTTGTGTCCATAGTGGTGGCTCCGCCGGCACAAATGGGTGCCAACCGGCCGAAATAACGGACAAACAATGGAGCTCCTAACAGAGCCATGATTTCCCGGATGATGTTGGCCATCAACGCAATGGTCCCTAACTCAGTTGCCAACTGCACACCGAGAGTCGGCTCCTTCAGCTGGGTGATCAGGATGGACGAGAGAGAGTAATAGGCAAAACCGCTCCCGACAGCCAAACAATCGAAGAGGCTCCAACGCGGTAGCAGCAGACTGACACATGCCACAGCAGAGAGTGTGCCGACAATGGTAGCTAACGGTACCCACAGCAGTTTGGGTCGGATACTGCTGAGAATCTCTTTCAATTTCTTATCGCTTCCGATGCTCAGTCCGACTTGAAACATCAACAGATAGAGCACGTAGGTGGTCAACTCTTCCGACAAAAGGAACGTCGGCATCTGGCCGCTCCAGCCCAACAGACAACCCAAGGCAAAGCTGGCTACTACAATTAAACTACCCTTCATGCATCTTCCCTCCTTTTGCTTTTGAATAGAAAATGATAGACGCCTGCCGCCGCTACAATACTGCCTAATGTACCTGCGGTGGCCAACAGAAACGCCTGTCCACCCAAGGTGGCCAAGTTGTTGACGATCGATTCATTGGCTCCTACAGTGATACCTAACAGGAAGAGCAACAGGAGGATGGTATAGGAGATGGGCTTGCCAATCTGTTGCAGCCACTCCATGCGCCGAAGAACATAGCCTACGGCAATACCAGCAAACATAATACCAATTACAACAAACATAACGCTGATTTTTCAGCAAAGATAGTGTTTTTTTATCTATATTTGTGGCAAACTGGATTTTGCCGGTTTTCAATGAGATTATAAACTAAATCAGATAAGCAGTGAAAAAGAAAACACTTCTCCTCCCGGTGCTGCTTTTGGGGGCTATGGTCAGTTGCCAGCAGCCTTCGGCTCCGGATCAATTTCGAGATCAGTTGGTGTATGTCAATCCTTTCATCGGTACGGGATTTCATGGACATACCTTCCCGGGTGCTACGCGCCCCTTTGCCATGGTGCAGTTGAGTCCGGATACCCATATCATGGGTTGGGATGCCAGCAGCGGGTATCATCAGGATGACCGCCAGATCTATGGCTTTAGTCATACGCACCTCTCCGGTACGGGTATTGGTGACTTGGGTGATGTGGCTTTGTTGCCCTTCTCCGGTGAAGACTCCATCAAACCGGTGGCTACCTTCCGCAAAGAGACCGAGAAGGCTACCCCTGGCTACTATGCGGTCCATTTGGACAACTTTGGCGTAGATGCAGAATTGACGACGACGGATCGTGTCGGTTTCCACAAATACACCTATGCAGATCCGAAAGAGCGTAAGGTCATGCTGGACTTAGGTCACGTGTTGCAGCCCAACTGGGGACACAAGATTGTGGATAACGAATATCTCTTTGTCAATGATTCAACGGTAGAGGGTACCATCAAGACCCAAGGATGGGCTCATTATCATTCCGTTTCCTATCGCATTACCTTCTCGGAGAAGATCGAGACCGTCTATCAGTTTGTCGATGGTGTGAAACGGGCCGATTCGCTCTTCTTGCGCATCAACACCGATAAGGATCTGAAGTTCCACTATAAGTTTGCCGAAAAGGCGGCTCCCTTGTATGCGAAGGTGGCACTTTCTGTCGTCGATCCGGAAGGAGCCGAGAAGAACATGGCAGCAGAACTGCCCGGATGGGATTTTGAAGCGATCCGGAAGGAAGCGGCCGACCAGTGGAATGAGGCGTTGAACCAGATCCAGATCGATACATTTGATCCCACGATCTTGACCAATTTCTATACGGCTCTCTATCACACGATGATTGCCCCGTTTGCCTATCAGGATGTGGATGGCCGTTATTTGGGCATGGATAAACAGGTACATCAGGCTCAACCCGGGTATGTCAACTATTCGGTCTTCTCGTTGTGGGATACCTTCCGTGCCTTTCATCCGCTGATGACCCTTATTCAGCCGCAGATGGCAACAGCCTGGGGTAAGACACTGGTACAGGGCTATCACGAAGGGGGTATCTTGCCGAAGTGGCCGTTGGCTTCCAGCTATACCGGTTGCATGGTCGGTTATCCGGCTACTTCTGTTTTGGCGGATCTGATCTGCAAGAACTTGGCAGAGGGTGACATGGCCGAATGGGCAGAGGCTGCTGAGCGTTCTTCTGTGTATCGGGAAGATTTGGCCGAGAAGTTCAAAGGGACGCGCGAGTTGGATCTGATCACCCGTCATCCCTATTATAAAGAGAAATATGGTTTTGTTCCGGCCGACTCCCTGCCCGAATCGGTTTCGTGGGGCTTGGAGATGGCCTACTTCGACTGGTGTGTAGCGCAGATTGCCGCGAAGGCCGGTAAGCAGGAGGTAGCTGATGCCTATATGAAACGTGCCTCCTACTATCAGCGTTACTTGGATCCGGAGACCAAGATGATGCGTGGTGTCATGGGTGACGGTTCCTTCCGTACTCCGTTCAATCCGCGTTACTCGTCACACATGAAGAGTGACTACACAGAGGGCAACGCCTTCCAGTGGAGTTTCTTTGTACCGCACGATATGGACAATTACATTGCAGCCATTGGTGGTAAACGAGAACTGGAGACGCGTCTTGATACGCTTTTCACCACCTCTTCGCAGATTGATGGGGCTGAAGCATCGGGCGACATCACCGGTCTGATCGGCCAATATGCACATGGTAACGAACCGAGTCACCACATGGCCTATCTCTACAACTGGACAGATTCACCCTGGAAAGCGCAGGAGCGTCTGGACTTCATCATGCAGCACTTCTACACCAACCAGCCGGATGGTATCATCGGTAATGAGGATTGTGGACAGATGTCTGCCTGGTACGTGATGAGTGCATTGGGCCTCTATCAGGTTTGTCCGGGTATTCCGGTCTATACGTTGGGTCGTCCCATGGTGAACCGGGCTGTGCTGCCTTTGCAGGGTAAGCCTTTGGAGATTGTTGCAACGAACAACAGTGCGACGAATAAGTACGTACAGGAGATTCGCTTGAATGGTCAGACGTTGGAGACTCCGTTCATCACCCACGAGCAGTTGATGCAAGGGGGTAAGTTGGAGTTCGTGATGAGTGATCAACATAAGTAATCTATAAATAGGGAAGAACAATGTTACTGACAACAACGAATACAATTGAGGGCAAACAGATTGTGCAGTATTATGGGATTGTGACCGGTGAGACCATCATCGGTGCCAATCTGTTCAAAGATTTCTTTGCCGGTATCCGCGATATCGTGGGAGGGCGTGCCGGTTCGTACGAAAGTGTCTTGCGCGAAGCAAAAGATACCGCTTTGCAGGAACTGCGCGAACGGGCCATGCAATTGGGAGCCAATGCTGTGATTGGAATCGATTTGGATTATGAAACAGTAGGAGCCAATGGCAGTATGCTGATGGTGACTGCTGCCGGAACAGCGGTTCGCTATATGTAATCCGATCAGGTTGAGTCGGTGTATTAAAACGAATGACGATGGAATCAGTTTTCCACCGTCATTCGTTTTTTTGATAGATACAACTCTTTGTCACATCCTATTTGGGGAGGAACGAACGGGTCGCCAAGAAATCCATCAGTTTCTGCTTGTAGTTGTCCGAAATGGGAATGTATTCTTTTCCGAAAATGATGCGGTTACGTTCGATCATCGGGATCTTTTCCGCTTGGACGATGAACGAGCGATGTACCCGAATGAAGCGATTGGCAGGCAACAGTTCTTCCAGGGTTTTCATGCTCATGAGCGACAGAATAGGCTTTGGATCATTCTCCGTATAGATCTTGACGTAATCTTTCAACCCCTCGATATACAGAATCTTGCGCAACTCGACCTGAATCAGTTTGTATTCCGCCTTGATAAAGATACTCTCCTTTTCCTGGGGAACCGCTTCGCTTGTCTCGACAGGCTGTGCGTGTTGCTGAATCAAGTCATACCACTTCAATGCCTTGTTGGCTGCTTGTAGGAAGTCCGGATAGTTGATGGGTTTGAGCAGGTAGTCCAGTGCATTTACCTTGTAACTATCTAAAGCATACTGCTCGAAAGCGGTGGTGAAGATGATACGCGTTTGTTCCGGCAGGAGTCGCGATAACTCCATACCGCTCAGTTCCGGCATCTGGATGTCGAGAAAGAGCAGATCGACAGGTTGCTGTTTCAAGGGTTCCATGGCTTGCAAGGCACTGTAATACTCCCCTTTCAGTTCTAAAAAGGGTGTCTTTTTGACATAACTTGCTAATAGACTCACGGCCAGGGGCTCGTCGTCGATGATGGCACAGGTCAAATTCATAAATTCTCCGTTTTCGTGTTGATAATCAATTCTGTATAATAGGTGTTATCATCCGCCAATCCCTGTTTGAAGGTATAGGACTGGGGATAGAGTAACTCCAATCGTTTCTGCAGATTCACCAAGCCAATGCCCGATCCGCTCTTGTCCCGATTCGGATCTTTGGGGAAATAGCTGTTGCGGATGTGGCAAACCACACAACTCTCTTCCACATGTATATCTAATTGGACAAAGGAGGGCTGGCTGTTGCTGATACCATGCTTGGAGGCATTTTCCACCAAGGAAATGAATAGCAAAGGTGCGATCTCCAACCCCTGTGTGTCGGACTGGATGTTGATGTCCAGTTTGACCAACCCCGACAGGCGGATCCGCATCAGCTCCACGTAGTTGCGCAGGAAATCCAGGTCCTTTTCCAAGGGCACCTGTGGCTGGCTGCTGTCGTAGAGCACATAGCGCAACAGTCGGCTCAGTTCGTGAACCGCTTCTTGTGCCTTTTCTGGACTGAAGGCGATCAGGCTATAGATGTTGTTCAGCGTATTGAAGAGGAAATGGGGATTCAACTGACTCTTCAGATTACTCAGTTCCGCCTCTGTACGGCTTCGCTCCAATTCATTCCGGAGTCCTTCTATCTTATACCAGCCGTTCGTCATTTTGATGGCGACACTCAATCCCGCTACCAGTGAATAGGTCGTGAGATGACCGAAAAAGAAGAAGAAGAAATTATGGAAACTCTGTAAGTGCTTAACGTGGAAATCAGGTGACTTCGGGAAAACGAAGTCCAATCCGCGCATAAACAGGTCAACCGAACCAAATGTAACCAAGATCAACAGGGTATTGCTCAAGATGAATTTACCTGTTTTCCGGTTGAAAAGAAAACGGTCCACGAGCAGGAAATAATTGACATAAAAAACCAACATGAAGGAGATGGGTGGAATGATAAAACGCACATATCGTTCCAGTGTCAACGAATCCTGCCCGTGGCCCGCAAAGAAGAAGGGGAGTCCGAAGAGAATTCCCCACCCGGCCAAATGTATGATGCCGGGTAACGGTTTTTTGTTGTTCGTCAGATTAGTCATGGCAACAAAGATAGGCAATTAAATTCAACATTACTCATAACGAATTGCCTCAATCGGATCGAGTTGTGCCGCTTTCTTTGCCGGATACCAGCCGAAGAAGATGCCGGTCACGGTACAGACGAAGAAGGAGAGGAGCACACTCCAAGGTTGGATGTAGATCGGGAAGTGGGCTACGATGTTGACCACCAAAGCTGAACCTACGCCCAACACCACGCCGATTAGTCCGCCTGTCACACTGATCAGGATAGACTCGATGAGGAATTGCGCTAAAATATCAATGCCTTTTGCCCCGATACTCATGCGGAGACCAATTTCACGCGTACGCTCGGTGACAGAGACATACATAATATTCATAATACCGATACCACCGACGAGTAACGAAATACCCGCTACTGCAGCCAACAAGACTGTCATCATATCTGTTGTAGTGGTCAACATAGAGCTCAACTCCTGTTGGCTACGAATCGTAAAGTCATCATCATCACTGTCTTTCAACTTGTGGTTACGACGGAGTATTTCCGTTATTTCATCGATGGCTTGTTCGGTAAATTCTTCTTTCAATGCCGAGCAGGTGATACCCTGCAGGTGCGTAATGGCCAACACCTTCTTCTGGATGGTGGTATAGGGAGCCAAGATCAGGTCGTCCTGGTCCATACCCATGGTATTGTATCCCTTGCTCTCTAACACACCCACTACGCGGAAGGGTAACTTCTGGAAGCGAATCACCTTGCCGACCGGATTCTCTCCCCCAGAAAAGAGGTTATCGACAACGGTCTTGCCGATGACACACACTTTGGCGGCTGTCTGGATATCCTGTTCGGTAAACATCTCTCCATCTTGCACCTTGTAGCGGCGGATCTCTAAGTAGTCCGGACTGATACCATAGACGGTGGTCGGCGCGTTGTTGGCTCCGTAGATAGCCTGTCCGCTGCTATTCACCGATGCGGAGACAGCCGAGATGTACCGTGTCTCGTTCGTGATGCACTCCAGGTCCTCCAGTTTGAGTGTCTCCATGGCCGATGCCTCTTGGCGGACACCTCCACGCATGTCGGCACCCGGCTGGATCATGATCATGTTGGAACCCATTTCGCTGATTTCCGCCTGAATGCTTCGCTTCGAGCCTTGACCGATGGCCAGCATGGTGATGACTGACGCTACACCGATGATGATACCCAACATGGTCAGGAATCCGCGCAACTTGTTGTTGGCCAAGGCACGGAGTGCTATTTTGATTAAGTTTGTCCCGTTCATTGTCTTCTACTTTGTTTGAACTTACTCCTCCTCTTTCGGCAACTGAGCCAGCGCCTCCGCTGCCGAAAGAATGTTGTTGTTGATGGTATCTGCCGTGACGTGCCCATCGCGCAACATGATGTTGCGGCTGCTGTATTGGGCAATCTCGGGGTTATGCGTCACGAAGATGATGGTACGCCCTTCCGCATGGAGACGTTGGAACAGTACCAGAATCTCGAATGAGGTGCGTGTGTCCAGGTTACCCGTCGCTTCGTCGGCCAAAATGACGGCTGGGTCGTTGACCAAGGCACGAGCAATGGCTACACGTTGCATCTGTCCTCCGGACATCTGGTTGCTCTTGTGATTCAGACGTTCGCCCAGACCTACGGCAATCAATGCCTGGATGGACTTCTCCCGGCGAGCCGCAGCATTGAAAGCCGGATTGTACATCAGGGGCAACTCGACATTCTCGATGGCTGTCGTCTTCGGCAACAGGTTGTAGTTTTGGAAGACAAAGCCGATCTTGCGGTTGCGCAGGGTGGCACGTGCATTCTTTCCCATGGTTCGTACAGAGACACCATCCAAGTAGTATTCCCCACTCGTCGGGGTGTCCAAACATCCCAATGTATTCAGCAGTGTACTCTTACCCGAACCGGAGGTTCCCATGATGGTGACGAACTCGCCTTCGTAGATGGTGAAGGAGACACCTCTTAGTGCATGGACGATTTCATCGCCGACTTTGAAGTCACGCCGTATATGATCCAATCGAATAATCTCTTTCTTCATAACCGTTCCCTATTTACCGGTCTGTTACTTTTTGTTCTTGTTACCTCCCGGAGGGCCAGGCATGAACGGACTACGTTCACCACCCTGTGCAGCAGGAGCACTGGGAGCCAGGCTGACCAGATCGACAGCAATCTCTTCGCCCTCGTTCAGACCAGCTACAACCTCCGTCTCCGTGTTGTTGTTGCTGCCGACTGTAACAGATTTCGGAAGCAGTTCGTTACCCTTCTTCACCCATACCAACCGTTGTCCGGTTTCGGCTGTCGCTGTGGGATTATTCACCGAGATTCCTGTGCCCTCGAGCATCATGGGGTCCGGAATGAAACGCAAGGCTTTATTCGGGATAGTCAGTACCTGATCACGTTCCATCGTATAAATGGTGATGTTGGCCGTCAGACGTGGTTTCAGTTTCAAATCTGGATTATCCGCTGTCACTACCACTTCGTAGGTAACGACTGTAGATGTGGAACTCGTGGAGGCTGAAGAGCCACTTTCACTGCTTTCTCCCAAACGAATCTGCTTGACAACCCCTTCAAATACATCGTCAGGATAGGCATCTACGGTAAAGCTGACACGCTGTCCGTCGGCTACCATACCTATATCGGCTTCATCCACGTCGGCAATCACCTGCATCTTGGTCAGGTCGGCCGCAATGGTGAACAGGGTCGGCGTTTCGAAGCCGGCTGCTACGGTCTGGCCCTCTTCCACGGCCCGGTTGATGACCACTCCGTCGATCGGACTGGTGATCGTAGCATATTCCAGATTCCGGTTCACCTTAACCATCGAGGCTTGACTCTGGTCGTAGGCTGCTTTGGCCTTTTCGTATTGGTAGGTTGCTGTCTCGTAGTCTGTATCGCTAATCAGTTTCTTCTCATAGAGCACCTTGCTACGTGCATAATTCTTCTGTTGATATTCGTATTCCGTCTTGCTGCTGGCCAATTGTGCTTGAGCAGAAACCAATTCTGCTTTCAAGTTGACCCGGTCCATCTCAGCAATTAATTGTCCAGCCTTGACCACATCGTTGTAGTCGGCATACAATTTGTCGATGATACCAGATACCTGTGTACCCACTTCGACCTCTGTCACTGGTTCAACGGTACCTGTGGCTGTCACGGTGTTCGTTATCGAACTGCGGGACACCTGTGCCGTTTCCAGTTGGATCTTCTCTTTCGTTCCTCCTCTTCCAAATAGGAACAATCCTCCTGCCACAATGATGGCGATGCCTATGCCGGCTCCAATCTTCTTCTTGTCCATATTGTCCTGTGATTTTATTGTTTTTGAAACTTGAGTTGTTTAAAAAGCGGAGGCTCCTCGATGTCTCATCGAAGAGACCTCCATAAAAAAAGAGAGTGGAGTGTGAAAAATATATGTATATGTGATACATAATCTTAGCCTTCATTCCCTTACATTCACTTAAATATTAATTACCTATTGTTAGTTCTCTTTTTTGGTAAACATTTAATAACTGAATACTCATCACCGCCATGTACTTGGCCTGCAACACCTGTTGTTGTGCAGACAACCAATTGTTCTTTTCCGTGAGCAGTTCGACCGTGTTCTTCATACCGAGGTTGAATTGCTCGCTGGTCAAGTTGTAACTCTGTTGCACATACTTCAATTGTTCGGTAGCCGACGTATATTGCGTCTGCGACGAGGTGGCATCCAAATAATAGCCCTCCACCGTCTTGAGCAGACTCTTCTGTGCATTCAATAGTTCCAATTGGCTCGTTGTGATCGCATATTTCGCTTGATTGTATGCTGTCTTGTACTGGCGATTACTGAAAATGGGAATGCTTAATGTCAAACCGATGCTTTCGTTGAAACGGTCCCATACCTGATCTCCAAACGAATTGCCCGTGCCGGAAATATGTCCCGTGCCGATACCTGCACTCAGCGAAAGTGAGGGAAGAAAAGCACCCTTGGCTTTTTTCTTCTCCAGTTCGGCTATCTCAACAGACAGTTCGCTACTTTTGATGGAAGGCATCACGGCCAGCGAGGTTTTGTAGATCGATTGCTTGTCAGGCAACGGCATTAGAATGTCTGCTTCTGTCAAGGCAGGTACGACCACCTCAATATCCTCCGTGATATCTAATTCCAGTAACTGTTTCAACTGCAGTTTGTAATTGTCCAGATTTGTCTGGGCCACTACTAACTGATACTTATCTTGGCTGTATTGGCTCTCCAATTGTGCCAAGTCCACCTGCGAAATGGAACCGGCGGCTAACAACTCGCGGGCCCGATCGCACTGTGCTTTGGACACCTCAACAGTGTTCTTATTGATCTGAATGGCTTCCGTTGCATACAACACCTGCATGTAGGTCTGTATCAAAGCCACTTTGATGTCTTCTTCGCTCTCCTCGATCCCCAACTCATCCACTTTGTTTTGGATCTGTTGTTGTTTAATGGCTTGCGTACGTTGTCCACCATCGAACAATTTCCAGTTAGCAGACACATTGTAGTTGCCGCTGTAGCTGTTGTTGTTGCTGGCAGCTGAGGAGGGATAGTTAACAAATCCTTGCGTCACAGATGCCGACAGCGACGGAAACAGTTGCGCTTTCGCCCATTCGGTATCTTCTTGACCGGAGAGATGTGTGATCCGACTCTTCTTGACTTGGATGTTATGCTCTAACGCATAATCCAAGCAGTCTTGCAAGGTCCAGTGAGTTGGCCTTTCTTCGGCATGTAAGAGACATGCGCTACATAGCATTCCAATAATTACCCCAGTTCTCATCATACAACTTCCTTTTATTCATTATTACTTGATGATACAAAGGTAGGTTGGGGCGGGTTGGAACACAACTCAACTCGACAAAGGAGGTAAAATCATCGACTAAACTGGAAATCCCTTTTCTTAGTTACCAATAGAGGAACAGACCGGCTACCCCTGCCAACAGGATCATCAGGATCGGATGAATCTTGTAGCGCCAGGTCAGGAAAAAGGCAGCACCGAAGAGCAGGAAACTCTTGTAGTCGATGAAATTCTCGCTGTTCATGAGGAGGAGGGCTGCCGCAGCAATCAATCCGACTGTAGCGGGACGTAACCCCACGAATGCTGCCTCTACATATTTATTATGTTTGAACTTCGAGAAAGCCATGGATATAGACAATACTAAAAAGAACGAGGGCAAACAGACGGCTGCTGTTGTCAAACAGGATCCTAAAATACTGACAGTTGGTGAATAACCGGCATTGAGGATCGCTGTGTAACCGATATAGGTGGCACTATTGATGCCAATCGGTCCCGGAGTCATTTGGGAAATCGCCACGATATCTGTAAACTCCTGTAGGGTGATCCAGTGGTAGCGATCGACGACATCGGCTTGGATCAACGACAACATGGCGTAACCCCCGCCGAACCCTAAGATTCCGACCTTCAAATATACGTATAATAATTGAAACCAAATCATTTTTTTACAATTATTTTTTGATAAATGATACCGCCGAAGATGGCAGCCAAAATGATCCATACGGGAGAAAGACCTGCCAACCAAATCAAGAGAGCTGCTCCGATCGGAATAATCAGTTGTTTGTGGGATAGTTTGATAGATCTCGCTGTTGTCAGGCAGGGCACGGCAATGAGTGCAACGACTGCCGGACGTAATCCTTTGAATATCTTTTCAACCCAGATATTGTCTTTAAATTGGGTAAAGAAAAGTGCAATTCCCAGGATGATCAGAAAGGAGGGGAGGATGGTGCCCAAGGCACAACAGATGGCTCCAGGCAGTTTCTTGAGCTTGTATCCTACAAAAATGGAGATGTTGACAGCAAAGATACCGGGCAGAGACTGGGCAACTGCAAACAGATCGATGAACTCCTCCTTCTTCATCCAGCCCCGATCGACCACCTCCCGCTGGATGAGCGGGAGCATGGCATAGCCTCCACCAATGGTGAAGGCTCCGATTTTGATAAAGGTAAGAAACAGCGTACCGTACATCAGTGTATCAGTTTAGAATAGGTCTCCGGATCGTGGATGATCTCCAACGCCTTCTTGAAACTATCGTTCTCGTCGTTGATGATCTGGAAATACTCGGTCATGTCGTAGAGGTCGCGGGCGATCAAAGCCTTGATCTGGAGACTGATCAATGCTTTTGAACGAAGATACTCCGTCTCGTTGTATTCAATCTTTTCCGCCTCGGCCATCGACTTCAGCTCGTTGAGCAGTTCATCGGTGACGACAAACTCAGCCTTGTATTTGGCAAACTTGGCGTAACGCTTGTTCATCTGCACCCGGTTCCGGTCGAGGTAGTTCATGGCGATCCGGTTCACCAACCCGTTGGCTACCAGTTTCCGGTGGTAATCGGTGTAACGCGTGGTGTCGATGGGGATGAAGATGTCCGGCATGATGCCGCCACCGCCATACACGGTCCGCTTGGAAACCAGCGTGCTGTATTTCATCGAGTCGGGGAAATGGATGCTGTCTGCACTCATCAGTTCTCCCCGGTTGTACCGGTCGATCAGATCGTGGTGATAGTCATCGGCATGACCATTCTCGTAGGGGCGTTGGATGCAACGGCCGGTCGGGGTGTAGTAGCGGGCTACGGTCAGTCGGATCATAGAACCGTCTGGCAATGGAATGGGTTTCTGTACCAAACCTTTACCAAAGGTCCGGCGACCGACGATCACACCGCGGTCCCAATCTTGGATAGCTCCCGAGAGAATTTCGCTGGCTGAGGCGGATGATTCATCCACCAGGACCACCAGATGGCCTTCTTCGAAACCTCCCCGGTAGGTAGCCTTGGCCTCCTCCCGTTTCTGCTTGCTGCCTTCGGTATAGACGATCAGTTTGTCTTTCGACAGGAATTCGTCACCCAGTTCGATGGCGATGTTCATGTAGCCACCTCCATTTCCTTGCAGGTCGAGGATCAGATCCTTCATGCCCTGTTTCTTCAACTTCTCCAATGCCTCCCGGAACTCGTTGGTGGAGGAGGCGGCAAAGCGGTTCAGTTTGATGTAACCCGTTGTTTTGTCTGCCATGTAGGCGGCATCCAAGCTATAGACCGGAATCTTGTCGCGGACAATCTTGAACTCCATCAGTTCAGGGTTGTTGCTCCGTTTTACTTTGACGCGTACCTGCGTGCCTTTCGGACCACGGAGCCGCTTCATGATGTCGTTGGTCTTCATCTGCACACCCGCAATCAGCGTATCATCCACTTCGATGATGCGGTCGCCGGCCATCAGTCCTACCTTTTCGGAGGGTCCACCCGGAATGACTTGAATCACATACAGGGTGTCTGTCAACATGTTGAATTGAATGCCGATGCCGTCGAAGTTCCCTTGCAGCGGTTCGGTCATCGACTTGGTCTCTTCCGGATCCATGTAGTTGCTGTGTGGATCCAGCTTGTCCAGCATCCCGACAATGGCATCTTCAACCAATTTGGTCTCACTGGTGGAATCGACATATAAATGGGAGACCGCATACAATGCCATCTGCAGTTTGCGGGCTTCCAGATTGCCCATACCTCGTTGGGCTGCCGCAGGTAATACTCCCAACAGCAGTCCAGCCAATAGGGCGATGATTGTTTTTCTCATCTTTCTCATCAGAATTATTATATGTTAGCTATAGTTGCATCCCCTCCGGTAGGAAAGGGGTGATATCTTTTCCGTAATGGTGCAGTTCGCGTACGACACTGGAGCTGACCGATGCATAGGCCGGTTCGGTGAAGAGCAGCAGGGTCTCGATGCCGGTCAAGGTCCGGTTCACGTCGGCAATAGCCTTCTCATATTCAAAGTCGGTCACCGACCGGATGCCTCGCAGGATGAATTGGGCCTGCATCGTTTGGGCAAAGTCGGTCGTCAGGTTGTCGTAGGTCTCCACGCGTACCCGAGGCTCGTGGGCATAGAGGGCACGTAAGGCTTCGAGTCGTCGGTCGAGCGGGAAGCAGGGTGCCTTCTTGACGTTGATGCCGATGGCGATGATCAGTTCATCCACCAAAGCTAATCCCCGGGTGACCAACGAAGCATGGCCGACGGTGAAAGGATCGAACGATCCGGGAAAAAGTGCAATACGTTTCATATCCGATGTTTATACACGTCTTAGTTGACCAAATCCTCTTCAATCACTAGATTGTCGATGATGAAGTTTTGTCGCTCCATGGTGTTCTTGCCCATGTAGAACTCCAGCATATCCTTCACCAGGTCCTCCTTCTTCATGGTCACCTGGTCGAGCCGGATATCCTTGCCGATGAAGTTGCGGAATTCGTCGGGCGAAATCTCACCGAGACCTTTGAAGCGGGTGATCTCGGGATTCTTCCCTGCTGCCTCGATGGCACGCAGCCGCTCCTCTTCGCTGTAGCAATACCAGGTCTTTTGCTTGTTCCGCACCCGGAAGAGGGGCGTTTGCAGGATATAGACATGGTTCCGCTTGATCAGGTCCGGGAAGAACTGCAGGAAGAAGGTGATCAGCAAGAGGCGGATGTGCATACCGTCCACATCGGCATCGGTCGCGATGATCACCTTGTTGTAGCGCAGGCCATCCAGCCCATCTTCGATGTTGAGGGCAGCCTGGAGCAGGTTGAATTCTTCATTTTCATAGACGATCTTCTTGGTCAGTCCGTAGCTGTTCAGCGGTTTACCGCGCAGGCTGAAGACCGCTTGCAGGTTCGGGTCTCGGCTCTTCGTGATGGATCCACTGGCAGAGTCACCCTCGGTGATGAAGATACAGGTCTCTTCGGTGAGGTCGCCTTTCGCATCATTCAGGTGAATGCGGCAATCCCGCAATTTGCGGTTGTGCAGGTTGGCCTTCTTGGCCCGTTCACGTGCCAGCTTGGTGACACCGGCAATCGCCTTCCGCTCCTTTTCCGAATCCAGGATCTTTTTCAGTAACGTATCGGCAATATCGGCATGTTTATGCAGGTAGTTGTCCAGATCATTCTTGAGGAAATCACTGACAAACTTGGCCACGGTCGGTCCATCCGGACCCATATCTTTGGATCCCAATTTGGTCTTGGTCTGACTCTCGAAGACCGGCTCCTCTACCTTGATGCTGATGGCAGCCACGATACCCGCCCGAATGTCGGTATATTCGAAGTTCTTGTTGTAGAACTCCTTGACCACGCGGCCTACAGCCTCCTTGAAGGCCGACAGGTGCGTACCACCTTGGGTGGTGTGCTGACCGTTCACGAAGGAGTAATACTCTTCTCCATACTGGTTACTGTGGGTGATCACCACTTCGATGTCGTCTCCGGTCAAGTGGATGATCGGGTACAACGGGTCGGTGGTCATGTTCTCGTTCAACAGATCCACCAGTCCGTTGCGGGAATAGAACTTTTTCCCGTTATAGAGAATGGTCAACCCCGAGTTGAGGAACACATAGTTCTTCAACAGGTTTTCCACATACTCTTCTTTGTATTGATACGCTTTGAAAATCTCCCCGTCGGGAATGAACTGAACCTCTGTACCGTTGGGCTGGTCTGTCGGCTCGATGTCTGCCTCCTCCGTGATGACCGCCTTGCTGTAGATGACCCGTTTGCATTCACCGTCGCGACAGCTGGTGATGCGGAAATAACGGCTCAACGCATTGACCGCCTTGATACCGACACCATTCAGTCCGACCGACTTCTTGAAGGCTTTGCTGTCATACTTGGCTCCGGTGTTCATCTTGCTGGAGACATCCACCACCTTGCCTAAGGGAACCCCTCGGCCATGGTCGCGTACTGTTACGCACCCCTCTTCGATGGTCACATCGATGCTCTTGCCAAACCCCATCATGTATTCGTCGATGGAGTTGTCCAACACCTCTTTCAGCAAGACATAGATACCATCGTCGGCATGACTGCCGTCGCCTAACTTACCGATATACATACCGGGACGGCGACGGATATGCTCCTTCCAATCCAGCGTCTTGATGTCTTCGTCATCATACGTGCCGGGCTGTTGTTGGGTGAGATTCAGTTCGTCCATCTTTGTTTCAGATTACAGTTGTTGGATGAATACGCGACGTGTCTTATGATGTTCGCGCTGGAAATAATCCCATTGTGCCTGGACTGCATTGTTGCTCTCCAGCTCCGGATTGCTCTCGGCATAGACCACGCCCAAACTTTTGTAGATCGGGATCAGGTCGTTGAACAGCAGGGCATTGACACCCTTGCTCTGGTATTCCGGCAGGACACCCATCAGGTAGAGATCGACAATCTCCGGTTTCGACCGCAAGGCCTTCAGCAGATGGAACCATCCGAAGGGCCACAACTGGCCTTTGGATTTCTGGAGTGCACGCGACAGACTGGGTATCGAGATGCCGAAGCCAACCACGGCATTGTCCTCTTCACGTACGATCAGCGTCAGCAGGTCCAAACGCAACATCGGGATATACATATTTATATAATAGTCGATCTGCTTGTCCGTGAGAGGTGAGAAACTATACAGGGGTGCATAAGAGATGTTCAATGTCTCAAACAGGGGGCGTGCATAGGGCATTACCTCTTTTTTGCTCTTACACTTGACTACCTTCAGTCCATATTTACGCTTGACAATCTCGCCGATGCGCAAATGCTTTTCCGGCACACAATCCGGTACATATACCTTGAACTCGTGCCAGTCCTGATCCTTGACAAAGCCCATGCGTTCCAGCTGTTGGGGATAGTAGGGATGGTTGTAGATGGTGGCCATCGTTCCCAACTGGTCGAAACCATGCACCAGCATACCCTCGTGGTCGAGGTCCGTAAAGCCCATCGGACCGCAAAGTTCCTCCATACCCTGCTGCTTGGCCCACTGGCGTACAGCATTAAACAGGGCATCCACGACCTCATCATCGTCGATGAAATCGACAAATCCGAAACGGGCACGTTTCTGGTTCCACACCTCGTTGCTCCGTCGGTTGATGATACCGGCAATACGGCCTACGATCCGGTCTCCTTTGTATGCCAAGAAATAGATGGCATCGCACACTTCGAAGGCTGGATTCTGTTTCCGGTCCAGTGTCATCATCTCATCGTAGATCAGACTGGGCACATGGTACGGATTCCCCTTGTATAAATCGATATTGAACCTGACGAATTGTCGTAGTTCTTTCTTTCCGGTAACTTCTTTAATTACTATGTTCATCTGTTGTCTCGTTTGAAGGGCAAATTTAGGCAAATAATCTGAGACTTGGGCACTGCTGTTCCTAAAAGGGGCAATCGGAAAGCAAAAAAGGATAATTTCGATGATGAAATTATCCTTTTTCGTTGTTGTATCTTGAAAAGATTACTTTCTGATACCAAGTTCTTTGATGATGGCACGATAGCGTTCGATATCCACCTTGATCAGGTAATCCAACAGACGACGACGCTTACCTACCAACATCTTCAATGAACGTGAAGTAGCGTAGTCCTTATGGTTCTGCTTCAGATGCTCTGTCAAGTGAGCAATACGGAAGGTGAACAACGCAATCTGGCTTTCTGCTGAACCTGTGTCGGTGCTTGACTTGCCATACTTTCCAAAAATCTCTTGTTTCTTTGCTGAATCCAAATACATGATTCTGTTACTTTAATAAATTAATACTATGTTATCTAAGCGGCTGCAAAGGTAATCATTTTTTGGAATATGCCAATAGCCGGATCATTCTTTTTGGAATTTTCGACTCACTTTGATCAGGTTGCAGGTGAAGGAGACAATGTTCTGTGCCTCTTGTACCATGTTCAGATAGACCATGCTCACCTTGGTGCTGCTTCCACTTTGGCCTTGGATCCGTTTCAACTCGGCCCGTTTGAGTGCGATCAACTCTTCCGTGAGTTGGGCCGACTCGTGTACCAGTCCATACATGTTCCCGTAATTGTTCGAACCGATCAGGTGGGCACAGCGGGAAACGAAGTCCGTGAGCTTGGCGGTCATCTGTGAGAAGTCGTTGCGCTGGTTGGCATTAAGCGGATTGAAGTTGTTGTCGATATGATCTTTCAACGGTTCGGCCAAACGGCTGACGCTGAAGATGATCTCGCTCACGAAGTCGTTGCTCTGGTAGTAGTAGAGTCCCTTTTCGACGGCAATGTCGTAGTCCAGTTGAGTAACGCCTAACGTGCCGACCCGCTTCACCTGTTTCAGGTGAATCTTCTTTTCGTCCAAGGCCTTCAGCACCTTGCGCAATGCGCGCAGGTCTTCATCCATAAAGCCATAGACTGCCTGGTTGAACTCTTCGACGGTAAAGAGCAGGTCCGATTCCAACTCTTCGCGGCTGTGCTTCCGGAAGAGAGCGAGTGCCTCCTGCTTGTCGGTGGTCTGGCGTAACTGGGCTACAGTGTTGTTCACCTCGGCCTTCAAAGCCTCTTTCCGCAGTTTGTTGCGATAGCTCAAGTGGCTACGGATCAGTGAATAGACGGCCAAACCGATCATGCAGACCAATGCGGGAATGCCACCGGCATAGATCAGCAGGGCAACGAGGAAACAGATCGTAAAGGCGGCTCCGGCCGTGATGAACCAGCCACCGATGACGGAGAGTACACCCGTGATTCGATAGACGGCACTTTCACGTCCCCAGGCCCGGTCGGCCAATGAACTACCCATAGCGACCATGAAGGCTACGTAAGTAGTGGAGAGAGGCAGTTTCAGGGAGGTACCGACGGCAATCAGCAGACCGGAGAGTACCACATTGACCGAGGCACGCACCAGGTCGAAGCTGGCTTGATCCTCCATAATCATCTCTTGCTGGTTGAAACGGCTGTCAACCCACTGTTTCACGGGGGTAGGGATCACTTGCAGAATGGTGTTGGCGATGCTGGTGCTACGTCGTACCAGGACACGCGCAACGGGTGAGGTACCGAAACTCTCTTCGCCCTCTGACTGACGGGAGAGGTCGAGTGAGGTCTTGACCACATTTTGGGCCTTCTTGGAGGTAGCCAAGGAGACTACCATGATCACACCTGATCCGAAGAGGAAGTACCAGGGCGTATGGGCCGATTCCTGCAAGGAGGTCATGAGGAAGGTGTCGGTTGTCGTTGTTCCGTTTTGTGCCATCAGATCCATGTAGGAGGAGTAGCCAGCCAACGGTACACCGATGAAGTTGACCAAGTCATTGCCGGCAAACGCCAAGGCCAATGCGAAGGTACCCATCAGGATGACCACCTTGAATACATTCACCTTCAGCCAGTAGAGAACCTGCATCAGGATGGTGAATCCGATCAGGCTGCAGCAGACAATCATACCCGTATAGTCGTGAATCTGGGCTTTCAGTTCCGCATTCATGAAGGAACTGTCCTTTAACCCCTTGATAAGCATGAAGTAGAGGATGGAGGTAGCAGCGATACCACCGAAGAGTCCGATGAAGTATTTTGAATTCTTCTGATAGTTGAAGGTGAAGATCAGACGCGAGATGTATTGGACAATCGTTCCGAAGAAGAAGGCGATGGCCACGGAGAGGAAGATACCGAGGATGACGGTAAACGCCTTTTCGGTGTTGAGCAGGTCGCCCAACTGCAATAGACCGTCTGAGTTCGCAATCTTGATCAGAGAAATGGCTACCGTACCGCCCACCAACTCGAACACCATCGAGACGGTCGTGGAGGTCGGCATGCCCAACGAGTTGAAGATGTCCAGCAGCACCACATCCGTCAGCATGACGGCGGCCAAGATACACATGATCTCGGAGAAGTAGAAATGCTGTGGCTGATAGATACCATGCCGGGCAATATCCATCATGCCGTTCGAGAGCGAGGCGCCAAGGAAGACGCCCAAGGCGGCAATGACGAGGATGACTTTGAAACTGGCCGCCTTCGATCCGATCGCAGAATTGAGGAAGTTGACGGCATCGTTACTCACACCTACCGACAGATCGACGATTGCCAGCAGGAACAGGAAAATGACCAATAATAGATAGAATGTTTCCATACCCTTGTTTGACTGTTATTTCTGTGGGCAAAGATGGTAGTTCGCTGTTTCAGGGAGATGTCACATGTATGACAATTCTGTTACAAACCTTGCAAAATCGAAAATTAACCGCTATATTTGCTTCCACTTAGGTGATGTAGCATCCATTCGGTTGTTGCATAAAAGGGAATCCGGTCAGAATCCGGAACAGTACCCGCTACTGTGTACCCCCTTTCAGGAAAGCCATCCACTTCAATGCCACTGTCGTGCGGACGGGAAGGCGGCTTTCTCGGGGAAGTCAGGAAACCTGCCTAAGTTTTAGAGAACGAATGCTCCCGGGTTTTGGAGCTTCCGGATCTTTTTTTAATCAGTTGTTGGTATAAAAATGGTACGTAGTATTGGTATGTAGGTCCAAGATCGTAACTATGGTTCCCCCTTTTTCCTCTCCGTTTTCTTTTGGCATGGTCGGTAGAGCGAAATAGGGGGATTCTTTGTTCCGATAACAGTTCCAGTTAAGTGACACTACTGTACCAGCGAAGTGACACTCCAGTACCAGATAGCTGAAACTGCAGTACCAGTTAATAGGCATGAATAATGGTACTGGCAAAGACTCTGTCAAAACCGATGGTACATACTTTCCTCCATATATATAATAATGTATGTGCGGTCGAGTCTGCCGAAGTGATCGGTGGTGACGATTGTATCATCATCCGTGGTGTGGCCGATGCTCGCGTAACGATTGTCTCGATGGATGGTCACTCACAGCAGCAGATGGTCAATGGTGATACACGTATCAACGTCCGTGCCGGCGTTTATGGTGTGATCCTGGAACAGTGTAAGGCAGTTATCCGCGAAAAGATTGTTGTCCGCTGATTCATCCCTTATTCGTTAAATAGCTATCCTCGGCAGCCCTCCGTGACTGTCGGGGATTATTATTTGCCCTAAATGCATGACAGAGGAAAGTGAGAGACTTTATTCTCATTTCCGCTATCCTGTGAAGCCATTTCCGCTCTCATACTCGTACCTATCAATTTATCAATCGATTACGAGGGTGATTTTTTATTACTGCCCGACAGCGATTTTGCTACTACGCGTGGTAGCAAATGTTACCTCCCGTAGTAGCGATTGTTATCAGGTGTATTTAGTTTCATGTCTGACTTTTTACAGAAGTCTGTTTCTTAACCCACAAAATGGAGATTTTTTTGATAAAGAATCCCAAGTGTAATTCACAAATGCCGCTGCACGATGGACTGTAATTGTGTTAGGTTGTCCGGATTGTTGGCCGCCAAGATGCCGGAAGGACGGTCGAGCGGAATGGGCGATCCATCCAAGGTGCAGAGATGGCCACCGGCCTCTTCGACGATGAGCGAGGCAGCTGCAAAATCCCAGGGACTCAATTGATATTCAAAATAGAGTTCGCAACGGCCCATAGCTAAGTAACAGAGTTCGGGAGCTGCTGCCCCGAAACGACGGATGTCGTTACATTGCATGAAGGTATCCAGGATGATGTTCGCACAGCAGGGAGCAAACTCTTTGTGATAGACTGCCAAGGCTGTACAGAGAATCGACTGCTTGAAGGTGCGTTGGGAAACATGGATGGGTTGTCCGTTGAGGAAGGCACCCTTCCCCCGCTCGGCATGAAACATTTCGTTGGTTCGCGGCAGATAGACAACCGACATGATCATCTGGTCTCCTTCGCGCAGCCCGACACAGATGGCACAATGTTGGATGCCTCGACTGTAGTTGGCGGTTCCGTCGATGGGGTCGATGATCCAAGTGTAGGTAGGTGCTACCGTCCATTGATCCTCCTCTTCGCACAGAAAACCGCATCCGGGCAACTCCTCCGACAGCCGTTCATACAAATAGTGCTGTACGGCCAGGTCTGATGAGGTGACAATATTCTCACAACCACCCTTCTCCATGACGGAGAAATGATCGACAATCATTCGTTTCGATGCCTCTTTGACAATGGCTATCAACTGCTGGATCTGTATCATGCTTGTTCTGTATCTGATCAATGGGACAAATTTAGTCAAATAGTAGCTGATTGAATACAGATAATTCACTATTTTTGCCCGGTATGACAATTCTCAAAATCAAAAATATGGTATGTCCGCGTTGCATCATGGCTGTGACCGCACTAGTGGGGCGGTATGGATTTCTTTTGCTCTCTTGGATTGGGCTTCAGTGTGTGACAGCTCAGACGGAAGTGCCGGATTCGATCTATTCCGAACATGCTTTGGACGGTGTGACGGTCAAAGCTCCGGTGCGAACCAAGCTCCTCTCTCGCACCGAGAATACGGAACTGATCGGTCAGGGACAGCTGATCCGGGCTGCCTGTTGTAACTTGGGTGAATCCTTTACGACCAATCCTTCGGTGGATGTCAGTTATTCCGACGCAGCGACAGGTGCCAAACAGATCCGTTTGTTGGGACTCAGCGGGACCTACGTGCAGCTGTTGACGGAAAATGTGCCGAACCTGCGTGGTGCCGCGTTACCCTACGCCTTGGGGTATGTACCGGGTCCTTGGATGCAGTCCATTCAGGTGTCGAAAGGGGCCTCCAGTGTCAAGAATGGTTACGAATCGACTACGGGTCAGATTAATATCGAGTATCTGAAACCTCAAGGTACGGATGGTGTTCGGGCGAATGCCTATTTGGATTCACAGTTGAAATATGAACTGAATGCGGATGCTTCCGTTCACCTGACAGACCGGTTATCCACCTCGCTGTTACTACACTACGAAGATCGGCAACGGGATCACGATGCAGATGGAGATGGTTTTATGGATATGCCGAAGCAGCGACAGATCCATGGTATGTGGCGGATGGCCTATGTTTCTCCATTGTGGATCAGTCAGTTTTCAGTACAAGGTTTGCGTGATGAACGGGTGAGTGGCATGAGTCATCATGCTGCGGAGCGGTCGGAGATTCCGCATTATGGGGTCAACGTGCAGACCGACCGGTATGTGGCCCAGTGGAAGAATGGTTTCACCCTGGATGCGGATCACAATACCTCCTTGGCTCTGATGTTGCAGGGCTCTCTCCATGATACGGAGAGCCAATTTGGGACCCAGCTCTATCAGGTGCGGCAGAAGAATGGATATGCACAATTGATGTTTGAGACAGACTGGACGGAGCAACACAATTGGGCGATCGGAGCCTCTGTCAATCACGATGGCTATGAGGAGGAGACAACACTGGATCCTTCGTTGAAGTCGATTCCCCGTGAGACTACCTCGGGCCTGTACCTGCAATATACCTATCGGTTAGAGGATCGATTGACGGTTATGCCGGGTGTCCGATGGGATTATTCCTCCCATTATGGTGGTTTCTTCACACCCCGTCTGCATGTGAAATATGTGCCGGTAACGGGGCTTACCCTCCGTGCGTCTGCTGGGAAGGGATACCGTTCACCCCATGCGTTGGCTGAGCAGATGCCCATGTTGGCCAGTGGACGTACGTTTCATCAGCCGGCACCGTTGGATCAGGAGGAGGCTTGGAATTTTGGGCTTTCAACCGGGTGGATGGTTCCCATAGCTGGTCGGGATTTGGAGTTGAATGCCGAATATTATTATACCGATTTCCAGCATCAGTTGGTGACGGAAGTGGATGAGGAACCGAGTGCTCCGTCTGTCTATTTCAAGAATCTGGATGGAAAGAGTTATAGCCATACCCTGCAGTTGGACGCAACCTATCCGATCTTCGAGGGATTCACGGCTACGGGTGCTTTTCGCTACAACGATGCGCGGACAACCTATGCCGGTGTGTTGCGCCACCGTCCGCTGACCTCTCGGTTCAAGGGCTTATTGACCTGCTCTTACAAAACTCCGATGGAGTTGTGGCAGTTTGACGTGACGGGGCAGTTGCATGGACATGGGGAATATTACGATCATACACCCTATCCGACCTATTTCCAGCTACAAGCACAGGTAACCCGGGAGTTCCCACACTTCAGTCTGTATGTCGGCGGAGAGAACTTGACCAACTATCGGATTCCCGAACCGATCAAAGGGGCCCATAATCCGTGGTCATCATCGTTTGATGCGACGCAGATCTGGGGACCGACCGAGGGTGCTATGTTTTATATAGGAGTACGTTTCAAATTAGAAAAACTATAAAGATAAGAAAGGAGAAGATCATGAAGAAATGGATGATGTTGGTGCTGCTGGCAACCTGTGCGTTGGGTGCCCAAGCTGCCGATCGTGAGATGAAGGCTGCCAATGACACGTTGGTGGTGACTACAACTCCGCAAATGCACTGTGCGAATTGCGAGAAGAAGATCAAGGATCACATCCGATTCGTCAAAGGGACGAAGAAGATCGAGACTTCGGTACCCAAACAGACGGTTTCCATCGTGTACGATCCTCAGAAGACGAATGTGGAAGCCTATCGGAATGCATTCCAGAAAATTGGCTACGAAGTGAAAGTGGTCAAGCCCTAAAAAAAAAGGGCACCTGAATCAGACAGGTGCCCCTTTTTTAGGATTCATGCCCGCAAACTATTCCGTTTTTCCGATCCGTTGCCGGTAAAGGGAATAGCCGATACCTGCCAATAGCAACAACAAGATGAGACAGGAACTGAATGCAGAGATATTGGCTGCTAATACATAGCCTTCGGGACGGAATTCGAAAACGATCTCGTGTTCGCCCGCCGGCACACGCATACCACGCAGGATCCAGTTGGCCCGGAAATGGTCAACGGGCTTGCCATCAATAGTGGCCTGCCATCCCGGTTGATAATAGACTTCCGAGAAGAGAGCTACCTGGTCTGTAGCCGCTTTACTTTGATAGGTCAGCTTATTCGGACGATAGTTAGTGAGTGTAATCGTTGCCAACGAGTCGCGTTGCGGAGTGAAACCTGTCACTTGATCGGCAAAACGTTGATCGACGGCTGCGGTAACCAACGGATTGATGCGGTTCAACGACTCGATTTCTGCATCGGCATTGGCTACGATCTCAACCTGATCCACGAACCAGGCATTGCCAAAGGCAAACGGATTGCGCAAAGGCGGTTGTTCGGGATTGTAGATGATGTAGCGTGTATTGAGCATGTTCAATGACGGGCACTTATCAAAGGCTTCATAAAAATCCTCCACGGTTTTCGCCTTCTGGAAGGTCTCGATGATGCTGTTCAGTTCACCCGAGAGGCGATGGTCGATCAACTCCTGATAACGACGCAACTTGACGGCATAGTAACCACCGATCGAGTGGTGGAAATAGGAAACGGAGGTCTCTTGGAAGGGGTTGTTCAGATTGACTACCCGGAAGGAGGCATCCTTGTCTTCGAAGATCTTTTGGTCGGCTACGCTCGGTTTATAGGATTGTTCGGCCCGCTCGTTGACAAAGTTCTTGTCGTTCAGATAGCGTTTGTCGATCGGTAACAGGTCAGCTAACATCAGGAGGACTACACCGATGCTGCAGACCCGGATGGGTGTCTGCTTGTTGGGAGCTACGATCACCCAACCGACCAAAGCGGCTGTGAGCAGGATGAAGAGGAGCGACCGCATGGCATCGGCTGAGGCAATGGAAGCGCGGTCCATCAACAGGGCCTGGTAATACCAGTCGGGCATCTGATACATCTCATCCATGGGTGAATGGAAGTCAAGCAAGAGGGTCGGCATCAACCACAGAATCAGTGCCAGTCCACCCGTGATGGCGAGGGCACCCAGGAATCCCTTTTTCAAACGTTGCTCCTCAACGGTTCCGCTCAAGATCTCATGCAACCCCCAGATGGCAATGATCGGGAAGACCATATTGGGGATGACCAAGGCCATTTCGACGGTACGGAATTTGTTGTACATCGGCAGGTAGTGGAACATAAGGGTGTTGAAACTGTCGAAATTGCGGCCTAAGGCCAGCAGGATCAGGAAACAGGATCCGGCAAACAACCACCATTTGGCAGCGTTGCGGATGACAAACATACCCAACACAAAGAGAAAGCAGACAACAGCACCGAAATAGACCGGTCCTCCGGTAAATGCCTTGTCACCCCAATAGGTATAGGTTTGTATTTCATTACCCACTTGTGCACCCTTGGCTCGCAGTGCCTTGTAGAGTTCCGAATCGGGACCTACTGTTCCGCCGGAGGCTCCACCATAGACATTCGGAACCAACAGGGTGAGCAGTTCCCCTTTGCCGTAACTCCATTGGAAAGCATAGTCCTTGTCCAATCCGGAGGAGATCTTTTCGCCTGCCGGTGTGGTCGTCGTCAATTCCGTAGCACCTCGGATAGAGGTCTTGCCCAGGTCCCAATTGGAGTACATGGACTTGGCATTGGGTAATACGGCCAGGATCACGCACAGGGCCATGATGCCGGTCACTTTACCCCATTCAGCCCAGCTTTTCTCCCGGATCATCCGGACTACATAACCGGCATAGATGAAGAGACAGAGCAACATCAGGTAGTAGGTGATCTGGATGTGTGCATTGCGGATCGAGAGGGCTACACCCAAGAGGAACAGGATCGCTCCCCACATATAGGTACGTTTGAACAATAGATACATACCGGCCAGCGTGACAGGCATGTAAGCAATGACGTAGGCCTTTGTGATGTGGCCTGCTGCAATGATGATGAAATTGTAAGAGGCTAAGGCAAAGGCAAAAGCACCCGCCAAGGCTAACCACCAGCTGGCTCCCATCACGCACATCAGCAGATAGAAACAGACCAAGCAGGTGAGTGTCATAGCGGCATCTCCATAACCAATCCAACGCAAGGGGGCTTCGATGATGCCATAGTCGGGGAGGGCAGGAGCCGGATTGCCGTAGCCTGCCACGTAGGGCATACCACCGAACATGGCATCCGACCAGGCACTGAATTCGCCCGGTGAGGCTGTTTTTTCATATTCTTTCATTTGGCTGCTTCCCATACCGGTAGCTCGGTCCATATCGACGGAGCGTACCACCTTCCCGTCGAACACAGCCGGGGAAAAATAGACCATTGTCACGACCAGGAATACAACCAGGGCCGCGATGTGCTTTCCGCACTTCATCCAAATACTTTGCATAGGTATTCTTTCAATTAATTGTTTATACTCTTCCGTGAATCCACTTGGCCGTATAGAAACGGATGGCGAACCATCCATGCAGCAGACAGGTGGTTATCTTACCATAATAATGGCACATGATGTCGTAACGCTCCTTCAGACAGGCTTTGCGCTGTTGCGTGCTGATGCCGGCTTCCAAGAAGTTGGACAGTATCAAGCGACTGTTGTGAATCCGTTGTGCCTGTTTCAGACACTGGATACACCAGTCGTAGTCGGCCACTAAGCGGTAATCAAGATTGTACAACGGGGCTATCTCCCGGCGTGCCAAGAAGGATTGATGACAAACCAACATACCCATCCGGAAACTTTTCCAGGTCAATCGCCGGGGAGCCTTCAGCCGACGCATGCCTAACGATTTACCCTCCGCATCGACCAAGGCTGTCTCTCCATAGATCACATCCGGCAGTTTGGATTTCTTCCGGAGGGAATGGACGATCTGCTGGAGGGTATCGGCTGTGTAAAGGGTGTCCCCTGCGTTGAGAAACCAGACATAGTCGCCAGTCGCATGTTGCAAGCCTTTGTTCATGGCTTCGTACAGCCCATGATCCGGTTCGCTGATCCAGAAGGCGATACCCGCTTCGTATTGGCGGATGATCTCGACGGTTTTGTCTTTGGATGCTCCGTCAATGATGATGTATTCGACATTCGAATAGGACTGGTTCAGTACACTCAATAGGGTACGTTCCAGCCATCGTTCCGCATTGTACGTAACGGTAATTATCGAGAATGTTGGTTGTAGTTGGCTCATTATCGTTTGATTTGCTCGTACAAAGATAGGTATTTCCCGGCGATCACCTCTTCTGAATAGTGTTCTTTTACCTTTTGGATGCATGTTTCACGTAATTTGGCGGGCTCCGGATGGTTCAAAACCCATTCGATCCCACGTGCCAGATCGGCGGAATCTTGGTAGTTGGCTACATAGCCATTGGACAGATGATCGATCATTTCCGGAATACCACCTGTCCGGAATCCGACACAGGGTGTACCGCAGGCCATTGACTCCATGATCGTGTTGGGGAGGTTCTCTTCCAACGAGGAGGTGACAAATAGATCGACTGCATTGTAGATGGTGGCCACTTTTTCTTCGTCTGAAACATATCCCAAGGAATGGATTGCGACCGGAATGCGTTCGGCTACTTGTGACTTGACCTGTCCGAAGACGACCAAGGCAATATGATCCGGTTGTAGGATGTGCAGGGCTTTGATGAGGTAGGCCAACCCTTTCCGTTCGTTGGTCACATTGAGTGCTCCAAACAGAATCAGTTTTTTGTCCAAGGGAAGTTTCCACCGTTCACGCATAGCTTTGCGTTCCATCGGTTTGAAACGTTGCAAATCGATTGGATTGGGAATGGAGAGAACCTGTTTCCCGAGGACTAATCGGCTCTGATGGGCCCGATCAGTCAGCCACTGGCTACATCCGACGAAGGTCATGGGGGCTGTGCGATAGAGCTGGCTTTTCGCACGGAATACCCTGGTTGATAAATCCGGATGGGTAGATTGCAGATAGAAACAGCCTTCGCATTGTTGTTGGAATTGTTCACAGTCGCGTGCATGATGGCAGATACCCGTACAGGGCCACATATCGTGCATGGTCCAGACTATGGGTTTGTCGAGGGCAACCAGTTTCTGCAAATCGTGCAAAGAGAGGAATCCTTGGTTGATCCAGTGAAGATGAATGACATCGGCTGCTTGGACCAATGGATGTTGGGAGAGATCCGTGCCGGTATTGGCAATGGAGACTTGGAAGAGTGTCGAGCGGGAAAAACGGTTACAAAGGAAAATAACCAACCGCTCCCAAAGAAAACGCAACAAGTTCACTTTCTGTTGAAACCACGTGCGATTGATGGAATGGACGTTCGGATCTTGACTGGATTTGTCGCGTACCAGCATGGTGGCCTCCACCCCCTGTTTGCGTAGGGCTTTCAGTAGGCGGTTGGCAGCTACAGCCGCTCCTCCCGTATGTTCGGATGTATTTAGAATGACTACTTTCATCTTTTTTGCTGCAAAGATACAGAGACTTCTAAAAAAACAAGGGTAAAAATGTAACGTTTGATGTTTGATATTCGTTTATCTGAATAGAATGAATGAAGCAATTGCACATATTGTCGAAGGATGCCGGATGGGAAACCGGGCGGCACAACAGGAACTCTACCGTCGGTTCGCTCGACCGTTATATGCAGCCTGTCTGCGTATCATCGGCCGACCGGAAGAGGCTGAGGAGGCCATGCAGGATGCCATCTTTAAGGTCCTGACCCGCATCGGCCAATACCAACCGACGCAAAGTTTTGAGAGGTGGATTCGGCAGGTGGCTGTGCATACCGCCATTGACTATGTACGGCAACAGCTGCCTCCCATGGAAGAGCTTTCAGACAATTATTCGGAACCGGATGCAGATGCGTGGGATCCGGAGGTCTTGGTTGACTCTGTACAACAGGTCAAGATGGCTCTGCAGACATTGGCTCCCGGTTATCGGGTGGTTCTCTCGCTCTATTTTTTCGAGGGGTATGATTTAGAAGAGATTGCTTCTATTCTGCAAGCGAAACCCGCCAGTGTACGTGTACAGTTTATGCGTGCAAAGCGGAAATTGTTGGAACTGATAACATGTGATAGAAATGGAGAAGTTAAGGCAATTCATAGAAAATCATCGAGATGAGTTTGACAATGAACCATTACCCGATGGCCATTGGGAACGGTTTGAACAGAAGTTGGCAGCCGTTGAACCGCAGCAACCGACCAAGAGAGTTTGGTTATGGGCGGTAGCAGGATTGGCAGCCGCTGCTGCGATTGCCCTGTTGCTTTGGTTACAGCCGGTGCCTGTAGAGCCTGATTCCAGTCATGAAGTAGAACAACAAGAATTGACTGCGATGGAACTGGAGTTTCAGGAGGCACAGGGGTATTATCAGATGCGTATGAATGACTTGACAGACCGACTGGACCAACTTTGCAAACAAAAACGGACCGAGGAGGCGGAACAGTTGTTGCAGGCGGCTTGGCAGGTCCGTTCGGATGTGAAGGAGTTCGAACATGAGGTGGTACCGACCCTGCCTTGTGATGAAGATGGACTGTATGCCTTGGCACAAACCTATTCGTTGGGGATTGGCAGTCTGACCTTTTTATTGGATCGGATGGAAACGATGTAATTGAAATGATAAAAGTATTAGTATAATGAAAACGAGTATCAGTATGTGGTTGAGTTGCCTCCTGATGTGGGTGACTTGCATGGTGTCAGCATCGGCTGAACGGATGAATCATAAAGGGAATTGGGAATACTCCAAGACGAAGGAGTTTCATCAACAATTTACAGTTAAGCCAACGGATCTGCTGCAGATCGATAACCGGTATGGTAATGTAACGGTCGTATATTGGGCAAAGAATGAAGTTGATATTCGGGTTGAGGTACAGGTGGATGCCAATCAGGAGAAGAAAATAAAAGAATTGCTTGATCGGGTGGATATCCGCTTCAATCAGTCAGGTGGAGTTGTTTCGGCATTCACGGAGATCGAATCGCAACAAAACAATGGAAACTATAACCTGAATATCCATTATTATGTACAGATGCCCAAGACAATGAACGGGAAAATGGAGGTGAACTACGGAAATGTCTATTTGCCGGATAACAACGAAGGGGCTTGGGCCTTGGATGTCAAATATGGGAATATACAAGCTGGCAATTTTACGGCTCCACTTCAGATCGTAGCGAAATATACGAATGTGGATATACGGAATGTGTATCAAGCAGAGGTTGAGTTGGAGTATACTGGCAATTCCAAGATAGGCAATGCGGAGAAACTCATGATTGATGGTAAATACTCCACTATGAGTATTGGGGATGTCAAACAGTTGGAATTGTCCTGCAAATTTGGGGGCGTTGAGTTGGAGACTGTGGATCGTGCCGAGATGTCACTTTCGTATAGTAACGCCGAAATCAGTTCGTTGAAACAGATCTTGGATCTGGATGAATTGAGTTACAGTACACTCAACATCCGAGCGCTATCCGATTCGTTCACACGGATTGATGCGGATGCCCGTTATGGAAACTTGAAACTGCGTTTGCCTGAAAAGACAGCATTTACGGTCGAGGCAGACGACATGAAGTATGGCGATCTGGAAGTGCGAGGGTTCCATATCGACCAGGAAAAGAAGGAGGATAAGGATTACTATTACTATGAGGTGAATGGAGGTGGTAAACGGAAGATCCGTTTCTCCGGAAATAATTACAGTCATCTGACGATCCGTTCCCTCTGAAACGGATCTGCCACATAGACGTATGTTAGATGGACCGGGAGGTGATCTTCCGGTCTATTTTGTTTCCGATCAGATCGAGCAAGATGAAGATCGAGACGATCATGCTGAGGGTACAGAAGTAGGGCAGATAGGGTGCCACAGACTGCTGAAGATGTTGAAAAGTGGGTTGGTCCCAGATCCACCAGTATCCGACCATTCCACCTACGCCGGTGATCAGTAAGCAACAGGCCACGAGCCATCCGATCGATAACTCGCTGGAGATCTGGATGGGTCGTAGGGACTTTTTCTCCTGCATGATCTGATTCATGATGCGGGTATTCAAATGAGAGGAGGGCTTCTCCAACTGATCCTCCAGTAGGCTACGTGTCAACTTGTCAATGTCTATTTCATTCATATATCGTATGTTTTTATCTTTTCATAAAAATGTTTACGGGCTCGGAACAGCTTGGTCTTGATGTTCGAGGTCGTCCAATGGGTGATCTGCTGAATCTCCTCAATCGAGCACTCTTCCAGATAGAAGAGAGTCAACAGGAGGAATTCATCGCGTGAGAGCATTTTCAATACTTTCGCTACAATCTCGCGTCGCTCTTTCCGTTCCAGGAGGGCAGAGGCAAAGCCCGCTTCTCCCGATGAGATATCGGTCGTAATCTCCTCTTCATAGTCGATGAAGTCTTTGCGATTTTCCAAAGCCGTCAGGCAGATCCGATAGACAATCCGATAGAGCCACGTGGAGAACTTGCAGTCGAACCGGAAATCGGGCAAGGCTCGATAGGCACGCAGGAAAGCATCCTGTACTGCCTCTTCCGCATCCTCGCGATTCCCCAAGATACGCAGGGCAATGGTAAAAGCCATCTGTTCGTAACGGGCGATGAGGCAGGAGAAACTTTGGGTATCTCCTGCCACAATCCGTGCAATCCATTGCCGTTCGATCTGTTCGTTGGTCTTCATCGTTTAGAGAGGCAACTGATCCTCTGCCTTTTCCTTCTTCATGAAGTAACGAGAGAGGAAATAGTAAACGACTAAACTAACACCTCCGAAGAAAATCGAGAAAGCCGGGATAAAGAGGGCTAACCATGCCGGATCCTCCTCACACATCGGCTGGGGATAGGCCCACAACAAACCGATGAAGGCTCCCAAGGCCAGTCCGATCATCAGCAAACCTTTCCGGAGAGCCGGATAGCGGTTGGGTCTTGCTTCGGTTTCGAACTCTTTCAGGGTCATCCCTTTGTCAATTAACGCCATTCGCTCTTTGTGTTTTGCCTCCAATGACATGGCAACAGCGATGATTGCCAACAACATCGGCATACCGATGGTGCAGATGATACCTGCCATAGGTATTGCATTATCATCCATATTCCTGTTCTTTTTAATGGTTATTAATTCGTTGATTGTACCCATTAGACCGAACTTCGAAACGTAAGGTTACAGTTTTTACCACTTTCTTTCAAAAAAGTGAGCGCTTGAAAGCAGGAAGTATCTTCCTGTTTCAAGCGCTCCATATTCACTTAATCAAATTATAGCAAAAGCTTAGTCTAACACTTTGACAGTGATGTTACGATACCAAACATCGTCGCCATGATCCTGCAAGCCGATGAAACCTTCCTTGTTAGGACCACCACAATTCAGCAACAGTTCGTATGCCAACGGCCACTTTTCCTGGCTGAATTTGCTCTTGTTCAGCATCTCTTTCCACTGCGGAGTCCACAAGTGGTATTCTACCACAGCTTCGTCGTTCTGATAGTGAACTACAGTACCTTTGTAGCACATGATCTTCACCTTGTTCCATTCTCCGAACGGTTTAGCATTCTGCGGCTTAGCCGGAATCATGTCGTACAGAGAAGAAGACTGGCGAATACCCAGTTCAGCACCCAACTTAGCATCCGGGTGGTTTGCGTTATCCAATACCTGGCACTCCGGAGCTGAGATATAAGCCGGCTGGCCCTCTACCTCCTGGATGTAATAGAAGATACCTGAGTTTGAACCCTTAGCCACCTTCCATTCCAATTCCAATTCGAAGTTTTTCAACTTGCTCATGAAGATCAAGTCGCCACCGTTGGAAGCACCAGCCTCACCAGCACCTGAACCGTTGATCTTGATGCAACCATCTTCAATGGTCCATGCACCCGGAACATCGGTACGGTTATAACCACGCCATCCGTTGAATGTCTTACCGTCAAAGATCACGTAACGTCCCTCTTTGTCCTGCGGGCATGTTGTGATGTCGATCGTCGGCAGATCACTCAAGATCTTGTACTCCGGAACAGCTGCTTCCGTTTTTGTCTCTTCAGCTGCAGGAGCTACCTCTTCGGCTTTCTGTCCACCGCCACAAGCTACCATGAAAGACATCATGGCTGCGGCACCTACTAATAATACTGACTTTTTCATTTATGTAACTTTTAAAAACGATTATCTCGGCATGTCAACCAGCTTCCAACCATCACGGTAGTTATGCTTAATCAACTCGGCAGCGAACTGCTGTGCAGGTACTGGATCAGTCCACTTCTTGTCGAATTTCGGGTCACCGTCAACAATCTTGAAGTCATCCTTCTTGATGATGCGGATTACCTCGTCGTCCGTGATGTTCGTGAACTTCATGTTCTGGCCATCCCACAACAACTCTTTGTTCAATGTCTGCAAACGAACTGCCAATACACCCATGACAACCATTTCGTTGAACGGACCTGCCTCGCGGAAGTCAGACTTACACGGAACACGGTTCGAACCTGCCTTACACTGAGCGATCCAGTCTTGTTCGTGACCACCACCCATGGCATTTTCTACGCGACGGCAAACCTTCGGAGCATTGGGAACACGACCTGACAACAGTCTCGGCTTCTGACCGTAGCAACCGCAAACCAATGTGTCTTTTGTACCATGGAAGATCGTGATACCACCACCCATAGCCATCATATCTTCACCTGCAGGGAATCCTTCGGGACGGTCGGGCAACAAACCACCATCGTACCAGTGGATTTCTACCTCCGGCATAGCTACCTTCGGCATGTTCTCACGAGCCGGATAGATGAACTTCACATGCTGAGCGTTCGGTGCGCAGTCAGCCAACAGCAGGGTAGAAGAACCCTGAACTTTGGTCGGATAACCCAACTTCAAGGCCTTGAACGGCTGGTGCATGATGTGGCAAGCCATATCACCCAAAGCACCTGTACCATAATCCCACCATCCGCGCCAGTTCCAAGGATGGTAGATCTTGTTATACGGATTCAATTTAGCCGGACCTGTGAAGAGATCCCAGTTCAATGTAGAAGGAATCTTATCAGCCTTTTCCGGAGCGTTCAGACCCTGCGGCCAGATCGGACGGTTGGTAGCGCAATCTACGCGTGTTACTTCACCAATCTCACCATTCCAGATCCATTCGCAAACGAGGTCTGTATCGGTTGCAGAAGAACCTTGGTTACCCATCTGTGTTACTACACCTGTTGAAGCAGCCAATTTGGTCAACAGACGAGACTCATATACAGAGTGAGTCAACGGTTTCTGTGTATATACATGTTTGCCCATTGTCATGGCGTCTGCTGTAATCATGGCGTGTGTATGGTCAGCTGTAGCGATCAATACAGCATCGATAGATTTACCCATTTCATCCAGCATCTTACGATAGTCCCAGTATTTCTTAGCATTCGGGTGACGATCGAAAACGGGCTTAGCGTATTTCCAGTCAATATCGCAAAGAGCAACGATATTATCTGTCTTTTCCATGTTCTTCAAGTTAGCATTACCCATACCTCCAATACCGACACCGGCAATGTTCAACTTATCAGACGGAGCTACATAACCGTGAGACTTACCTAAAATTGTTCCCGGAACAATTGAAAATGCTGCAGCAGCAGCGGCACTTCTCTGAAGAAAAGATCTTCTTGTAATGTTCGACATAGTAATAATTTTTTTATCGATTAGCACTTAACAATGATACCTGATTGTGTCTCTACCATACCTGTTGACACAATTCTTGGCAAATATACAGAAAGCAGGAAATGCGGGTATCAATTTTGAACGTTTTTCTACCGATTGATAAATATTTTTAACGTTAGTGCTGGTAATTGACACTTGTTTGTAGAATTTTCCCCCAAAAAAGATGAGAAATTGAAAGGAATGTCTATATTTGCTTTTGATATAAAAAATGTTGGCCATGATAGCACGCATCTGTCGTTTTTATTGGGAAGGTTTCCGAGATATGAAGCTGGGAAAGACGCTTTGGTTACTGATTCTGATCAAACTTTTCATTATGTTTGTGTTCTTGAAACTTTTCTTTTTCCCCGATTACCTGGGACGCTTCGGTAGTGATGACGCCAAACAGGAGCATGTATCTGGTGAACTAATTGAACGGGCTATTCAACCTTAAAAAAATGTGACTAATATGATTGAGAACATTAGCAATTCGTTAATCGACTGGTCAAGGGCGCAGTTTGCCTTGACCGCTATGTATCATTGGATTTTTGTTCCTCTGACGTTGGGGCTTGGAATCATCCAGGCAATTATGGAGACGATTTATTACAAAACAGGAAACGAGTTTTGGAAACAGACGGCCCAGTTTTGGATGAAATTGTTCGGGATCAACTTTGCCATCGGTGTGGCGACCGGGTTGATCATGGAGTTTGAGTTTGGTACCAATTGGTCCAACTACAGCTGGTTTGTGGGCGATATCTTTGGTGCCCCGTTGGCCATTGAGGGCATTGTCGCCTTTTTCATGGAGGCAACCTTCATTGCAGTGATGTTCTTCGGTTGGGATAAAGTGAGCAAGCGTTTTCACTTGGTCTCTACCTGGTTGACCATTGCAGGAGCCTCTCTGTCTGCCCTCTGGATTTTGATCGCCAATGCCTGGATGCAGTATCCCAGTGGTATGGAGTTCAATCCGGATACCGTCCGTAACGAGATGTTTGATTTCTGGGCCGTTGCGCTCTCTCCTGTTGCCCTGAACAAGTTCCTGCACACGATTTTGTCGGGCTGGATTGTGGGAGCTACCTTTGTGATCGGTGTCAGCTGCTGGTATCTGCTGAAGCAACGGAACCGGGAGTTTGCTTTGGCCAGCATCAAGGTAGGTGCGTTGTTTGGTCTGGTGGCTTCGATCCTTTCCTTGTGGACAGGTGATGGTTCTGCCTATCAGGTAGCTCAAAAGCAGCCGATGAAGTTGGCCGCTATGGAGGGTTTGTATCAGGGAGGTAACGGCATTGGTTTGGTAGGTGTGGCTTTGTTGGATCCGTCGCGCACGGAATACAATGATCCGGCTGATCCTTTCCTGTTCAGTTTTGAGTTTCCCAAGATGTTGTCTATGTTGGCAGAACGTGATCTGGATGCCTATGTGCCGGGTATTGTCAATTTGATCGATGGCGGTTATACCTTGAAGGATGGTACGGTTGCCCTTCCGGCTACCGAGAAGATCGCGCGTGGAAAGATGGCGATTCAGGCTTTGGCCGACTACCGGGCCGCTCGCAAAGCGGGCAACGAAATGGCTGCTACGAATGCACGTGCGGTTCTGGATGAGAATTTTCCCTATTTTGGATATGGCTATATTAAAGATGTAAAGGAGTTGATACCACCGGTGGCTTTGACCTTCTATGCATTCCGTATCATGGTTTCATTGGGTGGTCTCTTCATTCTGGTCTTTGCCTTGGCATGGTGGTTAGGTCGTCGTGGTCAGTTGGCTGAAGCTCGTTGGATGCATTGGGTGGCTATCTTGACGGTACCGTTGGCTTATATTGCCGCACAAGCGGGTTGGATTGTGGCCGAGGTGGGCCGTCAGCCGTGGGCAATTCAGGACATCTTGCCGACCTGTGCTGCTATCTCCAAGTTGGAGGCATCGTCGGTGCAAGTGACCTTCTTCCTCTTCTTGATTCTTTTCACCGTTTTGCTGATTGCCGAATTGGGTATTATGGCGAAAGCGATTCAAAAGGGTCCGGAGCAGTTACATTAATCTATCTACCTTATTAAATAAATACATCGTATTATGGATTATTCATTCTTACAACAATATTGGTGGTTTCTCGTCTCCTTGTTAGGAGCGATTTTGGTGTTCTTGCTGTTTGTACAAGGTGGACAGTCTTTGCTGTTTACGATTGGCAAGACAGAACTGCAACAGAAGATGTTGCTCAATTCAACCGGTCGTAAGTGGGAATTTACTTTCACGACATTGGTTACGTTCGGTGGAGCCTTTTTTGCCTCTTTCCCGCTTTTCTACTCCACCAGTTTCGGTGGAGCCTATTGGGTATGGATGCTGATTCTGATCTGTTTCGTCTTACAGGCTGTTTCGTATGAGTATCAGGCTAAGAAGGGAAATCTGTTGGGCAAGAAGACCTATCAGTATTTTTTGTTGGCCAATGGTGTGTTGGCACCGGTACTTTTGGGTACAGCTGTCGGTACTTTCTTCAATGGGGCAGAGTTTGTGGTGAATAAGGAGCAACTGACAGCGGTTGGCATGCCCGTGATCTCTTCATGGGCCAATCCGTTGCATGGTTTGGAGGCTGCTTTTGTGATTTGGAATCTGCTGTTGGGTTTGGCAGTCTTCTTCCTGGCACGTGTCTTGGGGTTGCTCTACTATATTAATAACATTGCTGATGACGATGTGACTACCCGTTGTCGGAAACGTCTGTTGCCGGAAACGGTTTTGTTCTTGGTCTTCTTCCTGGCCTTTTTGGTTCGCCTGTTGGTAGCTGATGGCTTTGCCGTCAATCCAGACAGTGGGGAAATTTTTATGCAGCCCTATAAATACTTGATGAATCTGGTGGAGATGCCGGTGGTATTATTGGTCTTGCTGGTAGGTGTTGTCGCTGTGCTGTTCGGTATTGGCAAGAGCTATCTGTCGCCTACTTGGATCAAGGGTATTTGGTTTGCTGGTGTTGGTACGGTGTTGACCGTCTTGGCATTGCTCCTCTGTGCAGGTTGGAATCATACGGCCTATTATCCTTCGGTTGCCGATTTGCAGAGTTCGCTGACGATTCAGAACAGTAGTTCCAGCCCCTTTACCTTGCAAGTGATGAGTATCGTATCGCTGTTGGTTCCGTTTGTGTTGGCATACATTTTCTATGCTTGGCGTTCGATCGATTTGTTTAAGATCACATCAGATGCTATGCAGAAAGAGGGCCATACCTACTAAGGTTACCTATCTATAATAAAGTAGCGGGCTGAGTAAGGAGGATTCCTTATTCAGCCCGCTTCTCTATTAGGATTGTTTTTTCCATTCCTGTGCACATTCATCCAGTGCATCGTACCAGGCTTGTCCGAATTTTCGGATTAAAGGCTCTTTTAAAAACTGATAGACTGGAACCTGCTCTTTTTTTCCCAATAGTTCTGCTGCTTTGCAGACATCCCAACGGTGGTAATTGACCGCCTGAAACGTTTTGTATTGGGTGATACGAACGGGGTAGAGATGGCAAGAGATCGGTTTGTAGAAGGAGACACGCCCTTCCCGGTAGGCCTTCTCAATGGCGCATTTACACACACCGTCTGTATCGTAACAGGTAAAGACACAATTCTTGTCGCCAACAATCGAGGTGACCCGGTCTCCGTCGGAATCGGTATAGGCTACGCCTTGCGATTGGATGACCGTACGTGCTTCCGGCAACAGGTCATTCCAGATCTCCGGCAGCACCCGTTTCAATTCCTCCTCTTCACCTGGTTCTAAGGGGGCTCCAGAATCGCCCTCTACGCAACACTGTCCCTTGCAGTGGGACAGGTCGCAGAGGAACGAACGTTCGATCAGATCGAGACTGACCAACGTGTCGTCGATTTGTATCATCCCTGGATCAGGTCTTTACCCGACATTTCTGCCGGTTGAGCCATGCCTAAGATATGCAGAATCGAAGGAGCAACATCGGCTAAGACACCATCGGCTACCTGAGCGGCTTTGTTTTCTGTTACATAGACGAACGGTACCGGATTCAACGAGTGTGCAGTATTCGGTGTACCGTCTTCGTTCAACGCGTGGTCTGCATTACCATGATCTGCAATGATGATCACTTCGTATCCGTTGGCCTTGGCTGCCTCCACCGTATCCTTGACACAATTGTCGATGGCAACGACTGCCTTTTCAATAGCGGGATAGATACCGGTGTGACCCACCATATCACCGTTGGCATAGTTGACGACAATAAAGTCATATTTCTGGGTACCGATGGCCTCAACCAATTTGTCTTTTACTTCGTAAGCACTCATTTCCGGCTTCAGGTCGTAGGTGGCTACCTTCGGGCTGGGAACCAGGATTCGATCTTCGTTTTCATACGGAGTCTCACGTCCACCGTTGAAGAAGAAGGTGACGTGTGCATACTTTTCGGTTTCTGCAATGTGCAACTGGGTCTTACCGTTATTCGCCAAATACTCGCCTAATGTATTCTGTACGTTCTCCTTATCGAACAGGATGTGAACGCCAGTGAAAGAGGCATCGTACGGAGTCATGCAATAATACTGCAGACCCGGGATCGTGTGCATACCCTGTTCCGGCATATCCTGTTGTGTCAATACGATTGTCAACTCTTTGGCACGGTCGTTGCGATAGTTGAAGAAGATCACAACATCGCCCTCCTTGATGGTACCATCAACGGTAGCATTGTTGATCGGCTTGATGAATTCGTCCGTTACACCTTCGTCATACGACTCCTGCATAGCCTGTACCATGTCGGTAGCCTGTTTGCCGGTTCCTTCGATCAGCAGGTCGTATGCCTCTTTCACACGTTCCCAACGTTTGTCACGGTCCATGGCGTAGAAACGGCCTACGATGGAAGCGATGACACCGGCCGATTGTGCACAGTGAGCTGTCAACTGTTCGATGAAACCTTTACCACTCTTCGGGTCGGTGTCACGACCATCCATGAAGCAGTGGATAAAGGTGTTCTGGATACCATATTCTTTCGAGATGTCACACAGTTTGAACAGGTGATCCAATGAGCTGTGTACGCCACCATTGGAGGTCAATCCCATGAAATGAACACTCTTGCCATTCTCTTTTGCGTATGAAAAGGCAGAAACGATTTCTTTGTTGTTCAGGATGCTGTTGTCGGCACAAGCACGGTTGATCTTGACCAAATCTTGATAGACGATACGTCCGGCACCGATGTTGAGGTGACCTACCTCCGAGTTACCCATCTGACCGTCGGGCAAACCTACGTTTTCGCCACTGGCTTGCAACTGAGAGTGCGGGTACGTAGCCAACAGGCTATCCCAATAGGGAGTCGGAGTGTTGAAGATTACGTCATCTTTACCATGGTCGCCAATTCCCCAACCATCCAAAATCATTAAAAGGGCTTTCTTGCTCATATTTTTATAGTTTTAATAGATTACATGCATTGTTTATTTTGCGATTGCAAAGATAATCAATCCTATTTATTTCTGATATGGCCAAATCGTATTACTTTTGTCGCCGTATGGAAAAGGTGATTATTGATAAGGAATTTGGAAAAATTCGACTGCGGTGGAATGCGCGGGCACGTCGCTACCTGGTTCGGGTTGTCCACGGACGTTTTGTGGTGACCCTACCCCCTTCCGGTACCGAATCAGTTTGGTTGGATTGGCTGGAACAGAATCGGATTTGGATGCGTGCGCAATGGGAAAAATATGCCTACGAACGGGTTGCTCATTGGGATGACTCGATCGATTGGCAGACGGCAACCCTTCGGATTCGTATCTTCCGGAGCGATCGGAGCAACTTTTACATGCAGTTGAAGGAGGGCAACTTGACCATCACCTGTCCGCAGGAGACGGACTTCCAGCAAGAGGAGGTGCAACAGGCGTTGAAGAAGTTATTGACCAAAGCGTTCAGGCATGAGGCTCAGCGTTGGTTGCCCGGGCGTTTGGAGACATTGGCGCAACAGCACCATTTTACCTTCTCGCAAGTGAAGATCAATCGCAGTCGAGGTCGTTGGGGTAGTTGCTCGGCACAGAAGAATATCAACCTTTCTTTGTACCTGATGATGCTGCCTTGGCAATTGATCGATTATGTGTTGTTGCATGAATTGTGTCACACAGTAGAGATGAACCATGGCGAACGCTTTTGGCAATTGTTGGACCGAGTGACGGAAGGACAGGCACTGGCATTACGGGCTCAATTGAAGCATTATCCGATCGTTTGGTTCAAATAAGCGGACAAATACATTAATATAGTAATAATGATTAAATCATATACAATGATCAAGAGAATAGGTTTTGGAATGTTGTGCCTCTGTCTGTTGGCAAGTTGCCATTCAGATGAAAAAGCGGCACAGGCACGTTTGGATCGGGCCAAGGCTCTGTATGAAGAGGCCTCCTATTTTGCGGCCAAAAATGAGATCGACTCCCTGAGGGCTGCCTATCCGAAAGAGGTGAAGGTGCTGCGTGAGGCGTTGACGTTGATGCGGCAGGTAGAATGGAAGGAGGCTGAGCGTAATATTGCTTTTTGTGATAGTTTGATTCCCATCCGACTTCAGGAGGCCGATAGTGTGAAGAACAGTGGTTTTACCTTTGAGAAGGATTCGGCCTATGAAGAGGTGGGTACCTTTGTTTGGAAACAGCAGACGGTGGAACGGAATGTACAACGTTGCTACATCCGCTGTGGTGTGAATGAAAAGGGCGAGATGTACTTGGCCAGTGTCTATTATGGGGCACAGCCCATCAATCATACCGGCATCAAGTTGAGTCTGAAGGATGGAATCTCAGCAGAAACCGCTTCGATTCCCTATGATGGCGGACTTAATTACCACTTTAAGGACTTGGGTCATACGACAGAAGTAGTGACTTACCAGGGTGATAAGGGAATGGATGCCATCAAACTGATTTATGCCAATCCGAAGGAGCGTATCAAGGTGGAATATACAGGAGGCAAACCCTATACGATTTATTTGGCAGATGCTGACAAGAAGGCTCTGTTGGCCACCTACGACTTGGCTGTTTTGCTCAGTGATGTGAATCAGATGATCAAGGAGAAGGACAAAGCAACGAAAAAGATTGAATATTTAGCCGGGAAATTGAAGTAATTTTCACTTTAATACCCTGTATATTCTAAACTATGTTAATGAGATGCAGAATTGTGCTGTTGAATTATGCTATATAACATAAACTGCCTATATTTGCATCGTGTTTTTCATGGTATTAGATTTAAGGTTAACAATGGAAATTGGCTGTCCGTGATGGATGGCTTTTTTCTTTTATAGACAATCCAAAAGATAGTGCAAGAAATTCAAAAGAAATGCTCTATTGCAATTCGTTTTATCCCCGTAATTTTGCCGCTGATTAATAATTCTCATATACAAAGCAATGAAAGGAAAAATAGGACTGTTCGGGGTCTGCTTGGGTACACTGCTGGCTTGTTCTTCAACGAATCCACATGAACAACTGGCCACTCAGATTGATCGTGATTCTACCTTGTGTATGGTAGATAGTATGGCACGTGCCGTGATTCGTAGCGGCTTGAATGCCGGTAGTGGTTATTCCCAGATTTGGGCTCGCGACATGAATACTTTTATTGAGACGGCCTGTGAGGAGACGGATCATCAGGTGTTGCGCGAAGCGATTCTGCTTTTCTTCGCTTTGCAACAGCCTAATGATGAGATGATCGATGGTTATGTACTCAAAAAGGATTTTACCTGGTATGATGATACACCTTACTATTCGGAGGCGGCACCGGATCATGTCGCTTTCAAGAATACGGTTGAAACGGATCAGGAGAGTTCCCTGATCTTGATCGTGCGCAAATACATTCAAAAGACGGGTGACCGTTCAATCCTGCAGGCTGAAGTGGCAGGGCGGACAGTCTTGCAACGGATGGAGGGGATGGTGAACTACCTCATGCGGGAGCGTTACGATGCGAAGCATGGTCTGTTGTTTGGTGCCATGACGGCTGATTGGGGAGACGTGCAACCGAATGATGATTTCGGATGTGACATGAATGAATTGTCCAATCGGGCCATTGATGTCTATGACAATGCGATGTTCCTGTTGGCTTTGGAGGCTTTGCAGGAGATGACGGACGATCCCACCCAACAGAAGGCCTGGAAACAATTGCACCAGGAGATCGCCCAAAATGTCCGTACACATTTGTGGGATACGAAACGGCAAAAGTTCATTCCTCATATTTATTTGGATGAGTCGCCTATTCCGGCGGGTTTTGATGAAAACGACATTCATTATCATGGTGGAACAGCGGTGGCCATTGAGGCAGGTCTGTTGTCGGATGAAGAGATCCGTACGGTCAATGCCCAGATGTTGGAGAATGTTCGTTTGTCGGGTATGCCCAGTATTGGTCTGACACTCTATCCGACCTATCCGGAAGGTTTGTTTCGGGGAGGTATGGCACATCCCTATATTTATCAAAATGGAGGCGACTGGACCTGGTTCGGTGGCCGCATGATTCAACAGCTGATCAGTCATGGCATGGTCGAAGAGGCGTATGCCGAAGTGCGTCCGATGTTAGATCGTGTCATTCAGAATCAAGGCTTCTTTGAATGGTATGGACAGGGTAACCAGCCCAGTGGATCCGGCCATTTCAAGGGATCTGCCGGTGTGTTGGCCAAGGCAATCCAGCAATTTCGGGAGTGGAGTAAACAGGTACACGAAAATCTCTAAATTTCAAGTCTGATATGAAGCGAAATATACTATTTAAATGTTGGGCACTCTTGGTAGTGTGTCTGATTTCAGTGGGAGTATCCGCTGAGGACTACTTGATGAAATCGGGTTCGATGCAAGTGACACTGTCAGAGACGGGACATTACCGTTCGATTCGCATTGGCAGCGAAGAAGTGTTGGCGCAAGGTTCATTTCCGCTTGCAATGGCTGTCTGGCAGGGCCAACTGATTGAACCGCATAAGGCTGTCGTGAAAGGACGTTCCATTCATTTAACGATGGAAGACAACCAAATGATCCAATTGCGCTATGCGAGAAAAATAGGAATTAGGTAATTGAGACGTGTAGCGACAAAAAATAAGCTCGTGAATCACTTCACAAGCTTACTCTCGCTTATAGGCCTTTTAGAGGGAAGGCTTAAAAAGACCTATAAAACCATTACTCTCTAATATAGTTGTGTATATCATTCTCGCTTGCAAAGGGTGTGCCAAACATCTTCTTTGTGAGCGAGAATTTATTTAAATAGCAGATATATAGAATTTTGCTCTATTCTATCCCAGGACAACCTATTCGGATGCTACTGTGGATTCGTGTGTATTTGTGTAGATATATTCCACATGATGTGTGGAACCCACCTCTTAACGTAGGGGATGTTCCGATTCCTGTTTCCGATAGGCTGTAGGAGTCATTCCTATGACTTTCGTAAACAACCGAGAGAAATAGGCCGGTTCATCAAAGCCTAACATTTGGGAGATTTCAAAGATTTTCATGCGGGATAATTCCAAATATTGACAGGCCTTTTGCATTTTCAGACGAATGAAATAGTTGATGGGCGACACACCTGTTTCCTTCTGAAATAAGACGGAAAAATGGGAAGGTGAGTATTTGAAATTATCGGCTAATTGCTTCAATTCCAGATCTCGTTGCAGGTTCTCTTGCATATAATGGATGACGCGCGTTGCAAAAGAGACCTCTTTGGTCTGAGGGGTGTGCATTGTATAGCAGTATTGTTCTAGATAGACGAAGGACCCCAACAGTTGATAGAGACATAACGAGGCATAGGCCATGTATTCTTGAATATATCCCATCGCAAACTTCTGATAAATCTCTTCGAACAATTGGATGCGCTCCTGCAGTCGCGAGTGTTTCCCGGGTAATATCGTTTGCGGCCCCTGCTGTTTGGTGAAGAATTGGCCACTCAAGGTTCCTCGGAAATGCAGGAAATAGATTGTCCAGGGCTCAAAATTATCAGCTCCAAACGAATAGGGCTTGTGTGCCGGCAGGAGGATGTACTGGTCTTGAACGATCTGATAGGTTACATCTTCGATTTTACACCAACCTTTTCCTCCGACACAATAGATCAGCATGCAGTAGTCACATCCCTGGGGCTTTTGGACATAGTGGTAGTGTACACGGGGAAAATACCCAATTTTCCGGGGGTATAAATTCCCGATCAAAGGGTCTTTGCTGTAGGTCTGCAATAGATCTTCCGGCAATGAAACGACCTTTTCACCTTTGAATCCCTCCTTGATGCGTGCCATACGAGTCTGTTTTAGTTTATCTACCGTACAAACTTACGAATTTTCGCTTACTAAATCGTAAGATTGTATAGGAAAATCAGAAAAAATGCTCTATGGAGATTGCAGCACTACTGCTACCTTTGCCAAGAAACTACAATGAATGTATAAGTATGCGAACAAGTAATTATGATAAGCATCCGGCTACGGTGGTTCAAGGTACGCTTTGGCAGGGCTGGGATGCTGTAAGAGAGGAATTGTCGGCTGCTTGTCAAGCAGTCGGAGCTCGCTGTGTATTGGTGGTGGAGTGTTATCAAGGTGTCCATCACGAGGAGTTGCGTGAAGCATTCAAACAATTAAAGCCTTCACTGTTTGTGGATACAGAGCATCTCTTTAAACCGGAAACGGAGATCCGGGCAATGACCCATCCCTATTTGACGGATGATCGTCTGTTTGGTCGTCGTGCCCATTTCTCCTATGTTGACTATCTGGATGCAGATAAGGTCATGGCTTGCCGGGAAGCTTTGTTGGTGGCTCAAGGTCTGGTGATTGTCTATGGACATGGAGCTGCCTGTGTCGCTCCACAAGCAGATCGCTTGGTCTATGTGGATATGGCCCGTTGGGAAATCCAGATGCGTTCACGTCGAAAAGAGATAACCGGCTTAGGGGTACAGAATCAAGAGGAGGAGCCTTCCTTACATTATAAAAGAGGCTATTTCATCGATTGGATCGTTTGTGACGATCTGAAGAAACAGTTGTTGCCCAAGGCTGACTATTGGTTAGATACGCACCAGCCCCACGAACCGAAACTGATTACGGGTGAGACGTTGCGTCAGGGATTGGTAAAGACCGCCCATCAACCGTTTCGTGTCGTTCCCTTCTTTGATCCGGCTCCTTGGGGTGGCCAATGGATGAAGGAGGTGTGTGATCTGGATCGCTCGAAAGCCAATTTCGGATGGTGTTTCGACTGTGTGCCGGAGGAGAACAGTCTTTATCTGAAAGTAGCTGATACCCTGTTCGAGATGCCCTCCAATAATGTCGTTTTTTATCAGACTCGTGCCCTGTTGGGTGGTCCTGTGGAGGCACGTTTTGGTCAAGACTTCCCCATACGTTTCGATTTCTTGGATACCATCGGTGGTGGAAATTTGAGTTTACAGGTTCATCCGACCACACAATACATCCGGGATACATTTGGTATTTATTATACCCAAGACGAGAGCTATTATCTGTTGGATGCCGAAGAAGGAGCAACCGTTTTCTTGGGCTTGAAGACGGGTGTGAATCCGGAGGAGATGATTACGGCCTTGCAGCATTCACAAGAGACGGGCGAACCTTTCGAAGTGGAACGCTATGTCAATCAGTGGCCAGCCAAACGACATGATCATTTCCTGATACCCGGTGGCACGATCCATTGTTCAGGTGCAGGTGCCATGGTCTTGGAGATCAGTTCAACACCCAGCATCTTTACCTTTAAGTTATGGGATTGGGGTCGTTTAGGATTGGATGGACGTCCGCGTCCCATCAATATCGGACATGGTTCGAAGGTGATCCAATGGGAACGGCAGACCGATTTTGCACGGCAACAGCTGATCAATCAGGTAGAGCCCGTAGCTCAAGGTGATGGATGGCAGGAAGAGCGTACGGGACTGCATGAAAATGAGTTTATCGAGACGCGTCGCCATTGGTTCACGAAAAAGGTCTCTCATACAACGGCTCATAGTGTGAATGTATTGAATGTAATTCAAGGGGAAGCCCTGTTGGTGGAGAGTCCGACCCATGCTTTTGAACCGTTTGAGGTACATTATGCCGAGACCTTCATCATCCCGGCAGCAGTTGGAGATTATACCATACGTCCGACAGGTCCATCGGTAGGACAAACGTGTGGTACGATAAAAGCATCAATTCGATTTAAATCATAAAAATACAACTAGTAATGATAAAACAATGGAAATGGATGGGGGCTGGCCTGTTAGGATGGCTTTGTATGGCTTGCCAAGCACCCACATCGTCAAATCGGTCCGCAACGTTGGCCGAACAGATTTTGAATGATACCTTGATGACGCGTGTGGAACAGATGGCACGAGAGGTAGTGAAGGGTGGATTCAATGCCGGTGATGGCTACGGGGAGGTCTGGATTCGTGACTACAATACCTTTATTGAATTGGCTATGGAGGAGATGCCTGATAGTTTGATTCAAGATAATCTGTTGACCTTCTTCCGGTTTCAAGGAGATAATGGAGAGATTGTAGATGGTTTCATCGATGCTTCGAAGGCGAAAGATGTGGAGGGAGGCTATAAATATCGTCGAACCCCACTGGAGCCTCGTTATGCTGCCCATAAGAATACGGTTGAGACTGATCATGAGGCTTCATTGATTCAGGCCGTCTGGCGTTATGTCCAAAAGAGCGGTAATCGGGCCTTTCTGCAAGAAGAGGTGGCTGGTAAGCGGGTGATTGACCGTTTGGAGGGAGCACTGGAGTTTCTAATGAACGAACGGTATGATGCTGAACATGGCCTGTTGTGGGGAGCCACAACTGCCGATTGGGGTGATGTACAGCCGGAACATCCCTGGGGCGTTGAGTTGGATGCGAACTCACACCGCTGTCTGGATATTTATGACAATGCTTTCTTTGTGATCGCCATCAACCATTTCTTGGAGATGACTTCGGATGAAGAGGCTCGTGCCCGTTGGACCGCTGTCCGGGATCAGATCAAGTCGAATATCCGTTTGCATTTGTGGGATGCCAAACACCAGAAGTTCATACCGCATATCTATCTGAAGGATTCTCCCTTCCCGGCTGACTTTGATGAGAATCAGATTCATTATCATGGAGGAACGGCCGTGGCCATCGAAGCAGGACTGTTGACACAAGAGGAGATTGTGGCGGTGAACCAAGCCATGGTGGCCAATGTGAAGGCTTCAGGTGCTCCTACGATTGGTTTGACGGTTTATCCGCCCTATCCGGAGGGTTTCTTCCAGAACAAGGGGATGTATCCGTACGGTTACCAGAACGGAGGAGATTGGACTTGGTTTGGTGGTCGTATGATTCAGCAACTGATTCGGAATGGACTGGTGGAGGAGGCTTACGAGGAGGCTCGTCCGATGTTTGAACGTGTGGTGAAGAACCAGGGGTTCTATGAATGGTATGCGCGTGACGGCAAACCTTCCGGATCCGGTACGTTCCGGGGTGAGGCCGGTGTGTTGTTTAGAGCGATTCAGGATTTTAGAAATTGGGCGAAGGAACAATGAAAAACGACAGACGAATTGTAATGACCTTGGATGCCGGTGGAACGAATTTTGTGTTTACCGCTATCCGTCAAGGGGTGGAATTGGTCGATCCGATCACCCTTCCAGCTGTTGCAGACAATTTGGATCGTTGTTTGCAGACCTTGGTGGAGGGCTTCCGCCGTGTGCGGCAACAATTGCCTGAACCACCGGTGGCCATTAGTTTCGCTTTCCCAGGCCCCGCTGATTACGAGGCAGGCATCATTGGGGATCTCCCCAATTTCCCTGCTTTTCGGGGTGGTGTGCCTTTAGGTCCCTTCTTGCAGTCTCAGTTCGGAGTTCCAGTCTTCATCAATAATGATGGAAACTTGTTCGCGTATGGAGAGGCGATGATGGGTATCTTGCCCGAAGTAAATCAGCGGTTGGCCTCCATGGGCAGTCCGAAACGATTCAAAAACCTCTTAGGTATTACGTTGGGAACCGGTTTCGGTGCCGGAGTCGTGATCAACGGAGAGTTGTTGACAGGCGACAATGGTTGCGGGGGCGATGTCTGGTGCTTGCGGAACAAGCGTTACCCCCAGTATATTGTGGAAGAGGGTGTCAGCATTCGGGCTGTCAAGCGAGTGTATCGGGAAAAGTCAGGCGACTCTACATCATTGACTCCGAAAGAGATTTGTGAAATTGCGGATGGTCTGCGTTCGGGTAATCAGTTGGCTGCCCAAGCCGCCTTTGCAGAATTAGGCGAGGTGGCAGGAGATGCCTTGGCTTCGGCTATTACGTTGGTGGATGGACTGATCGTCATGGGAGGAGGTGTGTCCGGTGCTTATCGGTATATTATTCCTGCCCTGTTGCGCGAAATGCGGGCTCAATTGGGAACCTTTGCGGGTGATCGGTTTAGTCGATTACAGATGGAGATCTATGACTTGGAGAAGGCGGAGGAGTTTGTCCGGTTCGCCCAATCAACCAAACGGGTTGGTATCGCTTTGTGCCATCAAGGAACCAATCGTGCCATTGCGATGGGGGCCTATATGTATGCATTGAATCATTTACCTGAATAATAGTAAGCAGATGAAACAGATTGGATTATTCGTGATTGCACTGATAGGTGCGGTGGCCTGTTCTACACCAGAACCGACTAAGGTACAGGAGAAACTATCACAGTATGTGGAGCCTCGTATTGGTACGGCCCATTGCCGGTGGTTTCATTTTACACCGGGGGCTTTGCCTTTTGGTATGGCGAAGCCGGCTCCTTCTACCAATGGACACTTGGGAAATGCTTCCGGATGGGAGGCAACGGGTTATGATTATCGGGATACAACCATTGACGGTTTCCCCTGCCTGCATGAGTTTCAGGTAGGAGGTATCGTCTTGATGCCTTCGAAAGGTACCTTGCAGACGATACCGGGACCTGTCAATGATACGACTGGTATCGGTTATCATGCCCGGTTTGATCGGGCCGAGGAGATTGCTACGGCAGGTTACTATGCTGTCCGTTTGAAGGATACCCGAATTCAGGCAGAGTTGACTGCTACAAAACGGGTCGCTTTCCAACGGTTTACCTTCCCGGCCGGAGACGACAATCATCTGCTGTTCGATATCGGAAATCGACAGGGAGAGAGTGGTGCCGTGCGTGATGCGGCTGTCTGCTTGACGGAAGATGGACGGGTAGAAGGCTATGTGGTGACTGAACCGGAATATGTCAAGAAGTATCAGTCGGGTGCCACCGTTCCGCTCTATTTCTCTGCCGTATTGGACAAGCAACCCACAGCATGGGGTAGCTTTGTTGGCGAGCAGGTTGCACCTGATAGCCGGGAGGCACAAGGGGTCGGAGCCGGACTATATCTGACATTTGAATCGGATGAAACAATTGCCGTGACAGCTAAAGTAGGACTCTCTTATACCTCCATTGCCAATGCCCGCTTGAATCGGGAAACGGAAGCTGCCTCTTTGGACTTTGATCAGGCGAAGGAACAGGCTCACCAGCAATGGGAGGAGTATTTGGGACGCATTCGGGTGGAGACACCCAATCGAACCGACAAGGTCAAGTTTTATACCGGCCTTTACCATGCCCTGTTGGGCCGTGGCGTGGCCAGTGACGTGAATGGAGCCTATCCGCGCAACGATGGTTCAATTGGACAGATTCCCTTACAAGATGGGAAACCGGTTCATGCTCTCTACAATACCGATGCGGCTTGGGGTGCTCAATGGAATCTGTCTCAATTATGGGCCTTGGCCTATCCGGAGTATTACAGTGATTATATTAGCAGTCACCTGATCGTTTATCAGGATGCGGGTTGGCTGGCCGATGGTATTGCCAACAGTCGATACGTATCGGGCGTGGGTACCAATTTGCTGAGTACGATCTTGGCAGGTGCTTATCAATGTGGTATTCGTGATTTTGATGTCGCCTTGGCGTATGAGGCAGCGCGGAAGAATGAGTTGGATGGTGTTAACCGCCCCTTAGGTGCCGGTAAAGTAGATACGGATCAATTCGTCGAGTTGGGTTATGTGCCGCATCTGGATGCGGGAAATGGTCCTGATGAGGCTTTCATGTTTTCCGCTTCGCATACGTTGGAATATGCCTATAGTGCGTGGGCCGTTGCCCAATGGGCAAAACAGTTGGGCAAGCAGGAGGATTATGAGAAACTCTCCTGGCTTGCGAAGGGATGGGAACGTATCTATGATCCGGAGAGTAATTTTGTTCATCCCAAAAAGCGGGATGGATCCTTTATCGATCATTTCAATCCGATGCAAGTGTGGCGCGGATTTCAGGAGGGAAATGCTTGGCAATACACCTTCTATGTACCGCATGATGTGGCCGGTCTGGTGAATAAAGTAGGAGCGGAGCGTTTTACACAACGGTTGGATAGTATTTTTACTGTTTCTCGGGAAAAGATCTTCAGCGGTGGTACCGAAGTAGGGGCATTTGCCGGTTTGCAAACCCTGTACAATCATGGCAACCAACCCTGTTTGCACATCTCTTGGCTGTTTAATGAAGCCGGTCGTCCTTCGTTGACCCAAAAATGGGTACGAGCCATCTTGAATGAGTTTTATGGAACAGATGGTATTCATGGATATGGTTATGGACAAGACGAGGATCAGGGACAATTGGGTGCCTGGTACGTGATTGCCTCGATGGGTCTGTTTGATGTCAAGGGCTTGACCGATGCCAATCCTTCGTTTGGCTTGGGCAGTCCGCTGTTTGACAAGATCACCATCCAATTGAATCCGAACTACTATACCGGAAAGGAATTTGTGATTGAAGCTCCGGGAGCCAGCGAACATCCATACGTCCGTCAGTTCCAGTTGAATGGAAAATCGTTGGACAAACCGGCTTTACCCTTTGCGGAGGTTGCTGCGGGTGGTAAACTGGTATTGGAGATGGGCGATCAGCCAGTAGATAGCTATAAAAATGGACTGACTCAATAAGTAGGGTTCATCTGGTATATCAAGTGGGTTGCGATGGCATTCAAGTACCATCGTAGCCCACTTAAAAAGTCCCTATTTTCTGAATTGTTTTTTTACCATTCGCATCAATTCACCTACAATCAAGACGCTGGAACTGCTGCCGATGATGACAAGCCAATCCTTCGCTGAAAGAGGGGTTACGTTAAACATCTCGCCACCCCACGTGACAATGAGATATTGACCGAGCACAATGATGAGGGCAACTACCAAGAATCCTTTGCATTGTGACAAGTCGGCAAAGGCAGATCGGTTTTCCCCAAATGCTTTGGCATTGAACATGTTCCAGAATTGCAACATTACGAAGAAACTGAAGAACCACGACAGGTCGTGGGCAGACAATCCCGCTTGTGCATGGAAATGGAACAATAAGCCCATTAATATCAGAACAAACAACAGGCCAATGCCGAAAATGCGGTAGGCCATCGGTCGAGAGATGATAAAGTCACCTTGCGGACCACTTCGCCTCGGCTGATCCTGCATCACCCGCTCATTTGGTGGCAATGAGGCTAAGGCACCGGCGGCAAAGGTGTCCATAATCAGGTTGACCCACAACATCTGTGTAATGGTCAATGGAGATTCGGTTCCGATCAGAGATCCGATCAAGACTATCAGACAAGCGGCAACATTGATGGTCAATTGGAACAGCAGGAACTTCTGGATGTTCCGATATAAGGATCGTCCCCACATAACCGCCCGTGTGATGCTTCCGAAAGAATTATCTAAAATGGTAATATCGCTGGCCTCTTTAGCGACCGAGGTGCCATCGCCCATCGACAGACCTACCTGCGCAGCTTTCAAAGCGGGCGCATCGTTCGTTCCATCGCCCGTGACAGCGACTACCGCTCCTTTCTGTTGCAGTAATTGGACCAATCGTTGTTTGTCGGTCGGTCTGGCTCGACACATGATCTTCAGGTCCAATACACGTTCGAGTGCCTCTTCATCGCTAAGTGCCTCGAAATCGGGTCCTGTAATGATGTTCCGATCATTGTCTTTCTCTGTCCAGATACCGATCTGACGACCGATCTCTCGGGCTGTTCCGGGCGTATCGCCAGTTACAATCTTGACGGCAATACCCGCTTGCATACATTGAGTTACCGCTTCCGGTACATCCGGACGAACCGGATCCGAGATGGCTGCAATCCCCAAGTAGGTGAGCTGCGGATGATAGAGCTTCCCATCGGCAAAGATCGGTTCCGTCCGACCTGGATCGATGATCTCGTAGGCAAACCCTAACGTGCGCATGGCCTGATTCTGGTAGGCAGTCAGTTGCTCTTCAATCATCGGACGAGCAGCATCCACCGATTGGAAGGAGTCCGCTGCCGCCACCTGCTTACAATGCGACAGTACAATCTCTGGGGCTCCCTTTACATATAATATACGTTTTCCCAAGGCTGGAGAGTCAACTACCGTTGCCATATACTTCCGTTCGGTCGAAAAGGTCAGCTGTTCTACGACTGGTGCCTGTTCACGAAGTGTCAGGTAGTTGACCTGTTGCCCTTTCAGCCACAAGAGCAGGGCCGCTTCGGTCGGATTACCCAGCGTCTTGACCTTCTCTTCCGAATCATCTAAGAAGGCTGTTGAATTGACGGCAATCCCTTCTGCCACCAATCGGCTAGTTTCGTCGGTCGTCAATTGCTGATTCGGGAGATGAAAGAACTGCGTCTGATAGACCTGCATTTGATTCTGTGTCAAGGTACCCGTTTTGTCCGTACAAATGACCGTTGTGGCTCCCATCGTTTCGCACGCGTGCATCTTGCGAACCAAGTTGTTGGTTTTCAACATCCGATTCATGCTGAGGGCTAAGCTGAGGGTCACACTCATGGGTAGTCCTTCCGGTACGGAGACAACAATCAGTGTCACAGCCACCATGAAGTAGTTCAGGATGTGTGACAATATATCCATGAAAGGCATTGTGGTCACCTCCCCAAAGCAGATCAATTTGCCGGTAAGTGCCACAAAGGTTGCACCCGCAATGGCATAACCTGCTTTGCTGATCACGTCCGCCAGTCCATTCAATTGGATCTGCAACGGTGTCTCAATACCACTCTCTATCTGTGAACCTTCATAGACCTTGCCATAACCCGTCGCATCTCCGACCTGATCCACCTGCATGAGAGCATGACCATCTACCACGGTCGTTCCTCGCATCACTACATTCGATGGATAGGTTGCTTCCGGATCAAAATCAGCTTCATGGGTTGTTTTGCTGATCAACGGTTCTCCAGTGAGTGTCGATTCGTTCACTTGCAGGGATACCGCTTCCAGCAGATGACCGTCGGCCGGTATCTCTTCTCCTGTTTCCAGCATCACTAAATCACCCACGACCACTTCGCGACGGGTAATTTGACAGATATGACCTTCACGGATCACTTTGACGGGCACTTCGTCGTTGACGGTATTCAGTATGTCAAAAGCCCGGTTGGCTTTCAATTCGAAGACAAAACCTACACAGGTAGCCAAAAGGATGGCGAAGAAGATACCTACTGGTTCCAAGAAGGCTGCAAACCCTTTGGCATCGGGTCCCCAACAATGTACACCGGCTATGATCATGGATAAGAGCCATGCGACCAATAAGATTCGAATAATCGGATCTTCAAATTTTTCCAGAAATTGGCTCCATAGGGAGGCCTTGGCTGGAGGTGTTAATACATTCTCACCATGTAGCTGGCGACTTTGTTCAACCTCTTTTTGAGTCAATCCTCGTAGTTGCTGTTTTCCGCACATAGCAATTGTCTCATGATTTGTTAGGGATGGTAGTTGCAGACCCTTCGATGAATTCGTCATCGTCATCTTCATTCTCTTCATCAATGATAGGTATCTGCCGTTTGAATGCCTCCTTGAACGAGATCAATGTCTCTGTACGAGCTAACCCTAACGGTTGGAGTTTGTTATGGATGATACTGAGTAGGTGCTGGTTGTTTTTTGCATAGATCTTGATGAACAGATCATACTGCCCTGTTGTGTAATGGCATTCCACTACCTCCGGAATCTGTTTCAAGGCTTCTGTCACGACCGGAAACTGCCCGGGTGAATTCAGATAAAGTCCAATGTACGCACAGGTTTCATACCCCACTTTTGTATTATCTACAATGAATTCAGAACCTTTGATGACCCCTAAATTGGTCAACTTCTGAATGCGTTGGTGAATGGCGGCTCCTGAAACATTGCAGATACGGGCCACTTCCAAGAATGGCATACGTGCATTACCAATGATCAGTTTCAGAATCTTCTCGTCCAATTCATCCAGTTGATGATGTGCCATAAATATTGTATATTTGTCTATATAAACTTATGTACTTTCAATTTGTCACAAAAGTACGAAAAAACTCAATACAAATGAACGAAAATAATTTTATTACTTGTGAATGTGTGAGCGATGCTCGTCAATCTGTTTTGAATCAGGTAGAACAGACCTATACGGATTCTTTTCCTGAGGCTGAGCGGCGTGATTTTTCGTTGGTGCGGCAATTGATTCAGGAATCCTCCTTCTTTAAGCTCTTTGTCTTTCGGTCAGGAGAGCAGTATGCCGGTTTTTTGACTACATGGGATTTTGGCTCGTTTGTGTATGCGGAACATTTTGCCATCTCCTCCGAACAGCGGAATGGCGGGATCGGTTCGCGTGCACTTCGCAGTTATCTGCAATCCTTGACCAAACCCCTTGTCTTGGAAGTGGAGCTACCGGCGGATGAATGGTCCCGTCGTCGCATCGGTTTCTACGAGCGTCTTGGATTTACCTTGGATTCACATCGGTATGTACAACCTCCCTATCGACCCGGAGGAGAGGAGTTGGAGATGCGTTTGATGTCTTACGGATTCATCGACCTGTCAGCATCCTTCGATACCGTTTGCCGTACCATCCATCGAAACGTCTATGGAGTAGAATAAAAAAAGAGGTCGAAGTTCAATCTTCGACCTCTCATTTTTATAGATGGAGAACAATTATTTCTCTACACGCTTAGCAGCTGAGTAGCTAATCTTCAATGCGTATGCTTCACGAAGAGCCTGCTTGATATCCGTGATAATACCCATCTTAGTCTCCTTGTCGGCCTTGATAGATACAGTCATGAACGGCTGGTCTTCCTCTTTCATACTGGACTTCTCCTGAGCGATGTAATCCTGAATCTCTGATGTCTCAGCGAACTGGTCGTTCAACTGGATACGAGTTTCAGAACCCATCTTACCACGCAAGTCTTGTGTCGGTTTACCTACATAGATGAACGTTACCAATGACTTCTTTTCCAATTTCTGAAGCTCCGTTGCTTGGGGAGCGTGGAATTCAACCTTCAGTGTTACTTCACGCATGGTAGTAACCATCATGATGAAGAACAAGAATGCGAACACCAAGTCAGGTAATGATGACGTGTTCAATTCGGGCATTTCACGTCCGCCCGCTTTACTAAACTTTCCCATTACTTACTTCCCTCCATAATTTTTCGGTTCAGCCTCTGAAATCTTCTGCGGATAAATCATCTGTACAGCTTTCTGCTGTTCTTCATCCAATTCAGCAAATTCCTTACCGAATTTAGATTTAGAAACATCATTTCTCAATTCGTTGTAAGCTGCAGCGATTTCGTTCTGTACGTTGATATAAGCCTGATATTCAGTACCACGGTCATTCTGCAAAGAGATGACATGGTTCTTTGTTACCATACGCTTGCCAAAGAACGGAACGTCCACTTCAATTTTCTCCGGCTTGTGTTCATCATTATAAGGGTTCTCAACAAACTCCTTAATCTTATCTTTCAATTGCTTGACATCGACGAACTGGTCACCACAGAGAATCTGGTTGTTACTGTTGATCAGCACCACCAACAGGTTTCTCTTTTTGATGTCCACATCGGCATCATTCTTCTGGTCTTTGGGCACAGGAGGCGGCAAACGTCTTGCCAAACCTTGGTCTGTATCCATTGATGTCGTAATAAGGAAGAAGATAAGCAACATGAAAGCGATATCGGCTGAAGAAGAACCATTAATTCCCGGTGTCTTTCTTTTCTTACCCATTTCTTTCTTGTTTCAAATCGTTAGACTTTCTTATTTACCGATGATTCTCTTCAAAGAACCCCAGACAACACATGCAATAATTAAGCAAACCAATACGATTGTTGACATGATCCACATATCGGTGATCAGCAACCAACCCTCTGTATTGTACTTTTCAGATTCTGCGTTCAAACCTGTCAACGGAGTCGGATCACCCATTGAGTAGGTAATGAACAGAATTGCTGCGAAAATAACCAGCGCACCCAGTGAAGAGATAGCTGATTTAGCGTCTGTCTTCAACAGTGAAATGAACTGCCATACGGCAAATAACACTGTACTAACAATGGTAGCAAAGAACAGTGCTGATGTCCAATCGATCAACAAGCCTGTGTTGATCGGCTCCTTGTTTTCTGCAGCGGGGTCAACGACACCACCTGCATAAAACATCCCGAGGACAACAATACTGATAATAGAACAAATCAGCAGTGTCCAACTGGATATTTTTCTTATTTTTGTAACTGCCATAAGTCTCTATTATTTTTTGAATTTGAGGTTATATTTGATAACTAAGTCCAGCAAAGAGATAGAAGCATCTTCCATCTGGTTCAGGATAGCCTCCAACTTGCTCAACAAATAGTTATAGAATACCTGAAGAATCAAGGCAACGATCAAACCACCTACTGTAGTAATCAAGGCCACCTTCATACCACCGGCAACAACCGTCGGGCTGATATCACCTACCTGTTCGATCTTATCGAACGCCATGATCATACCAACAACTGTTCCCAAGAATCCCAATGACGGAGCCATTGCAATAAACAATGTGATCCATGACATGTTCTTTTCCAACAGACCACCCTGTACACCACCGTAAGATACGATAGATTTTTCTACAACATCAATGCCCTGGTCAATTCTCATCAAGCCCTGATAAGCGATAGATGCGATCGGACCTCTTGTGTCACGAGCAACAGCCTTAGCTGCTTCTACATCACCTTTGTCCAATGCCTCTTCGATACCCTTCAACAATTTGCTGGAATTTGTCTCAGCCAAGTTTAAGTAGATGATTCTCTCCAAGCAGAATGCCAAACCGAAGATCAAAGCGATAGCAACCAAACTCATGAAGTCTGCACCACCTTCGATAAACTTCGTTTTCAATGCCTGATACATACCACCTTCTACTGCCGGCTGAGCAGCTTCAGCTGCTTCCTGAGCGAATGCAACACTTGAGGTTCCCAGGGCACACAAGCCCAAGAGCGTTTTTGCAAATAACTTTTTCATTGTGTGTTTAATTTTTAAGATTAATAATTCTCAATATTTTTCTTGTTAATAATCCATTTTTGTTTGGCGGAGAGAGCGGGATTCGAACCCGCGATACGCTTTAGGCGTATACACGCTTTCCAGGCGTGCCTCTTCAACCACTCGAGCATCTCTCCAAACAACTTTATTCTTCAAATAAGTGTTTCTGACGAATCCTTTACTTGGACGTACGTTTCAGTGCACAAATCTATACTTTTTGATTGACATAACCATCATAATCGTTCGATAATTTTTCTTTTCAGCCCAAAAAAATCAATTATCGGTCGAATTGAGCCAACTTGAACTGTCGAATCGCATTCTTTTGCGTTGCTTCCACGATCCGTTCAGTGGGCAGGTTCCAGATGTTACCCAGTTTTTCGGCTGTTTTCCAAATATAGACCGGCAGGTTCCGTTTTCCGCGGTAGGGAACCGGTGAAAGGTAGGGTGCATCGGTCTCTAACAGGATCCGGTCGAGCGGAAAATCCTGGATCCGTTCGTCCAGATGTGCATTCTTGAAGGTGACCACCCCATTGATGCCAATCATGAAACGGGACAACTTTTCCACCTCGTCCAGCTCTTCACGCGTGCCGGTAAAGCTGTGGAACACTCCATACAGCCGATCGGCTCCTACCTTATATATACAGTTGAGCACTTCCGGGTAGGCTTCACGGGTATGGATGGCCACGGGCAGATCCAGGTCGATACTCCATCGCAGTTGCTCTTCGAAGACCTCTTGTTGCTCTTTCAGGTAGGTCTTGTCCCAATAGAGGTCGATACCGATCTCCCCTATGGCACAATAGGCGCGCTTGCCCAACCATTGTTCTGTGATTCGTAATGCCTCGGCATAGTGCTCATCGACGCTGGTCGGATGGAATCCCATCATCGGAAGCGTAAAGTCGGGATGTTGGTCACACAGCGCATGCATCCGGTCGATCGTGGTGAGATCGACATTCGGCATGAGCAGCCGTTCGATTCCCGATGCTTTCGCCTCTTCGATGAGCTGTTCCTGTTCCGGATCAAAATCCTCCAGATAGAGGTGACAATGTGTATCGATCAGTCCCATATTATGATTGACGATGCATGAGCCGGTGACAAATCTCTTTCAATACCTCCAAACGTTCCGGAGCCACCTGCAACTGGTTAAAGTAACCCATGGCACGATCGAAATAGTCCGAAATCTGAGCCTCCACCTGGGCTTTCAATCCCAGGGTATTGTACAAGGCGGTGAAGTGGGCGATCTTGGCTGCCGGATTATATTCCTCCTTTGCCATCCAGTCCAACAGTTCTGCCCGTTGCTCTTCCGAAGCCTGTTTGAGGGCATTGACCAAGAAGATGGTCTTCTTGTTACAAAGGATGTCTCCCCCGATATTCTTGCCGAAGGTGGCCGGATCTCCATAGATGTCCAACAGGTCGTCTTGCAGCTGGAAGGCCAAACCGATGTGGATACCGATCTGATAGAGGGCCTCCGCCTCAGCGTCCGGTGCATCCGCCAACAGGGCTCCGCTCTTCAGACAGCAGGCCAACAGGACGGCCGTCTTCAATCGGATCATCTCAATGTATTCCGCTTCTGTCACGTCGAGTTGTTGCTCAAACTCCATGTCGTATTGCTGTCCGCCACAAATCTCGGCAGCCGTCTGGGTGAAGAGGTCCAAGATCGGTTTCAAGTGAACCGGATCGGTAGCCCCGATCAGTCGATAGGCTTCGATCAGCATGGCATCGCCCGAGAGGATGGCGGTGTTGTCGTTCCATACTTGATGGACGGTCGGCTTGTTACGTCGTTTGTCGGCTTTGTCCATGAGGTCGTCATGCAGCAAGGTGAAGTTGTGAAATACCTCCAGACCCAAAGCCGTCCGGATGGCCGGAGTCAGATCTTCTACCTTATATATATTATAGGCCATCAACACGAGTGCCGGTCGGATGCGCTTGCCGCCTAACGACAGGATGTAGCTGACGGGTTCGTACAAGCTGGCTGGAGGAGTTGTGAATTGCAGCTGGCCCAATGCTGTTTCGATCGTTTTCAGAATCGATTCAAATGTGTACATAACAGAAACAATTTGATTTGACTGAGATAATAAAAAAGGCTGCCGAAGCAGCCTTTTACTAATTCATTCGGATTACTGTAATCTAAACGTGATAGGCACGGTGTACTTAACACGTACGGGTTTACCTCTCTGCTTACCGGGCTTCCACTTCGGCATGGTACCGATCACACGGAGAGCCTCTTTGTCCAATGAGGGGTCAACACCACGAAGCACCTCTGCATCTACTACAGAACCGTCCTTGTTAACCACGAACGCACAGATTACACGACCTTGGATACCGTTTTCCTGAGCGATTACCGGATACTTGATAGACTTGGCGATGAACTTCAACAATTCTGCCTGTCCACCGGGGAAGTCCGGCATCTCTTCTACGACCGTAAAGATCGTCTGAGATGATTCCTCTTCTTCTTCCACAACAGCCGGAGCAATGAATGTTTCCTGCTGTACAGCGTCCTGACTATCCTCAGAACTCAAGATGTCTTGCTGTTCCAGTTCAACGTCATCTTCCACAACGTTCAACACTTCAGTTACGACAGGTGCTGGAGGAGGAGGAGGGGGAGGAGGCGTATTCTCCGGTCTCGTGATTTCCACTTCTTCCTCAGCGATGATGTCCGCTACCTGATCACTTTCTGTAGCCACCTGCACTTCACTGTCAGACCATTCAAAGCCCACGAACAGTACAGCCAAGCCCACTACGAAACCCATCAGGATACTTAGAGTTTTACCTCTCTCTAAGTCCGCTTTCGGTGATTTCTTAATTTCCATACTTTATTATTTTAAATGATATGTGCTTTTCTATCGCACAAAAATACGAATATTTTCAGAATGCATATACCTTTTCTGCTTTTTTTTCGTTCTCTTGAATGGAAAAATGTACTTTTGACGAGAATTTGATCGAATATGGGAAATAAACTGTTTATATGGCTCCTCTCTTTTTGGGTTTCTGCCGCCTTTGCCCAGGTGGGCGATGAGGCTTTTACCTTCTTGCGCCTGCCCGCTTCGGCCCGTGCCAATGCCTTGGGCGGACATACGGTATCGCTGGTCGAGACCGATCCGTCGTTGATCTTCCACAATCCGGCCTTGTTAGGGGCGGAGATGGACAAGATGGTCAACCTGAATTATCTCAACTACATCTCTGACATCAATGCCGGGAGTGCCGTCTTTGCCAAAGCGGCGGGCGACAGTGCAGCCTGGGCGGTAGGTGCCTCCTTCATGGGTTATGGCGACATTCGGGAGGTGACCTCCGAGAATGTAGTATTGGGCAACGTATCGGCCAAGGACATCGCCCTGCAGGGGTTCTATTCCCGCGACCTGAACCCCCATTGGCGGGGAGCACTCTCCATGAAGTTTCTCTACTCTTCGTGGGCCGACTATACCTCCATCGGTCTCTGCTTCGATGCCGGTTTGAGTTACTACCAGGCTGATCAAGGATTCTCAGCCGGTATTGTGCTGAAGAATGTGGGAGCCCAGTTGAAGGCCTACAACGATGAACGGCAGAAGATGCCATGGGACATTCAGGTGGGTATTTCCAAACGGATGAACCATGCGCCTATCCGCTTCTCGTTGACCGCCCAATATCTGAACCGCTGGAAGTTCGATGCGGACGATCGGACAGCTTTGGAGGGGGAAGGGGACAACTTCACCAAACGACTGTTCAAGCATCTGCTGGTGGGGGTCGATTTCCTGCCTTCCGACCATTTCTGGTTGGGTGTCGGCTTCAATCCCAAGGCGCATTACGACCTGAAGTTGCGCGGCAGCAACGGACTGGCCGGTTTTACCGCAGGAGCCGGTTTGAAGCTGAAGATGTTTGACATAGGTGTCTCGATGGCCAAATACCATCCGTCGGCACTCTCGTTGATGTTGAGCCTTTCCCTCTCGCTCCAAGATTTCCGACTATAGACTATAATATATATAATGTATGAAAACGATTACGATTGCAATTGACGGCCATTCATCCAGTGGCAAAAGTACGATGGCGAAAGATCTGGCCCGTGAGATTGGCTATACCTATATTGATACCGGTGCGATGTATCGGGCCGTGACGCTCTATGCCTTGCGTCACCACCTCTTCGAGGGCGACACGATTCAGGAGGCTGCTTTGAAGCAGGCCTTGCCAGACATCCAGATTGCTTTCCGCCCGAATGAAGCGACCGGTCGCCCCGATACCTATCTGAACGGCCTCTGTGTGGAACAGGAGATCCGTGGTATGGAGGTGGCCGATCATGTGAGTCAGGTGGCTGCCTTGGGCTTTGTGCGGGAGGCTTTGGTGGCCAAACAGCAGGAGATGGGCCGGGCGAAAGGGGTCGTGATGGATGGACGAGACATCGGAACCGTCGTCTTTCCCGATGCAGAGTTGAAGTTTTTCATTACCGCTTCGCCTGAAGTGCGTGCGCAACGTCGCATGGCCGAACTACAGGCCAAGGGAGAATCCGCTTCCTACGAAGAGGTCTTGGCCAACATCCGCAAGCGGGATTATCTGGATACGCATCGCGAGGTAGGACCGTTGCGTCAGGCCGAAGATGCGCGTGTATTGGACAATTCAAACATGACCATTCCGGAACAGAAGGCCTGGTTGTTGGCTCAGTTCCACGAAGTGGTCGATGAAGAGGCATAAAATATATGATCGAAGTTGAGATTGACAAGGATTCGGGATTCTGCTTTGGGGTCGTCAATGCCATTGAGAGTGCCGAACGGGAATTGAAAACGAGCAAGACCCTCTATTGCTTGGGGGACATCGTACACAATAGCTTGGAGGTGGAGCGGTTGCAACAACGGGGTCTCTGCACCATCGAACACGAGGAGTTTGCACGATTGAAGGATTGCAAGGTGCTCTTGCGTGCCCATGGTGAGCCGCCCTCGACCTATCAGGTAGCCCAGCAGAATCGGATCACCATTGTGGATGCCACCTGTCCGGTGGTACTCCGGTTGCAACGAAAGATTCACAAATGCTACTTGGAGACCCGTTCGAAGGGAACTCAATTGGTGATCTATGGCAAAAAGGGACATGCCGAAGTGAATGGTCTGGTCGGGCAGACCGAAGGAACCGCCATTGTGGTCGAGAAACCGGAGGATTTGGACCGGTTGGATTTCCAGCAAGGCATCAGCCTTTTTTCGCAAACCACCAAGTCGTTGGATGGCTTCCGGAAGATCGTCAGTGAGATCCAGCAACGGATTGCTCCCGGTGTGGAGTTTGCCTATCACGATACCATCTGTCGGCAAGTGGCAAACCGCTTACACAATATCAAGGCCTTTGCTTCGCAACACGATTGGGTCTATTTCGTGGCAGGTAAGAAGAGTTCCAATGGCAAGATGCTGTTCGATGAGTGTCTGAAAGCCAATGCCCATACGGTTTTTATTTCGGATGCTTCGGAGGTACAAGATCCGTTGCCGGCCGGTGTTGAACGGGTCGGTATCTGTGGAGCCACCTCTACGCCCAAATGGTTGATGGAGGCAGTAGCCGACCGTGTTCGGGCAATTAATCACCCACAGCCAAAATAAAAAGGCTTTTGGAGTATGCACTGTACTGATACTTTTCGTATTTTTGCTTGCAAAACATAAAAAAGGGAATATCAATGGCCGCTATCAAATGTATTGGCATTTTAACTTCCGGAGGTGATGCTCCCGGAATGAACGCAGCGATCCGTGCGGTGACACGTGCTGCCATCTTCAATGGAATCCGAGTGAAGGGTATCTATCGTGGCTACAAAGGTATGATTACCGATGAAATTGAGGAGTTTAAAACACAAAATGTAAGTAATATCATTCAGCGTGGTGGTACGATTCTGAAGACAGCTCGTTGTATGGAGTTCAAGACACCCGAAGGCCGTAAGCAGGCTCATGACAAATTGGTGGAGCATGGTATTGATGCATTGGTGGTGATCGGTGGTGACGGTTCATTGACCGGTGCCCGTATCTTTGCCGAAGAGTTCAACATGCCGATTGTGGGTCTGCCGGGTACGATCGACAATGACCTGTATGGTACAGACGTAACGATCGGTTACGATACCGCTTTGAATACGATCATGGAATGTGTCGATAAGATTCGCGATACGGCAACCTCGCATGAGCGTCTTTTCTTTATCGAGGTAATGGGTCGTGATGCCGGATTCCTGGCTTTGAATGGTGCGATTGCGTCAGGAGCTGAAGCTGCCATCATTCCGGAGATCTCGTTGGAGAAGGACCAGTTGGCTGAAATGATCGAAACCGGTTTCCGTAAATCCAAGAACAGTAGTATCGTGCTGGTGGCTGAAAGCGATGTGACAGGTGGTGCCATGGGCGTTGCCGAACGTGTAAAGAACGAGTATCCGCAGTTTGATGTTCGTGTCTCTATCTTGGGTCACTTGCAACGAGGAGGTTCGCCGTCGGCACAAGACCGTATTTTAGCTACCCGTATGGGTGTGGCAGCTGTCGATGCCCTGTTGGACGGACAGCGGAATGTGATGATTGGTATCCAAAACGATCATATCGTCAATGTACCCTTCTCGAAGGCCATCAAGAACGATAAGCCGATCAATCCGGATCTGTTGAATGCATTGCGTATCTCTTCTATCTAATCGAAGGGATTGACAAAAATAATAATGCGGATGTTTCCCCCTCGGGTTGCATCCGCATTGCTATTTTAGGGGGGCCGACTCATTCGTCCATTTCGAACTGATCTAAAAACAGGTTCTCGCCATCCCATGAGATGTAGGAGAAGTGTTGCATCCAGTCGCCGGCAATCAGTAATCGGCTGGTACGGCTCAACATCAGGTCCAGCATGATGTGGCGATGGCCAAAGATGAAAAAGGAGATGTCGGGATGGGTTTGCAGATAGGACTTGGCAAACTGTACCAGGTACTCACCTGCTTCCCCTTGATAACCGCCCGACTCCATAGGTGACTTCAATCCCTTCTTGCGGCTACTGAGTGACCAGCCCAAGGCAAAGCCGAAGGTCCAGCGGGGATGAATACCTCCATAGAGCCATTGGCAGAAGCGGTTGCGGAACAGGTAACGCATCAGCCGGAACGCCTTGCTACGTGTATCCACCTCATCGCCATGCGCCAGAAAGAAACGTTTCCCTAACAGATCGACGGTGACCGGTTCCCGGTGGATGATGGCTCCGATCTCCTGAGGTAAGTAGTCGAACATCCAAATATCGTGGTTCCCGGTGAAGAGATGAATCTGGATGCCGGCATCCGACAATTCGGCCAACTTGCCCAAGAAACGTACATGTCCTTTCGGAACCACATACTTATACTCGTACCAATAGTCGAACATGTCGCCCAAGAACCAAACCTCCGTGGCATCCGCTTTGATCTGGTCCAGCCAACGCACCAGCCGTTGTTCAACAGCCAATGGGTCGCTGTGGAACCTGGCTCCCAAATGGGCATCCGAAGCAAAATAGATCTTGGCCATGTGCGATCAGAGTAAGCCCAGTTCCAATTTGGCCTCTTCGGTCATCATATCCTTGTTCCACTCCGGTTCGAACACCAGATTGACCTCCACACTGTTCACCTCCTTGATTGATTCCACCTTGATGCGTACATCCTCGAGGATGAAATCGGCAGCGGGACAGTTGGGAGCTGTCAAGGTCATATCTATATGTACATTGTTCTGATCATCCACATCTACTTTATAGACCAATCCCAGATCATAGATGTTGACCGGAATCTCAGGATCATATACTGTTTTCAGCATGGCCACGATGGCCTCTTCTATTTGGAGAAATTCGTTCTTCATTCTTCTTTTCTTGATTTGCCCGCAAACTTACAAATAATATTTCAATCCGCTTCGGTTCTTCGATAGCTATAAAAAGAATGTCGGCTATTCATAGTTGAACCCCTCGATCGTTCCCGTTTCCGATGAAAAGTTGACGCCAATTTGATAGAGCTTCCGAGGATCGGACAGGTAGGGACGGGCATAGCCCTTGTCCTTGATCTGCTGGAGAGCTTGTTCGGCAGAACCGTCCAATTTGAACTCGAAGATATAGACGTAGTCGGGAGTCTCCACAATGCAATCGACCCGACCTTGGCTTTGTTCCTTCTCACTATAGACCATATAGACACTCAACAGGCGCAACAGCAGGTAGAAGGTGTAATGGAAGTAACGTTCATACTCCCGTTCGTCCTGCTTCCGACGCATGGAATAGGGCACACTGGCCAAGAAAGCTGTCAGTTGGTCGCGGAACAGTTCGAGCTTTCCTTGTCGGAGAGACTCGACAGCCTGTTGTATCCAAGAAATCACACGCTCTTTGGGTTTCAGGTAATCCGTCGCCACTAACGTCAGGAAGCCCTTTTTCACTTCGTTGTTCGGGAAGTCCAACAGGAAACTGTTCATCTCCGGGTCATAATCCTTGATAGTCAGATAACCACTCTGGTAGATCATCGGCAAGGGTTGTTCTACGGTGGCCTTGTAATCGATGAACTCTTCCGGGAAATAGTATTGGCCCACCATATCGTTGAGTTGCTCCTGGGTATGGCTCAACAGGCGCACGAGATAAGTAGGGGTACCGGATGCAAACCAGTAGTCAGCCATTTTCTTATGCTTGAAACAATTCAGCAGACTGAAAGGATTATAGACACCCAACAGGTTCTCGCTGAAATGATAGCCATCATACTGCCGTTTCAGTTTGGTCTTGACCCCTTCTTCAGTAATCTTCCATTTTTGAGCCAACTCCCGGATGGATTCGGCAAAGACGGTCAAGAGTTCCTCTTTCGTAATACCACATAAAGCTTCATAATCCTCCACCATACTGATGTCATCCGGCTGGTTGAATCCGCTGAAGACACTCACCTGCGAGAACTTGGTGACACCTGTCAGGAGGACAAACTTCAGATGGGCATCAGCCCCTTTGAAGACGGAATAGAAACCTTTGAGGATATTCCGATGCTGCTCTTCCAACAGGATCTCCTTTCCGTTCTGCTGGGTCGTGTAGCCTGAATCCAGTACATCTAAGATCGGTTTGTCGTATTCATCCACCAAGACGACAGCCCGTCGGCCCGTCTGTTTGTGTGCCTGTTCCAGTACGTAAGCGAAGCGGTCTCCCAAATCGCCTTCAACAGGAAGTGCGCCATAGATCTGTTCCCATTCGGTTAGATAGATGTTGATTTTCATAGCCAGTTTACCCGCTTGTGTAAAGTCTGTATTGTTGAAATCAATATGAAACACCGGATATTCCAGCCAATCCTGTTCCAACTGTTCCATGGCCAAGCCCTTGAACAGTTCCTTGTGCCCCAAGAAATAGTGTTCAAGGGTAGAGATAAGCAGACTCTTTCCGAACCGTCTCGGACGGCTCAAGAAATAGATCTTGCCGGTTGTCACCAACTGGTAGATCAAAGCTGTCTTATCTACATACACATAACCATCATTACGAATCTGGTCAAAACT